>CAMOGQ010000010.1 GCA_946614165.1 uncultured Lachnospiraceae bacterium
CATCAATAATAAAGCAATCTAATTACCTGCGTTACCGTTTTTTGAGAAATTCACGGAAACGTCGATGATCCTTTTCAGCTTATTTGTATCTCTTTTACCTTTAAAAAAAAGCTCCTTCAGATGTCATGATTATTCAGATTACTTCATTTCTTCGATCCAGGAACGGATCTCATCTTCCGATGCACCGGCATCGAACCGTTTTCCGTCCTGCCAGTCTCCGCTTCCGGCGTTTTCTGCCAGATTCTTTCCGCTTCTTCCCATTCCGCTGGAGCTGGAAGTGCAGAAAGGAATCATCTGGATACCGTCAAAGCTTAAGCTTTCCACAAAGGTATCCATAATGCGGGGCTCTTCTCCCCACCAGATGGGATAGCCGATATAGATTGTGGAATAGCCCTCCAAAGACACGGGATCAGAGCCGATCTCGGGTCTTACGGAAGGGTCGTCCTGTTCGTGGGTGGTGCGGCTGTCACTGTTGTTCCAGTTGAGGTCCGCTTCCGTATATTCTACAGCGGCTTTGATCTCATAAATGTCCGCGTCAGTGATGGCGGCGATCTTTTCGGCTACAGCCTTTGTGTTGCCGGTGGCGGAGAAATATACGACCAGCACATCCTTTGCAGGAGCGGCAGTATCTTCATGATTTTTATCGGAAGCAGTATCCTCTGCGGAAGGGGCTACTTCTTCCTTATTTTCTGTTTCTTCAGCTTCCGGAGCGGCTTCTTCCGCTGAAGGTTCAGCAGTTACTTCCTGTGCGGGAGCAGCCTTTCCGGAAGAGGCGCCTTTACCGCCTCCGCATGCGGAAAGTCCAAGAGCCAGCGCGGAGGCCAGCAGTAAAGCTATGATTCTCTTCAAAACGATCTCCTACTTATTATTTCAGTCTGCCGTAATCTTCGTCGGAAACAGGTTCCAGCCACTCGTTGCTGGTCTCCTCTCCTTCCACTTCTACGGCCAGGTGGGAGAACCAGGAATCGGGAGCGGCACCGTGCCAGTGCTTGACCTCGGCAGGGATATTGATCACGGTTCCGGGCACCATTTCCACGGCTTCTTTTCCCCACTCCTGGTAGTAGCCTCTTCCGCCGATGCAGACCAGCATCTGGCCGCCGCCCTTTTTCGCATGATGGATATGCCAGTTATTGCGGCAGCCGGGCTCGAAGGTCACGTTGAAAACGGGAGTCTGTTCCGTGGATAAGGGTGCCAGATAGCTCTGTCCTACAAAGAACTGACCGAAGGGATTGGGGTCTCCGATGGGGAAGGCAATGGTATTCTGGTATCTGTCCTTTTCCGTCAGGGCAGACTCTTCTTCCTTCCAGACCTCTTTGGCAAGGCGGAATACAGCCCAGGCCTTGGGCCAGCCCACATACATGGCTGCGTGGGTAATGATTCCTGCGATTTCTTTCTTTGTAACGCCGTGGGCCTTGGCGTTCTCCAGATGGTAAGTCAGAGAAGAATCCGTAATGCCGGATGCCATCAGGGACATAACTGTGATGATGCACCTGGTCTTTATGTCAATGGAATCATCGTTCCATACCTCTCCGAAGAGTACGTCATCATTGAGATGAGCAAACTGAGGGGCGAATTCACCCAGCTGTTCATGTCCTGCTGTCTGAACAATTTTCTTTTCTTCCATGATAAATCCTCCTTTTCCCGGTCTTCTGCCGGCGAACGATGTATTTTCTTAAATGATTACAGCTGACTGACAGACCTCTCCGGCCTGTCACAGTTATTATAATTTTATACTGACACTATGTCAATATAAAAAAGACAAAAGGTTGAAGGAATTGTTATAGGCAGACAAAATGAGACCGGCACGAATCACTTTCATGCCGGCCATACACTTCCTGTCCGGGATCCGTACTGAGCCGGACTCTTCTTTCGAGATTGCCGATAAGAGAAGCCTCCTGTTATAACTCATTATGATTGGTAAATCTATTCGTTTTTATGTTTCGGCTTCAGCCGCCCAGCCTGAAAACGCCTGTCCTTATAGAAGCAATAACACCGCCGTCGATCAGCAGATCTGTTCCGTTGATGAATCCTGCATGTTCTCCGAGGAGGAAGGCTCCTGCTTCTGCGATCTCATCGGAAGTACCGCAGCGCTCCGCTGCGGATGCATCCACCATCTTCTGATAGCCCTCTCCTGCCGCGCTGAATTCATCATATGCAAGGGGTGTTACGATCACGCCCGGGCTGATGGTATTGATCCTGGCACGTCGTGCCTTCCAGGTGGTTGCGGCTGCTTTCTGGGCCTGCAGGTGATTGACCCTTTTTGCGATCATATAAGCCAGGCCTGACCTCTTCTTGGCTGTCTCTTTCATAATGGGCAGATCCATCAGCTTTTCAGTGGGCGTATTCAGAATCTCCAGTTCCGTTTCATAAGGAATCGGGAACATGTATCCGGTCTGACTGGCTACGATCAGACCGGCTCCTCCTTCTGCCATCACTTTACCGAAGGCATCTACCGCATAGCCGGTCCCCACCATATCCAGAGCCAGTATATGCTCCGGCTCTGCCTGATTGGGAGAAGCCCCTGCTGTATCGATAAAGTATTTCACAGGTCCGAAAGAGGCCGCCTTTTCTGCAAAAGCCTCTATACTGTCCTTTTTCAGGGCATTTACGATCATGGTTTCAACATCGTATCCGCTGTAAATGAAATCATGGGAGACTTTTTCAAGGTTTTCTGCGCTGATGTCGCCCAAAAGGATCTTCCTGCCTGCCGCGATCCTTCTTACAACGGCGCATCCCATGCTCCCTGCCCCCAGCAGGGCAATCACTTCCTTCTTTTCATTTCTGTCAAAAATCATGCTGTAATCCTCCATTTCTTATATAAAGCAATGTGTCTCATGTTTTTAATAATCCGCAAAACGCTCATTTAATCGAATGCTTATAATAAGGGGGTTGGCTGACAGTTTTATTGACGGATGCATGGATCCAAAAAGAAGCACGTCAGACCAATTACTTCCCCTTATTATAAAAAATAAGTGCAACTGACAGGGATAATCACTCCCTATCAATTACACTTTTATGGTACTAAAATGACGCCGCCGGGAGTCATTTTAGTTTATTTATTTGTATTTACAGACAAGACTTGATTTGTCAAGGGGAGATTCTGCGAATTCCCATATTATCTGAAATCTGGATAACAACTATCAGCCTTAAAGCCGTTATTCTCAATAAATTTACCGGAAAGCCATCAGCTCGGCTTTCCGGTCTCTTCTGCCATATCTTGATAATATTTATATTTTCGAATATAATATAGAGAAAACATCAGCCTAATACTGAAGGGAGGATTAATAATTGAGCCAACATACTCACACACATATTGATAGTGATGGGCATATCATTACACACACTCATGAGGTGCGGGAATCACAACTTGATAGCCACAATCATTATCATTCTCCTGAAGAGAAGAAACGTCAACTAAATCGCGTATCGCGTGCAATTGGACATTTACAGCATGTTAAAGCGATGATAGAAAACGATGAAGATTGTTCCGATGTTTTGATTCAAATATCTGCCGTCACATCAGCGCTCAGAAATCTCGGAAAAGAGATTATAAATGAGCATATGACACATTGTATTGTCCATGCTATTGAAGAAGGAAATACTGACGCGGTAGAGGAATTTCAGCTTGCGGTTAAAAAGTTCCTATGACAAGCAGTAGTTTTTGCCAATATTTTGCGGCTTTGCTGTTGGCATTTACTGAACAAATCACCTAGAGACTTCGTTTTTTGAAGCACGTACTAAAAACAAAGGCGTTGAAGCGAAGCTTATCTTTTCCTTCTCGGACCACACTTGCTGCCAGATTTGATCATTGGACGTTACAGCTAATCCAAGCCCCGAAAGAGTTTTAACATCCCAGCCCGGCCTGACGATGGAAGACAATGGAACACGACGGGCGATATCCTCCATCACATCGAAATTATCGCCAATGTTCTCGTCTTTAAAGCCATGCTCCGCTGTATTCCGTCGATCTTGCGTAAATGCTTCCCTAGCAACGTCATCAAAGAGGTAGCTGTACCAGTTGGCGTCAAAGTTAAGCATCAATCCGCCAGGTTTTAATACCCGCGCCCATTCGGCATAAGCCTGCTCTGGATGAGGAAGATTCCATGTTAAGTTGCGACTGACTATTACGTCGAAAGAAGCATCCTCAAAAGAAAGGGTCTCTGCATTCATTTCTACCCAGTTGATTTTGTCGGCCAAGTGGCCGGCATTCTTTTTTGCCTCAACGAGCATATTTGGCGTCAAATCAATAGCAGTCACATTACAACCCATCTCGGTTAAAATAATAGCAAAAAAGCCTGGTCCGGTACCAATTTCTAATACACGTAATGAGTCTGCTGTTCTCTCGGGAAATTGTCTCCTTATCTCCGTATAGAGACAATTACTCCATTTTCTGTGTTGCTCTGTAGTCAGTTCTTGCCTATTAACCTCTGAATAGCCGGAAGCCCGATTCGTCCAATACGCTCTGTTTTCAGATATTATCGTCTGTTGGGACACCGTAAGTCACCATCGGTCCTTTCTCTATAATGTTTAGTGACGCACACTGATGCAGCAAAATGCCATTCTGTGGCGCATATTCGGTATACAGCACGTTGCCAAAATAGTCCCGGATCTCGCCTAACTTCTCTCCCTGGATGAAATAGTCGCCGGGTTGCTTCTCGGGATACCAACAGCCGGTACAAGGTGCATCATCACTGTACTCGAAAAGCTGCGTCTTGCTATAGGAGATTGGCTTACCGGGAAGCACCCCTAAGCAGCGCAGAATGTTTTTTACATCGGCCTTATCTGCCTCGATTTCATCGCGGCTGAACAGGCTCAGCTGTCCCCGCTCAATAAGTACGCTGGGTATGCCATGGACGGAAGCCAAATTATAGGCTCCGCCAGTGCGGCAACGGGAGCGGACATAATACTTCGTATTGATGCAATCAATCATTTTGCGGGCCTGTTCTTCTGCAGGAGTATCGCCCAGGTAGTAAGCGTAAGGGATTAACGTCTCATATCCATCGCCGCTATGCAGGTCAATATAAGCGTCCACGTTTTGGATGAACACCTCAAAGAGCATGGCGGCGAGCCGATCGGCTTCACTGCCTTCCCAGTTGCCAGGAAAGACTCGATTCAAATTTTTCCCATCCTCGTAGACCATGGACATGGTGCGATTCTCGAAGCCGGATCGATTGGCAAGAGGCAGGATGATAACATTACCATGCAGATCTCCCACATCCAGTTCGTTGCTGAGCTCAATTGCTGCCTGGATACCTACATATTCGGCGTTATGAATGCCTGCAGAGATGAGGACAGTAGGCCCCCTATGTTGTCCACAAAGCAGTACATGGGGTACATGCAGCTCAGTGCCTTCTACATGGATGTGATCCTTTAGGGTTTTCCCGGGTGTCAGCTTATGGCCGGCGATAACTTTGACTTCCATAGCGGCTCCAAATATACTTTAATAATTATATAAATTATCATGTGTCAGCTGGCAAAACAAGCCCCGAGGGGGGATATGTGATCTTGCTCTGCACACAAATAACGGCAAAAAAGCAAAATAATATCCCCCGGGGAGGCTTACAAACGCAAGCGGCGGGCAGTATAATATTTTGCTGAATATGCTCTTTTTTGACATGGTGCGATTAGTGTTGACATTACCAGACAACACGGAATGCGAAAGAGGATTCAAAAATGGATTATATTAAGCATCGGGTAATACAATATTGGTCTCAGCGAGCGGAGGGCTTTGAGGCGCAGCGGCTTCGTGAATTTGCCAGTGAGAAGAAAGACCGCTGGCTTGCCGAGTTTCAAAAATATCTTTCTACGGATAAGTCGCTGCGTGTTCTGGACATAGGGACTGGAACCGGTTTTTTTGCCTGTGTTTTTGCTGCTGAAGGACATGAAGTAACCGGCATTGATTTAACGCCGGATATGATCGAGCACGCTGAGCATATGGCCTCTATTCTTGGATTGACCGTTGATTTTCGACTCATGGATGCAGAGGCACCGGTTTTCCCGCCGGAAAGCTTCGATGTGCTGGTCACTCGTAACCTGACCTGGACGCTGCCGCATATAGAGAAGGCCTACCGGGAGTGGTACAAGCTATTGCGGCCGGAAGGTGTTTTAATCAACTTCGACGCGGATTACAGCGCCGCACTGGAGGATGGGAAGGAGCATGAACTACCCGCAAACCATGCTCATAAGCTGGTCCCCGATTATATGAAAGCGGAGAATGATTCCATCACCGCGGAGGTCGGCGCATATCACGGGCCGAGGCCGCAGTGGGATGTGCAATTGCTCATCGAAGCGGGTTTTGAGCGCGTCACGGTCGATACGGGCGTATATAAGCGTATCTATGCTGAGATCGATGAATTCTTCAATCCCACACCGATCTTCACGATCGCCGCTTATAAGTAATACGTCATCTTATAACTTGATTTGCAACATAAAGTGAGGCATGACCATGAAACACTACGCTCTCAGGCGGCTGCTGCAGTTGATCCCGATCTTGCTGGCAATTACGTTTCTGTCATACGGCATGATGCGGATTGCGGGCAGTGATGTGGTCGAACAAAAGATGGAAAATACAAGTGGCACGGTCTCGCAAGAGATGATCGATGCGGCAAGAGAGGAACTTGGCTTAGACAAGCCCTTTATCGTACAGTATTTTTCCTGGCTCGGCAATCTGCTCCGGGGGGATATGGGTACTTCCTATGTTTCCAATAAACCGGTCTTCTCAACCTTCGTTTCCAAGCTACCAGCCACTCTGCTGCTTACACTCGTCTCCATCCTGCTTACAGTGATCATTTCGATTCCGCTTGGGATATGGTCTGCCATCAAACAGAACAAGGCAACCGATTATGTGATTCGCACAGCAAGCTTTATTGGCAATTCTCTGCCGAATTTTTTTGTTTCTCTTCTTTTGATGTACCTGTTCGCCATTCGGCTGAACTGGTTTCCGGTCATTTCCAAAGGCGTCAGCCTGCAGAGCGTGGCTCTCCCATCCCTTACGCTTGCGATAGCTATGTCGGCCAAGTATCTGCGGCAGGTTCGCGCGACAGTCCTTGACGAGCTGAGCAAGGACTATGTGCTTGGTGCAAAGGCAAGAGGTGTGAAGTTCTCGACGACCATGATGAAAAGCGTCATGAAGGCATCCCTCGTGACGATTATTACTCTGCTGACGCTTTCCATCGGCTCTCTGCTGGGTGGTACGGCTATTGTCGAATCTATCTTCATGTGGGACGGCGTCGGGAAAATGGCAGTGGACGCCATCAATATGCGGGATTATCCGATTATTCAGGCATATGTCATGTGGATGGCTATTATCTACGTGTTGGTGAATTTAATCACCGATCTGAGTTATCGGTATCTTGATCCGCGGATCAGACTGGGAGGGATAGAACAATGAACGAAACAGTCACGGTTCGCGTTCAAAAAGTAAAAAAGAACGGCATCAAGGCTCGCCTGATTTTTTTTCTGATTTTAGTTGCAGTTCTACTTCTCGTTACGATTTTTGCAGATAAGATTGTCCCCTACGATCCCTATGCGCAAGACCTGAGCCTTTCCAGGCTACCTCCATCCGCATCGCACTGGATGGGAACGGATCAATATGGACGTGATGTTTTCTCGCGCGTTGTCGTCGGCGCACAAACCAGCGTCTTCTCGACGCTGGCACTCGTTGGGGTTATCTCCGTATTCGGAACTATCGTGGGAACGCTCTGTGGCTACTACGGCGGCGCGCTTGACTCTATTGTCATGCGCATCTCTGATGTCTGCCTGGCCTTCCCTGGGCTGGTCTTTGCGCTCGCGATCGCGGCGCTGCTGGGCGGAGGCGTCAGCAACGCGGTCATCGCACTGGCGGTCATAAGTTGGCCAAAGTACGCGCGTGTGGCTCGAAGCCAAACGCTTGCACTGAAAAACGGGCCCTTTGTGTCAGCGGCACGGCTCTCCGGAAGCAGTTCCATGCAAATGATTCTGCGGCACATCCTGCCGAACATCATCGGCCCGATCCTGGTCACAGCCATGCTGGATATTGGGACGATGATGATGGAGCTGGCAGGCCTGAGTTTCTTGGGCCTTGGTGCGCAGCCCCCTACAGCCGAGTGGGGCAATATGATGAGCGGCGGAAGAAGTATGCTCCAGACCTACCCATGGCTTGTTCTCTCTCCCGGTTTCGCTATTTTTCTGACCGTCGTGATTTTCAACCTCCTGGGAGATACTGTACGAGACTATATGGACCCGAAAAACTCCCGCGCCCGTTAATTTGTGATCTATAATTTTTTATAGATAAAAAGAGGAAAGGAAGAAAAACATGAAAAAGATTCTTGCAATTCTGCTGGTGCTCTGCCTATCTGTCGGCGTTATGTCCGGCTGCGGCAACAGCAACAACACTCCCGGCACCGACGCAAAGAAGACCTTTGTTTTCGGTGATACCACCTTCAACGCCGAGAATGAGGAGCCGGACATCAACCCCCATTATGCTTATTCTGGCTGGCCTTGCATTCGCTATGGTGTTGGCGAGACATTGATGAAGATTGCGGATGACGGCACGCTCCAGCCTTGGCTCGCAGAGAGCGCTGTTAATGTGAATGAAACAACCTGGGAAATCGTAATCAAGGATGCAGTTTGTTTTTCCAACGGGAAGAAGTGCGACGCTGCTGCTGTCAAGGCCTGTTTTGAGCATCTGATCGAGGTGCACGAGCGCGCCGCCGACAACCTGAAGATTGCTTCTATGGAGGCAGATGGTCAAAAACTGACCATCGTCACTTCAGAGCCAAACCCGATCCTGATGAATTACCTCTCCGAAGCTTATGGCTGCATCATTGACATGGAAGTCGGCATTCCTGATAACGGCTGTGTTGTAGGTACCGGTCCCTACGTTGCCACGGAAGTGGTTACCGATGATCATGTAAACCTTGTCAAAAACACCAACTATTGGGATGGCGAAGTCCATATTGACGAGATTACTGTCCGTACCATCTCCGATGGCGATACTTTGGCGATGGCTCTTCAGTCTGGTGAGATCAACGCCGCCTACGGTATGGCCTACGCCAGTTACCCTCTCTTTGAAAACGATAATTATAAATTTACCAGCATCCAGACCAGCCGTTGCTTCTGGGGTATGGTGAACCTCCACGAGGAGAACCCCGGCTATTCGATCATGAGTGATCCTGCCGTCCGCAAGGCAATTGCCCTTGGAATCAATAAGCAGGGCTTTGTGGATGTTCTGCTCAACGGTTATGGCTACACCGCTACAGGTGCCTTCCCCGACAGCTTTGCTTTTGGTAAGGGAGTTAATACGGTTTCGTATGACCCTGCGCAAGCAAAGACCGCTCTGGAGGAGGCTGGCTGGGTTGACACCGACGGCGATGGTATCCGTGAGAAGGACGGTGTCAAGCTGACCATTCGCTGGCTGACCTATCCCAGCCGTCAGGAGCTGCCTTTGTTGGCCGAGTCTGCGCAGGCCACGCTCAAGGAAATCGGTATCGACGTTCAGATCAATAACACCAAGGATCACAACAACATCCGCAAAGATCCCACGGCCTGGGATATCTGGGTCAGCGCCAACGTAAACGCTGGCTTGGGCGATCCTCAGAACTTCTTTGACACCTACTGCCTGGACGCCTCTATTAAGAACTCCGGCGGCCATCACAGCGACAAGCTGGAGGAGCTTGCTGCCCAGCTGCGCGGCACCTTCGATCCGGATGAACGCGCCAGGATTGCTGTTGAGATGCAGCAGGAGCTTCTGGACGACAATTCCTATGTCTTCTGCTCTTTCCTGCGCATGAGCATGATCATGCAGTCCAATGTCACTGGTCTGGAGGCACATACCTGCGATTTCTATGAACTGACCGCAGATCTGGACATCAACTAAACACAGCACTATTGACGAGGGGCGGGTTCGCCCGCCCCTCGCCTCCCGAATGGATATGGGTTCAGTTCGGAAACCCTTTCCGCATTGAGCCGATGACCATTCGTATCAATCAAAAGAGGTCGTGCTATGGCAGTATTATTGGATTATCAACATGTGGAGATCTCCTTCAACGGAAACGCTGTGGTCCATGACGTGAGCTTTCAACTCCATCCGGGTGAGATTCTTGGCCTGGTGGGCGAATCGGGTTCTGGCAAATCCACACTGGTCAAGGCCGCCATGGGTTTGTTGGGCAGCAGCGGTATGGTTACAAGAGGCGATATCTGGTTTGAAGGGAAGAACCTCCCGGATCTTAGCGACAATGAGATGCGGCATATTTGCGGAGAGAAGATCGGCATGATTTTTCAGGACTGCGGTGCGTCCTTGAGCCCTATCCGCACCATCGGCGAGCAGATCATGGAGAGCATGGCGGCCCACCGCAAGGTTGACGTCGCAGCGGCGAAGGCCACCGCTATGGAACTCTTCGACAAGCTCCATTTCAAGGACGGTGAGCGAGTCTGGAACAGTTATCCCTTTGAGCTCTCCGGCGGCATGAATCAGCGCGCAGGTATTGCAATCGCAATGCTGATGAATCCTGTAATCCTCATGGCAGACGAGCCGACCTCTGCGCTTGATGTGGCCGTGCAGCGGCAGGTCGTGGAGGAAATGCTGAATGTCCGGAAGGTATTTGGCACGGCTATCATTATTGTAACACATGATATCGGTGTCGTCTCCGCCATGGCCGACAGCATCCTTGTGCTTCAGGAGGGTCATGTGATGGAGTACGGTAAAGCGAAGGACGTGCTGGAAAACCCGCAGAACGCATACACAAAAAAACTGCTGAGCGCCGTGCCCAGATTGAGGAGGGAGAGGCTGTAAAATGGAACCGATCCTAAAGGTCACAGACCTTTCCAAATCCTTTTCCCGCGCCGGGAAAAATGAATTCTTTGCTGTCGACCATGTGAGCTTTGAGGTCATGCCCGGTGAGATCCTCGGTATTGTAGGCGAATCCGGCTCCGGCAAGTCTACCATCGCTAAACTGATCACTCGGCAGATTGATGCCACAACAGGTACGATCGAGATCGACGGGCAGGATATCACCAAGCTGACCGGGCGGCAGTTGATCCCGGTTTATGCAAAGGTCCAGATGGTCTTTCAGACTCCGGCCGGCTCCTTTGATCCCCGGCGGACTCTGGGAGATGGGATCTGCGAAAGCCTGCGAAACAAGGGCATATCGAAAGTGGAACGCGAAGCCAAGGCACGTGGATTGCTTGAGCAGTGCGGCCTCTCTAGTGAATTTTTGGAACGTTATCCACATCAGGTCTCCGGAGGTCAATGCCAGAGGGCTGCAATCGCACGGGCGCTGATGTGCGATCCAAGAATTCTCATCTTCGACGAGGCAACCTCGGCACTGGATGTGACAGTACAAAAGCAGATCATCGAGCTCCTGCAGCAGCTACAAAGGGAGAAGAAACTCGCCTATCTCTTTATTTGCCATAATCTGGCTCTGGTGCAGCAGTTTTGCGACAAGGTACTGGTACTTTATGACGGAAAGATTGTCGAATATGGACTTCCAGATGATGTTATTCTGTATCCTCAGTCGGAATACGCAAGGCGCTTGGTTGATGCTATTTTTTGATTTGCAGCTATTCATATCTGCATGAGTAGATGCCAATACTGGTGAATGCCAAGATTTTTCGGTTTTCCTCTTTGACTTTTTATAGGGAGCGGTATGTTACCGCTCCCTTTCACAATCTTTTTGCTTTTTACGCTGCGGTTGCTGATCCCGCTGCGCACGTTCCTTCTCCAGTTCTTTGCGTCTCAGGCGTTGGATAAGAGATCGGGGATCTTCTTCGCCCAGCAGCTCCGCCACATCCCGCTTCGCGCCGATCATAGTCCAGAAGTCATACTTGTCTCCATAGGCGGACTGGATCTTGTTTTCGGCAGAGGCCTCCTTCTGCGGCCGGATCTCAAGCTGCGCCATAACAAGCTCGTCGGGGTCAAAGTCTGCCGCCTGAGTTTTCAGCTCGTTGTATTCCGCCAGAGCGGCGTTCAGCTCGGCGGTATATTTCTGCTCCTGCTGTTCCAGCTTTTCGAGATTGGCTTCCATAGCGGAAACGTCCTTTTTCACCGTGGCAAGACCGGTGTTCTCCGAATAATCTAGCATGGCGAGAAGATGCTTCTTTTCGGAGCGGAACTCTTCCCGTTCTTCCGTCAGCTCCGCAATGCGACGGGAAAGATCCCGGTGTTTAGGAATATTGAGCATCGGCGTCGCTTTCTTCTCGGCAAGCAGCGCGATTCGCTCTTTGCCCTTTTCCTTGATCTGTCCGGCGATCCGGGAATAACGCTCCAGCCCCGGCCTCATGACGTCAAGGCTCTTTGCCAGCCTGCGTTTGCCCGACAGGATATATCCGAGCTGGTACTTGAAAATGATCATCTTTTCCCGCACGGACTCCATGGCTTCCGCAAGCGCGGGAATCGTGTTCTTGACGGCATCCATCAGCTTTTTAACCTGCGCCTTGATCTCTCGCATCAGGGCATTGTCCCGCTTGATCTGCCGGTTCAGCTCGCAGCGGTCGGACACGACGCCTTTTGCCTCCAGCGCACGGGCTGCAACGCCCTCGTGGATCGTCGGCTGTTCATCACGGCCCTGTTCGGCGAAGCTCCGGTGATCCACACGCTCATCAAAACCGTACCGTTCCAGAGAATGGTTGACCGCATTGGCCCAGGCTTCCCGCCAGAGGACAAGCTCTTCCTCGCTGTTCCAGCGTTCGGAGATGGGGTTCTGCCTGCCGTATTTCGTACTCTTCGGATGCTTGGAAAGGCGGGTATAACCTTTTGCCTCAGCTTCGGAGGAAGCCATATATTCCTTCTTTCTGCCGACCTTGTACTGGTACTGCTTTTCCCAGCCGTCGGCCTGTGCCTCTTTGAACTCGGCAGCGGTAAAGCCGCGTTCCTCGCCGTTCCGTACACAGAGATATTCCTTCTCCGTCTTGTACTGCCAGGTGCCGTCCGGGTTCAGAGGGCGTACCGTCAGCAGGATATGGGCATGGGGATTGTGGCCGGGCGGATCGGGATCGTGGATCGCCACGTCCGCACACATGCCGTCAGATACGAAGCTCTCCTCAATAAAATCCGACAGCAGCTCCTCCCACTGTTCCGGTGACAACTCGACGGGCAGGGCCGGAACGAGCTCACGGGCCAGGCGGCTGTCCTTCGTCTTTTCATTTTCCTCCACGGCATTCCAGAGGATCTCCCGGTCCTGCCATTCAGGCGGAGCGGATTCCGGAAGAAATACCTGTTCCCAGACGAGGCCGCCCTTGCGGGTGTAATCATGCTGTACGCCGTCGTAATCATTGTAGATGGCGCTGCAGCTCAGATAGGCCGACGCCGCGCAGGCGGAACGGCCTGCCCCACGGCTCACGACCTTTGCTTCCAGATGATAGATCGCCATAATCATTCACGTCCTTTCTGCCTCCTGCAAGGGGCGGTTTTGTTTCTTTTGGCGCGGCAAAAGAAAATGGACGGTGCGGGATGGCATCGTCCATAACTGCGGGAAAGCTGCCGCACCCGAAGGGCGTGCCTTGTGCTGTGGCAGGTTTTCGCAGGCGGGTGGCAGGTTGTCCCGGCAGAGGACAACGGTTTGCAGCGAAGAGGCAAACAGGGCAGAGGCCTTCTGCCGGCCGCACAGACAATGACGGCAGGGGTACACCGCGGCATTGTCTGCCCCCTCTGGAGAAGTATCCGCCGGATGCTTCGTGAAGAGCGCACGGCCCGACCGATGGGAGGGATACCACCGCCTGCTACGCAGGTGGTGAGTAAGTGCGCCCTTATCGGGAAAAAAGAAGGACGCTCCGGTTTCCCCGAGCGCCCCGTCGCAGTTGTCATCAATCTCATCGTAATGCCCATAGTAAAAAGTCCTCCAGTTTTTCAAGCTCCATCGTCGCCGCAGCGGGATAGGCTTTCTCCAAAATAGCGCCCTCCTGGATGAGCCGCCGTGTCCGGGCCTTTCGCTCCTTTACACGATCCCTGGCCTGCGCTTCCTCCATCCGGTGCTGTGCCTGTAACAGTTTCTTTTCGTTTTCTGTCATTTTCATCGGTCCTTTCTGTCAAAATCTTTGTGAGTAGCAGTAAAAGCGTAGAAAAGCGCAGCTACTGCCACGCTCCCGGCATGATTACCGGAAAAGTGACAGCGGCTGCGCGGATAAGTGGTATCGATCACGTCAAAAGCAGCAGTAAAACCGCTTCCGATTGGCAGGATCACAGACTGTTGATGAAATCCATGGCGGTGTCCAGATCCTCGTCGGTCATGGTCTGTTCTGCGGGAGGGGCTGTGGTCTGGATGCCCTGTAGCAAGGCTGCCAGACCGGAAAGACCCGCGCCGGATGCCTGCATCCCCTCTCGGATCGTATCCAGCACCTTCCGAAGAAAGGCGTCTTCCTTCTCTCTGGTTTCCAGATAGGGGTCGGCGGCAAGGCGTTCCTGCCGGGAGAAATAATCGTTGACCGCCGCCACGACGGCGCGGCTGTACGACTTGTATTTCTTCCGGTCCAGGGCTTGCAGGTATTCCCAGGCCTGCCGGTCATCCGGCCTGTTCAGGTTCAGCCGGATATTGGTGTTGATCGTCGTTTGTTCCATCAGACGCCTCCCGTGCTGCGCTGGGCCAGAAGCTCATACCCCTTGGCCGTAGCGCAGATATCGCCGTTGATGGTGACACGGGCAGGGTCGTACTCGGCAAAGTTCTTAATGAGACAGCTCCCGCCGCCGACCACATAGAGCTTCATCAGCTCCGGGGTGTACTCATGCTCCCGCAGACGGCACAAGATCCCGGCAACATATTCGGAAGCTGATTCCCGGATGGCGTCGAGATACTGCTTCCCGATATCCGCCTCTCCAAAACGAAGCACCGTCTCGATCACGGTATCATCTACGGCCACACCGAAGCGCTGCATCAGCTTTTCCCGCACGGCGATCATGCACTGCTGGGTGCCGAACTTCTCCGTATAGCACTTGCTGGCGACGGGCTTACCGTTATTGATATACATGATGTTCATGGTTCCGTTTCCGATGTCGCAGAGCATGTTGACGCCCTTGAATTCCCGCAAGCGGTCCGCAACGGTGGAGAAGCCCTGCGGGAATACGGCTGCGCCTGCAAAGGTCACGTGATAATCCTTACCCCGGAAGGAAAAGGATGCCTCTTTGTTGCGGAGCAGGTATGCCTTGAAGGCGTCCTTCTGTTCGCTCACCCAGGTGAGGGGCAGACCGACAGCCAGGAACACATCAGCCTCCGTCACGGCCCGGATGTTCAGCTCCCGCGCAATAGCGGCCAGCGTCAGGATATAATAATCCGGATCGGTCATCTTGTCGGCGGTGAACTCCTTGTGCTCGTCCCCGATGATATAATACCGGCCCTCGAAGATAAGCATGTCGCTCTTGAAGGTGGGCTCCTTGTCGTAGGCGGTCACGCCGGTCCTGAAACAGGTATGGGCCGTCTTGATGTTCCCGTAACCGTGGTCGATCCCGATGATCACGGGTTTGCTGTTGATGGTGTAATTCATGTTTTTCCTCCTTTTTTGCCGCTGTGCGGCTGTTTGACGGCATAAGAAAAGGCCCGTGGGACTTCCTTCCGGAAATCTCACGAGCCTCGGTATTTTCCTTATGCGATTTTTTCTTCCGCCGCGTCCTGCGCGGCATTCACTTCTTCGATTGATCCTATACGCGGAACGGTTGCCTTTTCTTTCTCCGCCCTTTGCTCGGCTTTCCTTTTGATCTGTGCCTCATACCGGCATTCATCGGAGCAGTATTTCTTATCGCTCCTTGTTGTTGAGAAGACCTTGCCGCAGTTTTGACAGGTACATTCCCGGCTTCGTTTCTCTGCGGCCTGCTGCCGGTAATATTTCACCTGGCAGTTATGGCTGCAATACAGTGCGTCAGAACGCTTGGCCTCAAACTCCTTGCCGCAATACTTACAGGTGCAGACATACTGGTCGCCGATGGAACGCTCACCGGCCTTGATCTGCTGATAACGTTCCCGGCTTTTGATGCGGTGACGCCTGAGCTGTTCCTGCCGCTTTTCTTCCTCCGGCGTAAGCACCGGGGCCGGAAGTCCAAACTGCCCGATGAAGCTCAAGTAGATGTCCACCTGCTGCACCCGTTCACCATCCACCTTTTCCGGCGCGTGGACGATGATCTTTTCGATGAATTCGTTGATCATCGGCGTGGTCAGCTCGGAGAAATCCGTATACTTCTTCGCCAGGGAGAGGAACTGCTCGGCGCGGGCCGTATCTTCCTCAAAGGAGGCGATCCGGGCCTCGGCTTCGGCAACGGAAATGTCAAGCTCTTTCTGTTCTGTCTCATAGTCCGCCAGCAGGCTGTCAAAGCGTTCGGCGCTGATCCGGCCTACGGCGAAGGATTCATAGAGCTTTTTGATGATCCCGTCCAGCTCGTCCCGGCGTTTCCGGTCCTTGTTCAGCTTTCTACGGGCATCCTTTGCGGCGTCCTGCTGACGGATCTGCGAGGCTGCCCGTACCTTCTCAAAAAACTCTTCCGGATTGGAGATTGCGTAGGCGCTGACCGTTCGGATGGTTTCGAGAATCAGGGTGCGGAGGGCCTTCGTCGTGATGAAATGTCCCTTGCAGGCTTTATACCGCTTCTGGCGGGACAGCGTATAGGTGGAGCAGTCGAAGAAATCCGACGGGAAATTCCCCTTTTCCTTATCGCCCCTTGTGCGGTGATTGTACATCTTTTCCCCGCAGTCGGCACAGTATACAAGGCCGGTCAGGGGATTCGCTACGCCGAAGGTGTCAATACGCTTGGGCGTTTTCCGAAGCTTCTGGGCAAGCTCCCAGGTCTCCCGGTCCACGATGGGCTCATGGGTATCCTTAAAGATCAGCCAGTCCTCCTTCGGATTGGGAACACTGGTCTTGTCCTTGTAGGATTCCTTGTGGGACCGGAAGTTGACGGTATCGCCCATATACTCCGGTTTGGACAGGATGGTTCCGACGATATAGCCGCTCCAGTTATACGGGCTCGGGAAATCCTCTTTGTTTTTCCACATCCCGATGCCGCGTCTGGCAAAGTAGACGGCCGGGGATTCCACCTTGTCGTCAAAGAGCATCCGGGCAATCTCATAGGGCCCGTAGCCCTCAATGGTCAACTGGAAGATCCTGCGGACGACTGCCGCCGCTTCCTCGTCGATGATCCACTTGTGTTTGTCGTTCGGGTCTTTCCTGTACCCGTAGATGGCGCTGTTGGTGGTTCGCTTGCCGGATTCGCCCTTCACGCGGATGGCCGTTTTCTGCTTACGGCTCAGATCACGCAAATACCACTCGTTCATGATATTCAGGAACGGGATGAATTCGTTGCTGGTCTGATCGTTGGAATCTACGTTGTTGGCGATGGCGATGAAGTGTACCCCGTGCTGCCGGAACATGACCTCCGTGTAGAAGCCGGTCTGCAGGTAGTCACGCCCGATCCTGCTCATGTCCTTACAGAGGATATGGGCCACTCTGCCTGCTTCGATATCGGCAATGAGCTGTTTCCAGGCGGGGCGCTCGAAATTACCGCCGCTCCAGCCGTCGTCCGTATAGTGGACGATGTTCTCATAGCCCTGAGCTGCAGCGTATGCTTCGAGGTACTTTTTCTGATTGATGATGGAGTTGCTATCCCCGGTCAGGTCATCGTCACGGGATAGTCTTTCATAAAGAGCTGTGATCTTTCCTTCAGTCTGCATTCGTGCCATTAGGCGCTCCTTTCAGACTGTCGGCTCATTTGTGGTAGAGCCATTATATCATACTTTTCCCCGATGTGATCCCCCGAATTGCGAACGATCCGTAAAATTTTATCCTCCATCGTTTCCGTGGCACTCTCAGAAAAGAGCACCCGGACTTTGAAATTCGTGTTGCCGACACGGCGATAGAAGGTCTGTGCCGTGTCAGGCGGTCTTACAATGCTGGTGTTCATGCTTACCTCCCTCTCTTGATTTTTCAAGAAAAATTCGTATAATTGTTTTGATGGTTCCGATTGCCTGTAATAGTTAGCACAATTATTTATGCCAACGCTTTCCGGGCATAAGAAAAGCCCTGAAAAGCGGATCATCCGTCATTTCAGGGCTACGTGGTGCCGATCTTTACCATTGGCCTTTTCTCCTTTCATCGAGATAGAAGTAATCCAATATATCAAGATAGGGTTACTCCCTCGCTAATAGGAGAAATCGGCACCAGTTTGCGGAACCATTTTTCAGAGAGAAGAAAAAATTTTTTGAAGGGAGGTGCGAACGGTGAACGAATGGGAAAAAGAACTCTCCGACGGTTTTGATCCGGAAGAAGAATTATCCGAAGGACAGCAAAGAAGCCTTGCCATAGAGCAGGAAGAAGCCCTGGCAATCGAGCTGGAAAGAGATGAGCGGCGTTCCCTCGAAAAGCCGGAGCCTCCCGCAAAACAGAAGCTCAAACGGGAGCTGGAGCAGGAAGCCCTGGCCCGTCTGGAATCCGCCGCACGCACCGTCTCAGACTGGAACGACGTGATTGCCTGGTGGGATAAGCTGGACGCCAACAGGGAACGCAGGGAACGATACCATGAGATCAGCCGCAGCGGGGACGATCTGCCCATTGACTACGGAGCAAAAGAAGACGGCCCGCGTTTTCCGGACAGGATGAACAGCGTCCTGGAGAGACAGCGGCAGAAGGGAGATTTCATCGACACCATCTTCAACTGCCCTTACGATATCCATGAGCTGGTGACGGAAGAATATATGTCAAAGGCTCTCTCCCTGCTATCTGAGGATCACAAGGAGATCCTGTACTTCTCGGCAATCCGGGCGTACTCGACACAGCTGATCGGGGCCCTCCGTGGACAGACGGACCGGAACATCCGCAAAGTGAAAAATACCCTGCTGAAGAAGATAAGAAAAAAGATCCTCCCGGAGCTGAAACGCCGGAAGGATCTGGAGCTGCCGATGACCAAGGATGAGCGGGAATTCCTTGCCGAAATGGAAGCCCAATCTTGACAGAGATGCTATCGACCAGTATAATTGTAATAGCGTTTTTGCTTATATCGGTTACACGGAGGTGACGCATGAACACCTTGTTTGAACGCACCAGCTCGTCCTGGGTGCGATACAGCAGTTATGAATGGAAAAAGGCGGAGGACGGCAAGCTATACCTGACACCAACAAGAGACGCGCAGCCGGGGATCTATGATCCGCTGCGGGACGCGCAGCAGCTCGTCCTGGACGCATTGAATATCGGGCGGATGTGCATGAGCAAGAAGCCCGACCCGGAGATTCAAAAGGCAATCCAGAGCTTTGCCGTAAAATACGGGCTGTTCGGGCTCATGACGGCCCTGCCCACGACGCCGAAGTTTATGGATTACGAGGCGGTATATCTGCCGAAGAATCCGTTTATCAAGGCGGAGTCCATGGATACGATGGAATACCTCGCCCTGTTCTTCCCCTTTGAGAAGCCGGATGTGGTTAAGCACGGGATCGAATCCATGTGGAACATCGAGGGCGACAAGGCTATGATGGCCCTTGCCATGACCATGAGCGACCGACCCATGGCGGTCAATATGGGCTTCCAGCGGGAATACGCCGAGCGGTATGACTGGCTGAAGCAGCAGTTCACCGACTGGATCTTCATCTTCTCCACCAGCTTCCTGTATTACCAGGATTACGACACAAGCGACGAGGATACACGCAATCTGTTCCGAAAGAGTATGGCCGCCTTTGACGGGAACGCGCCGAGCTATCATATAGAGCTTTTAGACAAGCCGACCATCGTATGGGATTTCCATTCGCTGCTGCTGGGCATTCAGATGATGTTCAGTTTCATGCTGACGGACGAGAAGACGCCGCTCAGGCTGTGCAAGCACTGCATGAAAGTGTTTGTTGCCAGCCGTCCCAGCAATGAGTTCTGCAGCTATGAATGCAAGAACCGGCATAACGTGTATAAGAGCCGGGCGAAGAAGAAAGACGCGACCGGGGAGGAATGAACTCATGAGTGAGAAAGATAAGAGGGAACTTCAAATAAGGAACAGCACTGTTGATTTCCTCGTTTTCACAAAGGATGCGAAGGAAGACGGTATTGAGGTCCGAGTTCAGAACGGAGATGTATGGCTGACCCAAAAGGCTATTGGCCAGCTTTTCGATGTCGACCGCAGCGTTGTTACCAAGCACTTAAAAAATGTATTTAACAGCGGGGAATTGGATGAAGAACGAACTTGTGCAAATTTTGCACAAGTTGCGGACAACGGGAAAACGTATCACTATAAATTCTATTCTCTTGCCGCAATCATCGCCGTGGGTTATCGTATCAATTCTTCTCGTGCTACACAGTTCCGCCAGTGGGCGACAAAAGTGCTGGATACATTTACGAAGCAAGGGTATGTTCTGGACAAGGACCGGCTGATCAACGGTCAAATCTTTGATGAGGATTACTTTGACCACCTGATTTCCGAAATTCAGGAAATCAGGGCAAGCGAGCGCAGGTTCTATCAGAAAATCACAGATATCTACGCCACATCGGTTGATTACTCTGTAGACAGCCAGATCACAAGAGATTTTTTTGCCACTGTACAGAACAAGATGCACTATGCCGTTCATGGCAATACTGCCGCTGAGGTAATTGTTGCGAGAGCCGATCATACCAAAGAACATATGGGACTGACCACATGGAAGAACGCCCCCGGCGGCAAAATCGTAAAAGCGGATGTGTCCATTGCCAAGAATTATCTGTCCAAGGATGAAATGCAGGAGTTGAACGAGATCGTGACGATGTATCTCGACTATGCGACCAGGCAGGCCCGCAGACACATTCCAATGACTATGGCGGACTGGGCATCAAAGCTGGATGCGTTTCTTCAGTTTAATGATGCCGACATTCTGCATGATAAGGGTAAGGTGACGGCCGCCATTGCCAAAGCTTTCGCCGAGAGTGAATTTGAGCAGTATCGGATTATTCAGGACAGGCTTTATCAGAGTGATTTTGATAGGCTGATTGCCAGCACTGAAAAGCCGGAATAAAAGATAATGCCCGTTATCAGCATGAAGCCGGTAACGGGCATTTCCTTCAGGCGTATACGAGTTCTGTCAGGATGACTTCTTCTGCGCGGTTGCGGATGGAGTTTCGGCGGCGGACCCATTCCATCTGATCGGATGCTTTCAGGGCTTCGGTCACGCCTTCCCGCTTCATCATGGCAGTTTCGATAATCTCCAGCCGGTCATTGCAGGAGCGGTCGATCTCGGCAAGGTGCTTCGTCAGCGTTCCTTCAAGCATCAGGGTGGTATACAGTGCGCGGCGGTGCTTCTTCAGGAACCGTTGCCGCATTCGGCCATATTTGCCGATCTGATATTCCTCCGGATCGGGAGGCAGGGACAGGTTCGGAAGAAGATAGTCTCCCTCCTGGCGGTATGTACCGCCCATTTCTTCAAAAAGTGATTTCATGAGCATGGCTCTCCTTTTCTGTGATATAATGCCTTGCAGTTAGAGGACTGCGCCTGTTTTACGCTCCTTTCTTACAACTGCAACGCAATTCACCACAAATGAGCCGCAGTCATATGTATTAGGTGGCAGAAACCACCCTTCACATATTAGCTCTCAAGTTGATATTTTCGTTCTTTTTTCTAAGGAACTCACATCAGGAAATGAAGCCGTATATCATCAGGGCAATCAGGATATATATGATCCTCATGGTCTTTTTCCCGGATAAAATGTCCTTTTTCAGACCGGGAAGCCGGTCAACCAGAGGCTGCCATAAAAATGCGGTGCTGACCATAAAAAAGAGACAGACTGCTGAGCAGAGACTTCTGAAGAATCCGGAACCGGAAGTCAGAAGACCGGAAATCAGACTGAAATAAAAAAGACCGGCCAGGATCATGTTTCTCATTCTGCGGGACCGGAAGCCTACCGGTGTCCAGTAACCATGCTGCCGGAAAGAAGGGTCCGCCGGATCTTCATCTGGAATACCCCGCTTTTCTTCATAGACGTCACTTGCCCCTACGGAGAAATCAGTAAAGTGAGGGCCTTCCTCCTTAGGGCTGCTTCCGTGCTCCGGGAAAATATCACTGCCTGCATACCGAGATGAAAAGTCCTGCTCTCCGTAACGTCTGAAATCTTCGTCCGATACTTCCTCTTCTTCCAGATCCAGATCGCTGATAATGATCTGCATATCACAGTAATCACAGTTCATTACCTTTTTCCCGGGTTTTATCCTGACGGGAGCACCGCAGTGGGGACATACAGCTTTTTCTATCTTCATTTTCAGAATTTCTCCTTGGATGCATTCTTCTGACAGTTAAGTATACTCTCAATCCCATGCAGATTCCATAACCAATCGTTTTCTCCGGAATAATCCTCTGTTCACTGCTGTCATAAAAGTCTTTTATGTTTTTTCGGCAGTCCGGGCTTATCATCTCTCATACCTGTTCCGAGAAGCATGACGAAAATTCTGAAAAGCTTTTTCTTATAAAAAAGGAGCCGGGATCCGGCTCCGAAAATGGTGTATGCTGACAGCGGAAAGGAAAGGCAGCTTCACTGCCGGGAAGAACATCCTTCCAACTGTTTTATGCACCAGGGAAAGATAAATGAGACATAGAACATTTGCAGGAAGCATGATATGACCGTTCCTCCTGCCCCGGGAATCATGTTTTTGATCAGGGGGATAAGAATCAGGCTGACGGCATAATAGCCAAGAAGTCCGGCGGTCAGTCGCGAGATCCTTGATACCATGGGAATTTCTGTAGAAAAACCTATATACCTCCTCTCAAGGATCCATCCGGTAAGAAACCCCATGCACCAGCCGACGCCCTTGAAGGTATCGACTGCCATTTTTGCTCCGTCCACCAGCAGTCTGCCTGTCTGGTCAAAATCTTCCGGATAGGATTTTACGGCGGCAAATACAGCCACAGCAGCCGCGATCCCGATGCCTGCACCAAGTATCAGGATGTCTTTTTCAGGGTGCTTCTCAAGATACAGGGTCAGTCTGAACGTCAGCCACATCACAAGCAGTCCGGCTGCTGTGCCCGCCAGAATGTCCTGCGGCGCATGAACGCCCAGATAAATACGGCTGAAGGCCACCAGGGCCAGAATGATGCCAAGAAAAAGGCGAAGGGTCTTTGGAAGATCCTTTCTGATGGCACCTCCGCCGAAGAGCGACGATGCATTCATGCTGTGTCCGCTGGGAAATGAATAGCCGGTGGCCGTTGTCATGGAATCACCGTAAGGCAAGATCCTGGGATCCCTGATCCATGGTCGGTAGACACATGCTGTCACTTTCAGAAACCCGTTGACCACTCTGATGCCGCTCCATCCCATCAGAAGCCAGGTTCCGAATTCTTTACTGACGGACCAGTAAATGATGGCCATCAGGATCAGTACTGTATTCATCTCTCCAAAAAACGTCATCTTCAAAAGGAACTCTGCAAAAATACCGCCGGCTCCGTTCCTTAATTCCTGCAGTGCCAAAAGAATACTGATATCCATTTATTCCTCCTGCTAATTTCTATGGAAAGGCAAGTTCCGTATTTTTAATCCCCGGTCTTTCGCCGGGCATACAGATACAGGAACAGCACCATAAATAGTTCACCGAACATACTGATAAAAAAGATCAGATCTGCGTTTCCAGAAGCCGGTCCCAGTGCGGAAAAAACAAACATTAAAAATCCTGACAGGAAGAAACAGGGAGTTTTCTGTCTGATCCATACGATCACTCCTGCAATCATCATAGGAATGACCGTTCCGAATGAAAGGATCATGCTGATCATGCCGGACCATTGTGGCGTTGCCTCTCCTGCCGCAAATCGGATTACGCCGGCAATCTCTCTCGGTTCCAGAACGGTGCAGACACCCTCGGCTGCTCCGGCTGTCATAAGAAGCACGGTAAAGATCCAGAGAACTTTCATTAAGGATTTTTTGAAATCCAGCGCATAGCCGCAGACAGGAAAGAGAAGCGGGATCAGAAGCCCGTGGGCAATAAAGCGGAAAGGGCTGACCGCGGCAAGTATACCGGCAGACAAAAGAGCCCCAAGACCAATGACAGCAGCATCCAGAATAAGACCGAGCATCACAAAAAACGACAGAAGTGCTATTGGCTGTTTATGCCTTTTCCACAGGGAGAAAAGAAGAACTCCTATGATCGTTTCGCCCACTACGATACACCAGATGGCAAAAGGGCAGATGTTCAGTAACAGCTCCCGCATAAAAAATGCCTCCTTTTTTACCGCCTTAACTGCATGAACGGGAAATGGACAGGAACCCGCCTGCCTGAAGCCATTATACAAAAATATCGGTATGGATGCACAGAATATACATAAAAATCCGAATTAACAGAGATCGGTTTACGGAATGTAAACCAGAAAGCAGGAAAGCACCCGGAGGAATCCGGGCGCTCTTTCTGTCTGCCTTATGAATGTTCCGTCAGCCTATAATAAAACGTTTACTGCATTTATTTCATTACGTCTCACCCATACCCCGGCTGAAGAGGACACGGTAAAGGGCAGATTCCGGAAATGACTACCCGAAAAGGCTTTTTGCGGCTCTTTCCAGTTCCAGCCTTTCCCTGTAATCGTCATAGCTTCTTTCCCTGTCGTCGATCCCTTTTTTTACATCCAGGCAGAACAGACCGTCCCGGTTGCAGTAAAAGAAGATCTTCTTTACTCCACTGATCTTTACTCTGGCCTGTGCCTCTCCTTCCGGATAAAGCTTTATCATCTGAAGGCCGTCCGACGAAAGGGCCGCTATAAAGGAAATGTAATGGCTCTTGGTCATGGGATGGTCGATCTGTATTAAATATTCGTCCTCTGCTCTCTCCACAAAGATCATATGGCCTTCATCCGAATGCTCCGCTTCCAGGGGGATCAGCTGCAGTCCGTGGCAGTGGACCAGGGCCTCTCCCATGCTGTGGATTATGTTCCCGCAGACAGGGCATACGTAGAAACGGGAGCGGAGCATGTTGGCGGAAACATTGGCGTTTGTGACGGTCGCCCCCGAGATCAGCTCCGCCACGGATATGCGGAAAGCCTCCGCGATGGGCTCCAGCAGGGTTATGTCCGGGTATCCCTTTCCCGTTTCCCACTTTGATACGGTCTTGTCGCTGACACCCAGCCTGTCAGCAAGCTGAAGCTGTGTCATCCTGTTCTTTTCCCGCAGCCCTTTGATGACTGCGCCTGTAACATACTGGTTCATGTTTGATCACCTCCTGTTACTGCAGATTTTATCCTGCTTCAGGGAAAAGCACACCCTGCGTAAAGTAGAGTTTCCGGCAGTCTGCAGGAGGATGCAGACAGACCTGTCTCATTCTTCAGGCTTCGCTTTTTAAATGGCATTTTTTCGGATTTCTCCCGGGGTCCTCCCGAAATGCTCTGAGAACATTCGCCTGAAGAGCTTGTAGTTGTTAAAACCGTGCCGTTCCAGAAGATATTTAAGAGGTATTTCCGTTTCCACCAGGTCCTGATAAATCCTGCCCAGGCGGTATTCATTCAGGTACTGCAGATAGGTCATTCCTGTGTTTTCTTTGAATATGTGACAGAAATAATTGACCTGAAGATGGAGCTCCCCGGCTACATCGCTGAGCGTGACCGGTTCCATATAATGCTTTTCCGTATAGGCCATAACAGCGGAAAGGCGCTCTCTGTTTTTCCGGCTGGAAGCGGGATCTGATGAGAAATAACCGGCATCAGAAAATACGGAATATACCTCATAGAGGATATCCAGAAGGACGCCGGCACTTTTCAGACCTGCGGCAGGACCGTTTTCCTCCTTCAGGTCCATGATTTTAAAAAGCAGCTTCATGATACGCTTAAGACCTGCCTGGCTGGCTTCATCCTCCGTAAACGGATCGCAGATAATTCTGTTTTTTCCAAGAGTCCCCAGGCAGTCAGAAAAAGCATCCGCAGGAATCTGCAGAAGCAGGGCGCTGTTGCCTTTTGTGCTTAAGGTGGAATGGACGGAATAAGGAGGGAGAATAATACAGTCGCCTTCATGCAGGTGGTACTGCTTTCCTTCGATGTTTACCATAAGTTCGCCCTCTGTCAGAGAAATGATCTCCAGGGAATCATGCCAGTGGGAAGGGACAAATCTCTGGTCATTCAGAAAGCTTTCAAAATGCGCTCTTCCGTTGACAGCCAGATTGAATTCTATGATTTCATAAGGTTCGGAGCCCTGCTTTTTCATCTGCTTCTCCTTCTTTGATCTGAACGGCGCACACTGCCGGGCAAAAACAAAAAACGTAAGATTGACCTGTTTATTCCATAAGATTATAGCTTGTATATACTTCGAAAACAATTGATACTGGTAACAGATACAAATAATATTCAGTAACATCCGGCGGCCATGCCCCGGTTACAGACTGAATATTTCACCGGAGAATCTGCGAGGAGGATACGTATGAAAAAGATCAGAGGAGCTAATCTCGGCAACTGGCTGGTACTGGAAAAATGGATGGAACCGGAACTGTTCGAAGATACCGGTACAGAAGATGAGACCTGGCTTGTACGCAGGATGGATCCCGAAAAACTGGCGGAGCGGATGAAGCAGCACAGGGATACCTATGTTACCGAAGAAGATTTCGCTGCCCTCTCCTCCCACGGAGTAAATCTGGCCAGGATCCCGGTTCCCTACTTCATTTTCGGCGACCGTCCTCCTTTTATCGGCTGCGTCGAATATCTGGATCAGGCCTTTGAGTGGGCTTTGAAATACGATATCCAGATCATGATCGACCTGCACACCTGCCCCGGCAGTCAGAACGGCTATGACAACGGCGGTCTGACCGGTGTCTGCAAGTGGTGCAAAGATCCCGCGGAGGTGGAATTTGAACTGACAGTTCTGGAACGTCTGGCGGAGCGCTATGGCAGCCATCCCGCTCTTTACGGCATCGAGGTGCTGAACGAGCCCATCAGCTGGCTGGTCTATTTCACGGCTCCTTCCACAGGCAAAGCCGAGAATCAGGAAGAAGCCAAAGGTTCCGGCCATGTTCCCATGCCTTTCCTGAAGCAGTTCTACAGAGACGCCTACAGAAGGCTCAGGGCCATCCTGCCTCCCGAAAAGGTCATTGTATTCCACGACGGTTTCCGCCTGGGAGCCTGGAAGGACTTTTTCGTAAAGGAGGGCATGCAGAACGTAGCCCTGGATACCCATATCTATGTCTTTGCCATGGAAAACTTTGTTCCCATTCATAAGCCCTGGGTCTACCAGCTCTATATCAATTCTCAGAGACGGCTGGTGGAGAAAGCGGCCAGGTATACTCCCGTGATCGTAGGCGAGTGGTGTATCTCCAACAAATATGCCCTTGCCGCGGAAACGGATGAAGAAAAGAGCCGCCGCTTCAGAGAACTGGCAAAGAAGCAGCTGAAGGCCTGGTCGGCCAGTGCCGGTTTCATCTACTGGAACTACCAGCTCAGGCGGGACCTGAACCTTCACATGGATGAGGAATGGAAGGACAGCTGGGACCTCCGCCGCTGCTGGAAGGAAAAATGGATGCCGGATTTCAAGGGAAAATCCCTTCGCGAAGAATGATACATACGCCGGTTAAAACATGAACTCTGCAGGCCGGATGCCTCCTGCCTGCAGAGCATTCAACATACATGGAGAAAAAATATGATCCATAATCCTGTTCTGCCGGGCTTTAACCCGGATCCCTGTATCTGCCGGAAAGGCAGCGATTTCTATCTGGCGGTTTCCTCTTTCGAATGGTTTCCGGGCGTACCCGTCTATCACTCGAAAGATTTAAAGCACTGGGAACTTTATGCAAATGCCCTGACCGATCCCCATACAGTGGATCTCAGGGGCCTGCCCTCTGCCAAAGGGATATGGGCGCCCTGCCTGACCTACTGCCGGGAGGATGATCTCTTCTATCTTGTCTACGGAATCATGCACTCCATGAACGCCCGCTATTTCGATATCAGCAACTACCTGATCACGGCCAGGGATCCTGCAGGTCCCTGGTCAGAGCCCGTATATCTTCATTCCATGGGCTTCGACGCATCTTTATTCCATGACGACGACGGACGTAAATACCTGGCGGCGCTGGAATGGGAGACCCGGGAAGGCCACGAAAAGCCCGGTCCCATCAGCATTATGGAATATGACCCCGTACTCAAAAAGGTAATCGGCTTTCCCAGACGCATCTGGAGGGGCGCTACCGACAGGGGCTGCATAGAAGCGCCCCACCTGACAAAACGGAACGGCTTCTACTATATCATGTGCGCCGAGGGCGGCACCGGATATTATCACAGCGTTACCATGGGCAGGTCCCGTAACGTATTCGGTCCCTATGAGCCGGATCCCATGGGGCCCCTTCTCACATCCTCTCCGGGAGACTTTAACGAACGCAGCGACTGGGACCATTTAAAGCCCCGCTACTATAATCCGGAAGTGACCCTGCAGAAGGCTGGACACGGCAGCTATGTGGATCTACCCGGCGGAGAGACGTATCTCCTCTTCCACTGCTCCAGGCCCTTTACCCCGGAGCTCAGATGCACCCTGGGCAGAGAGACCGCAATTGCCAGGATGCGATGGACAAAGGACGGCTGGCTCCGGACAGAAAGCGGAAGCCCTCTTCCGGATGAATGGGTTAGGGAAAGCGCTCTTCCGGAAACAGACCTTCAGGGGCCTCCGGCCTTCGATGATTTTGACTCCGATACCCTGGGCCTTATGTACTATGCCCCCAGGATCGATCCGAAAAGCTTTACCGACCTCACTTCCCGTCCCGGCTGGATCAGACTGAAAGGACAGGAATCTGGCGCTTCGCTGCATCAGGTAAGTATCCTGGCAAGGAAGCTTACCTCTCTTCATGCCGCAGCCACAGTAAAAATGGAATTTGATCCTGTATGCTGGCAGCATTCGGCGGGGCTCATCCTCTACTACGACAACATGAATTTCTTCTATCTGGGCAAGACCTTCAGTGAAGAACTGGGACAGCCTATGCTGCAGCTTCTCAGGCTGGAAAACGGGACCAGGTACGAATATCCTGACCATATCGTTCCCCTCAGGGAACAGGGCCCCGTCTGGCTCAGATTTACCGTAGAAGGCAGAGACACCCGGTTTTACTATTCCTTTGACGGAGAGACCTACTTTCCCGTCGGTCCTTCTCTGGATACAAGCCTTCTGTCAGATGAGTATTCGGACTACGGAGAATTCACGGGGACCTTCGCGGGCATAACCTGCGCCGACAGGCTGCTCCATGAAAAAACAGCTGATTTCGACTTTTTTGAACTGAAAAATACTTAAAGATTTCTGACAGAACGGATCAGGGACTGATCCCAGACAGAAAATCATATCAGTAAAGGTGTTAAAACAATGAGTAAAGCGCATGACATGAAGGGCAGCCTGATCTTCGGCGCTGCCTACTACGAGGAATATCTTCCCTGTGACCGGCTGGAAAAGGATATGCAGATGATGAAGGAAGCCGGCATCAATACGATCCGGATCGCGGAATCCACCTGGAGCGTGGAGGAGCCCCGCCCCGGCGAGTATGATTTTTCCCATGTGGACCGGGTCATAGACGCAGCCGAAAAATACGGCCTGAATGTCATTGTGGGAACGCCTACCTACGCTGTCCCACACTGGCTGGTCCTGCTGGATCCGGACGTGCTGGCGGAAACGGCTCATGGAAAGAACAGATTCGGCCCCAGGCAGAACATGGATATTACAAATCCCACCTACAGGCATTACGCTGAAGGAATTATCCGGGCCCTGGTATCTCATACGGCAGGGCGTCCCAATGTCATAGGCTTCCAGATCGATAACGAGACCAAGCATTACGGGGTCTGCGGAAAGCGGATCCTGGGCCTGTTTCAGGAATGGATGAAAAAGCGGTATTCCTCCATAGAGCAGGTAAATAAGGCCTTGGGGCTGAACTACTGGAGCGGATCCGTGACAAGCTTTGAGGACCTTCCGGATCCCACCGGGACCATCAACGGAAGCTATGCCTGTGAATTTGAGATCTTCAGGCGGTCTCTGGCAGAGGAATTTCTTGTCTGGCAGTCAGACATCGTAAAGCAGTACAGCCGTCCGGACCAGTTCATTACCCAGAACTTTGACTTCCAGTGGAAGTCCTTCGGGGCTCCCGGCCAGCAGGACGGATATTCCTTCGGGGTCCAGCCGGACATCTGTCACTACGATGCTTCCAGGGCTGTTACTCTGATGGGAACGGATATCTACTGCTTCGACCAGGATGCTCTGACAGGCAGAGAGATCGCCTTCGGAGGCGACCTGATCCGGTCTGTCCGGCAGGAAAATTATCTGGTCCTGGAAAGTCAGGCCCAAGCCTTTAAGGACTGGCTTCCCTATCCGGGGCAGCTCCGCCAGATGGCCTGGAGCCATGTGGCATCCGGAGCCTGCGGCGTCATGTACTGGAACTGGTACTCTCTCCATAACGGTCTGGAAAGCTACTGGAAAGGGATACTCAGCCACGATTTCGAGCCCAATCCCACATATCTGGAAGTAAAGGAAACAGGGGAAGAACTGCAGCGGCTTGGCTCTGCCCTTTCGTGCCTCAGAAAAGAAAACCGCATTGCCCTGGTGGTCAGCTCGGAAGCCCTGAGCGCCATGGACCGGTTTCCTACGGATAAAGAACTGTGCTACAACGACATCGTCCACTGGATCTATGACGCACTCTACAAGCTGAATCTGGAATGCGACGTGATCTTCGATAAGGAAAAGGACTGGGACCGCTACGATCTTCTGATCTTCCCGGAGCTCTACTGCGTCCGTGAGGAAGTGATCTCCCATGTCAGGACCTTCGTCGAAAATGGCGGCACCGTATTTGCATCTTTCCGGAGTTTTTTTGCCGATGAGCACTGTAAGATCTGGCATGACAAACAGCCTCATGACCTGACAGATGTCTTCGGCATGACCTACAACCAGTATACCCGCCCCGTAAATGTAACTGTGGACGGAAGGGAAGCTTCCTACTGGATGGAACTTCTGAAACCGGAAGGAGCTGAGACAAAAGCCTCCTATCAGCACAAATACTGGGGCAGCTATGCAGCCCTGACCAGAAATGCCTTCGGAAAGGGTCATGCCTGGTACCTTGGGACCATGGTCCCGGAGGACCAGCTGCAGGAATATCTCCTTGAGGCAGCGGCGGATGCCGGTATCCTTCCGGAAACAGATCTCAGATATCCCCTTATCTGCAGAAACACCGTTGATAAGGATGGCAGAAGAATCCATTTCCTTTTCAACTATTCATCCGACGATCAAAGCATCACCTGCCCCTGGAATGGGGAAGATCTTCTGACAGGAAAGCAGTTTGTCATAGGTCAGAGTCTTTCTCTCCCGGACTGGGGCGTCGTCATCCTGAAAGAGAATGCGGATGATTAAAGAACAGAGCTTTAAGAAATCCTGAAATCTCAAAAACTATACCATCGAATCCGGGATGCTGCCGGACCGCTGCAGAGCGCGGTCCGGCAGCTCCTTTTTTTACCTTTTTTCAAACTTATGTATCACCTCATTCATTATCCGTAATTTCGGACATTCCCTATGCTACTTATATAAATGCAGAAACAATCTGCCTGTACTAAAGTCGGAAAAATAGCTGAAACGAAATAAAGGAGAATGAAATGAACATGGATCAGACATATAACTGGATCAGTGAAATGGTTCCGGAGGATGTTTATCGGAAAAATCTGGAAATCGCCGCATCCATCTATAAAGACTACAGCGAGGCCATAGACAGAGCTGGCCTGGGCCCCAGGAATAAAAAGAAACTGAAACAGGTCATAGACGATTATACCAGTGTCAAGTGGATGTATGCCTGCAGAGAGGAATGGCTCCTTCTGGTCCTTGCCGCCGTGACCGGATTTTTCGTAAACGCCTTCGAGACTCAGATCCGGTATGCGCCCATGCCTTTCAGAAGACAGATCACGTATCAGAAGCTCTGCAGCCGCATGGACTGCGTGGATCTGCTGCGCCCCGAAGAAAAGAAAAAGATCCTGGAAACGGCAGGATTCAGTGTCAAAACAGGATCCGGACATGAATTCATCTCCGTCAACTACATGGACATCATCAGAAAATACAGAGCTGCCTGATGACAAAAAAAAGGAAACGATATGAAAAATCTGGAAGAACTGCTCTTTCTTCAGAGCCTGCCGGGCCTTGGAAAAGCCGCGGTCTATAGAGATTATATGAATCTTCTTCCGCAGGTGGAAGGGATCGATGGCCTTGCCGGCATGCTTGGCATGGACGTCTCTTCGGCAGAACATTTGAGAGAATCAGTAAAAAAACAGACGGATGACCTTCTCTCCCGCCGGAATCTTACGGTCATCACTGCCCTGGACGAAGAATATCCCGCATTTCTGGACGCCCTTGGCAGGAAGAAGCCTCTGGTCCTGTATGTGCTGGGAGATGCCTCTCTTCTGCTCTCCCCCGGCATTGCCGTTGTGGGAACAAGAAGTCCTTCCGCCCACACCAGGCGGATCGAACCTGGCCTGATCAAGAACCTGATCGAGTTTACGGGAGAGCCCATCGTCAGCGGCCTGGCCGCAGGATGTGATGCCATAGCCCATGACGCAGCCATGAACTATCACGGAAAGACCATGGCAGTGCTGCCATCCGGATTTGACCGTATCTTCCCTGAGGAGAACAGAGGCCTGGCGAAAAGGATTGCAGGAAGCGGGGGCTGCCTTATCTCGGAATATCTGCCCGGCATGCGGGCACAGAAATATACCTTTATAGAAAGGGACGGCCTTATTGCCGCCCTTTCCCACACAGTCTTTGCTGTGGAATGCGGAATGTCTTCCGGTACCATGGAAACGGTAAAGGCTGCTAAAATTTTGAAAAGAAAGCTCCGGTGCTACATGCCCGGAGATATAAAACTGGGAGATTTTACCGGCAACGAATATATGGTACGGGAAATGGGCGCCGTTGCTGTCAGAAATACAGCCGGACTGAAGACCGTACTGGAAGGAATTCCGGAAATGGAACCTGTGCTTCAGGGTGCTTTTCACTTTGCCGGCAGACCGGCCTGAATTCCTTTATATAAAAACACCCTGTCATAGATCATCATATCCATGACAGAGTGTTTTTTTACCCTCATGCTTTTTTCAGTTCCATTCCCACATGGGGAATGCCGTCCTCCATAAACTCTCCGGTACAGATGCGAAATTCTTCCTTTTCATAAAAGCCTGTCGCATAGCACTGGGCTTCGATATAGATCCTGTCTGCAGCGTATCTTTCCCATACCTGTCTTATGCCTTCTTTCAGAAGTCTTCCCCCCAGTCCGGTTCCGTGATGCAGGGTAAGGACTCTGCCGATCTGCACTGTTTGATCATCCAGGGCAAATGCTCTGAGATAGGCTTTGACCTTGCCCTTTTCTTCAAAGAAGATATGAAGGCTGCTTTGATCTCTGTCGTCCAGATCCTGATAGACACAGTTCTGTTCTACCACAAAGATCTCGGCTCTGGACTTCAGAATCTCGTACAGTTCTCCTGTGGTCAGTTCAGAAAAGGTTTTTACTTTCAGTTCCATAATCCCTCGTTTCATAGCGGTCCTCCGGGCCTGGGCACAAGGTCCCGGTCTCTGCCCTAATCAGGATTTCCTGTTTCTTTTTCCGCTGTTGGCGGTTCCTCTCACTTCCTCGTGATAGAAATAGTTTACAATGGTCGGATGCCCCTGGGGAACCCTTTCGTAGGGCGTTTCGTTATCTACAAAGCGGCATCCGTATTTTTGGGCCATTTCCTGGGCCTGTTTTTCCAGAGCTTCGAAATAGCTGCGGTTCTTATGATTGTAAATTTCTTCATAAAGAGGCAGGAGGTCTGCATGCTTATCCGCAATGTAATCCATGATGGTCTTTTTGAAGCCGCCGCGCAGATTCAGGTTCTCCAGCCATACCAGGTCGCACTGGTCCTTTGCCCTTTCAAAGATCGCCTTAATGTCGGTCAGGCCGGGAAATACGGGTGAAATAAAGCATACCGTCCGGATGCCGGCGTCATAAACCTGTTTCATGGCTGCCAGTCTTCTTTCAATGCTGACGGCCGCATCCATGTCGTCCTTAAAGGACTCATCCAGAGTGTTTACCGACCAGGAAACGGTCAGCCGGTTCTTTTTATTGATCTCCAGAAGCAGATCCATATCCCTCAGCACCAGGTCTGATTTGGTGCAGATCAGGATATCCGCTCCGCTGTCCTTCAACTGCTCCAGAATAAGGCGGGTCTTTCGGTATTTTTCTTCCAGCGGGTTATAACCATCCGTGACCGTTCCGATAATGACTTTCTGTCCGTCATACTTCCGGGGATCTCTGATCTCGGGCCATTCCTTTACGTCCATGAAGCTGCCCCATTCCTCGGTATGTCCGGTGAAGCGCTTCATGAAGCAGGCGTAGCAGTATCTGCAGGCATGGGGACAGCCCACATATGGATTGACCGCATAGCCGCCAAGAGGGGCGTTGGATTTAGTCATGATGCTTCGTGTTTCGACATGGTCTGTTATGATTTCTTTCTGTTCCATTCTTTCTGCGCCTCCAGTACCTTAATGAATGCTTCCGGCATTTCCTGTACCATATTTTCTTCTCCCATGATGGGGACCAGATCCTCCTTCCAGAAAACCGGAATCTGCAGATCATGCGCCTGCTCTGTAAGGGACTTTGCCCAGGCAGGGTCTGTCTTTACCTTCCTGCTTTTTGCCCCGGTCATGGTACCGATGACGATCCAGTCGATGCCTTGAAGGTCCACAGTTCCCGGATCGTCAAAGAGGGGCTCAAAGGTAACGTGATAATGACCTCCCCGGACATTCCTTCTGAGGGCATCGATCCGCCAGAGCTCCGATCTTCTGGTAACGGTGACTCCGAACCAGACATTTTTTAGATCGGTATCGATATTCAGAAGATCCGGCCGCTTGGACAGAAACAGGAACTGATGCTGAGGATTCCCGCGGATCTTTGAAAACACTTCCTCCAGCCAGTCCTTCTTCCATACGGAAAGGTCGCTCATGCCTGTCAGCAGGAAGTTCCGGGGTTTACTCCGGTCCATAAGACGCAGTTTCTCCGAAAAAAATTCGGGCCGGCCAAAATCTTCGATCATATGGAAGCACCTTACATTGTTCCTGGCATAGCAGTAGTCGCAGCCTACGGTGCAGCCGATCACAAGATTCATGTTCTGGATCTGATCTTTAATGCATACGCTCATGATTCATTTCGCCTTTCCAGGTTCTTAAGGACACGGTCAAGATATTTTTCAAACTCCATGATCTCCTCTCTGGAAAAATCCCGGTAGTAGATCTGCTCCATCTCATCGGATACCTCATCATAATCCTGTTTCAGAAGACGGGCCGTTTCCGTCAGGTAGAGAAGGGTTTTCCGTTTATCTTTCGGGTCCTGCATGCGCGTGATCAGCCCCTGCTTATCCATGCGTTCCAGCATGGTAGTAAGGGAAGTGATGGCAAGGCCGCAGTTTTCCGACAGGGTCTTTATAGGTATGCCGTCTTCCTGCCAGAGCACATAGAGGATCCGTCCCTGAGGGCCGTTGAAAGCATTGATCTTCCTTTTGCTGAGGACCTTTTCAAAGGTGCGGTCCCCCAGCTGCTTGATTTTTGTGATCAGAAATCCGCCGTGTGTATTCATAAAAAATTACTCCCATATAGTAGTAACCAGATACTACTATATGGGAGCATTTAAGTCAAGAGCCGGAACTGATCTTTCGGTTCTGAATGGACCGCTGCGAGCAGTATATATTCGTATACCGGTCCGGCTATTCCGTCTCCGATACATCAGAAACTATATATTTTTCAAGGACATAGTCCAGAAACCATTTTTTTCTGTCGTTCATATCCCCGGCCGTATAGGCCATAGTCTCCTCATAACCTGCGTTCAGCAGTTCCGTTACAGGTACCTCTATAAAGGAGGCTTCGGTGGATTCGCTTAAAAATCTCCTGTTTCCAAGTGTGATGCCGTCCCCCTGGGTGAGAGCGTAGGCCATGGACTGGAGATTTGTCATGACACGTGTTCTGGGATGCCGGAAATATCGGTGGAGCATGGTGGCTGTGACATTGTTGGCGCTGAAGGATTCCGTAGGGGAAAGAACAAGAAATGTTTCATCTTCCAGTTCGCCCAGTGATACTTCCTTTCTCTCAGCAAGCGGATGCCGGGAAGGAAGCAGCGCATAGATCTTTTTTCTCGAGAGGATCTGCGCCTGAACAGACTGAAGATTGTCATAATCAAACCCCAGTGAAAAGCTGAAATCTATCTGGTGACTTTGAAGCGCTTCTCTCTGCTCCCGCATGCTCAGGAATCGGAAGGAAAGGGGAATGGCAGGGAGGTCCCGGCCTGCAAGATAAGCTTCAAAACCGTCTGTGAGTGTCTCCGGCCTTACATCTCCCCTGTAATCCCGAAGCATACTGATGGTCAGCTGATTGTGTCTTGCAGAAGCGATCTGCTGTACCTCGGCAGCGCTCTCCAGAAAACGCCGGTAAAGTGGAAACCAGGTATCAAAAAGAAGCGAGCCTTCTTCCGTCAGTTCCACACTCTGGGTCGAACGCTGAAAGAGGGGAATGCCAAGCTCCTTTTCAAGTTTCTGAATGTATTTCGTCACCGTAGGCTGGGTAATAAAAAGCATCTCGCTGACTTCCCGGTAATTCTTCTTCTGTGCCAGAGTCAGAAAAGCTTCAATCTGTTCTGTAGTAATATGATACATGACAGCTTCCTCCCTGCACCCAACTTATTCCAAATTGGCATTAAAGTCAATCTTTTTCGTAATTGGACGATAATGCCTGCCTGAAAGTAACATATAGGTGTAAACAAAAAGCCCCGCAGCTTAATCAGAAGGAGGAAAAAGCAATGGCAAAGACAAAGGCAAAAAAAGATTATCCCCAGCTGGCAAAGGACATCGTCAGACTTGTCGGCGGTGAGGAAAACGTGGTTTCCCTGGCCCACTGCGTAACAAGGCTCAGGTTCAAGCTGAAGGATGAATCCGTCGCACAGACAGAGCAGATCGAAGGTCTGCAGGGCGTATTACAGGTCCTGAAGGCATCCGGTCAGTACCAGGTGGTCATCGGAACAGATGTCACCCAGGTCTATGACGAGATCGGAAGACAGACCGGCATTCTCTCCGGTGCCGGAAAGGCAGATAAAGAAGAATCCGGTGAGAATAAGAACGAAGAGAAAAAGACAGTTCTGAACGTGGCGATCGATACCATTTCCGGCATTTTCCTTCCTTTTATCGGAGCCTTTATGGCAACCGGTCTTCTGAAGGGTATTCTGGTCATCTGCACTACCCTGGGCGTTCTTTCTGCCGAAAGCACTACCTACACCCTTCTCTTCTCCCTTGCAGACGGTATGCTTAACTTCCTGCCCATTTTCCTTGCTCATACCGCAGGCAAGAAATTCGGAGCCAACCCTTATGTCAGCATGGCCATTGCTGCGTCACTGGTCCATCCCAATATTACAGCCCTCTGGGGCGGCGGCGGTGCTGTGGACTTCCTGGGAATTCCTGTGACCCTGATCAACTATCAGAGCTCCGTTATTCCCATCGTTGTGGCTGTATTCCTTCAGTCCAGGATTGAAAAGCTGGTCCAGCCCAGGATCCATCAGGCCGTACGCGGCATCATCGCTCCCGTGATCTCTCTGGTCATCGTAGGCCTGCTCACCTTTATGGTCATCGGTCCCGTTTCCAACCTGCTGGCAGTGACCCTTTCCAATGCAATTTCCGCTCTGCTGTCCATCGCTCCCCCCGTGGCAGGCGCCGTACTCGGAACCCTTTATCCCCTGATGCTGATCTTCGGCTTCCACTGGGGAATTATCCCTCTGGCCATGAACAACTTCGCCACCATGGGCGGCGATCCCCTCTTTGCCATCACGATGGGTACCAACTTCGCCGTAGCGGGATGCACACTGGGCGTCCTGCTTAAGACTAAGAAGGCAGATGTACGGGAACTCTCCATTTCCGCTTTCGTTTCCGCACTGCTGGGCGGCGTTACCGAGCCCGCCATCTACGGCGTGCTGCTCAAGTACAAAAAGCCCTTCGCCGTTGTCTGCATCATGAGCGGCATCGGCGGCATCATCCTGGCCATGTCCGGCGCACTGCTGACAGCCATGCTCACCGGCAGCCTTATGACTCTTCCCGCTCTGATCGCCATGATGGGCGCTCCTGTAGCCATCGCAGCAGCCATCGGCCTTGTGGGCGGTGCAGTCTGCACATATCTGTTCGGCTACAGTGATGACATGAACAAGTAAGAAGGAGAACCGGGTATGAAGGCAATTCCCTCGATTGTAAATAAAGACGGAGCGTGGAAGCTGATGGCGGACGGGAAGCCCATGATCCTCCTTGCCGGTGAAGTTCACAATTCCAGCTCCTCCTCTCTTTCCTACATGGAGCAGGTCTGGGAACAGGGAAAGAAGCTGGGCATGAACTGCCTGCTCCTGCCTGTTACCTGGGAGCTTCTGGAACCTGAGGAAGGCCATTTTGACTTCTCTCTGGTGGACGGGCTGATCATGCAGGCAAGGCAGCATGAAATGAAGATCTCTTTTCTCTGGTTCGGAACCTGGAAAAATGCCCAGTCCACCTACGCTCCTGAATGGGTCAAGAAAGATACGAAGCGTTTTAAGCGTGCCCAGCTGGAAAAAGGCAAAAGCTTCGTGCGTGTAAAAAAATTCTATGATCTTGCTTATTCACCATTAACTTATCTCTGTGAGGAAACGATGCAGGCAGACGCCAGGGCCTTCGCGGCCCTGATGGCCGAGATCCGCCGGGTAGACGGCGAGGAACATACTGTGGTCACAGTACAGGTGGAAAACGAGACCGGCATTATGGCTGCGGCCAGAGACCACTCCGACGAGGCTGACGCTCTGTTTTACGCCCCTGTGCCTGCTGATTTTGCTTCTTACATGCAGGAACATACAGACACAATGGTTCCTGTGGTAAGGAAAGCAGTTGAGAACGGTAAAGAAATCGGCTCCTGGCAGGACATGTTCGGAGATCAGGCGGAAGAACTTTTCAGCGCCTATTACACAGCACGCTATGTCAATACTGTCGCAGAGGCCGGCAAGCGGGAATATCCTCTCCCCCTGACTGTCAACTGCTGGCTGAACAGGGAGGGAGCCTCTGCCGGCTCCTATCCCAGCGGCGGTCCCATCTCAAAAGTGCGTGAAGTCTGGAAATTCTGTGCTCCGAATATCGACATCTACGGTCCTGACATTTATCTGCCGGATTTTCAGGGGATCTGTGAAGAGTACACGCGCCGCGGGGAGCCTCTTTACATCCCGGAGTGCCCTACCCACTCCTGTGCGGCTTCCAGGAATCTTTACTGTATCGGAAAATTCCACTGCATCTGCTACTCTCCCTTCGGCATCGAGGACATGGGACGCCCTCTGGATCCCGCTCAGATGGCTCTGTTCGGTGCGGACGCCTCCGATCCTGCCCTGATGACTTCTCAGGATGTGGAGACCTACAGCCGGATCAATCATCTCCTTAGGGGAATGATGGACAGACTGCTTTCCTCCTACGGTTCAGACCGTCTGGACGCTGCCTCCGGCGAATTTGTAAAGGAAAACATTTTCCATATGGACGGCATTCAGATCAGGGCAAAATTCACCGGTAAAGAAGGCGGATGTCTGATCCTCAGAGAAAGCGAGCAGGAATTCTATATCCTGGCATATAAGACCTGGCTTCACTTTATTTCCGACTGCCAGGATGCTCAGGGTATTGACGTACTGGCTTTTGAAGAGGGACAGTTCGAAAACGGAAACTGGCAGAGGGGGCGCAGGCTCAATGGTGACGAAGTCGTGGCCAACACCTTTGCGGCGGAAGAACCCGTACTGCTTCGGGTAAAGCTGTTCACTTTCGCCTGAGCGGCGAAAATACCTGCGACCCAAAAGGTCCTGCAAACGATATCGACCCGGCGGAAGGGAATCACTCCCCTTCCGCCCATTTATAAGGAAGGAACTGCAAATGAGTTTTCCCGAAAATTTTCTTTGGGGCGGCGCCACAGCCGCAAATCAGTGTGAAGGAGCGTGGAAGGAAGGCGGAAAGGGACTGACGACCAACGATGTCATCCCTGCCGGAAAGGACCGTTTCGCAGTCCTGGCGGGAGAAAGGGAAGTACACTTTCCGGATGACAGGCACAGCTATCCTGCTCATGAAGCCATTGACTTCTATCATCATTACGAGGAAGATCTGAAGCTGATGGCCGGAATGGGCTTCAAGTGCTTCCGTATGAGCATCAGCTGGACCCGCATCTTTCCAAACGGGGACGATCCCGTGCCCAATGAAGAAGGACTGGCCTTTTATGACCGGGTATTTGACACCTGCCGCCTTTACGGCATGGAGCCTCTGGTCTCGCTTGTACATTTCGATGCTCCCATGCACCTGGTGGACACCATCGGCAGCTGGAAGAGCCGGAAGATGATCAACCATTTCCTTCGCTACTGCAGGGTGGTGTTTGAGCGCTACCGTGGAAAGGTGAAATACTGGCTGACCATCAATGAGATCAATATGCTGCTGGCTCTTCCCTTTATGGCGGCGGGAATCCGTTTTGAAGAAGGCGAAGACCGTGAGAAGGTCAAATACCAGGCAGCCCACCACGAACTGGTGGCCAGTGCCCTGGCCACAAAGCTGGGGCATGAAATCATGCCAGGCGCCATGTTCGGATGCATGCTGGCCGGCGGTAACTGGTACCCTTACTCCTGCGCTCCCGCCGATGTGTGGAAAGGTATCTGCAAAGACAGGGATAATTATTTTTTTATTGATGTGCAGAGCCGGGGCCAGTATCCTCCCTACGCATTGAAACAGATGGAGCGCCAGGGCATCCTGCCGGTCATGGAACCCGGGGATCTGGAGATCCTGCGGGAAAATACAGTGGATTTCATCAGCTTCAGCTACTATTCCAGCCGCTGTACCAGCGCTGATCCCAGTGTGGATCAGACAGCCGGAAATGTGTTTGCCAGTGTTAAAAACCCCCACCTGAAAGCATCGGAATGGGGATGGCAGATCGATCCCCTGGGGCTTCGTATTACCCTGAATACCCTGTACGACCGCTATCAGAAGCCGCTGTTTATCGTGAAAAACGGTCTGGGAGCCAATGACGTGCCTGAAGCAGACGGAAGCATAAACGATGACTACCGCATAGAGTATATGCGGGAACACATTAAAGCCATGGATGATGCAGTGAACCTGGACGGCGTGCCGCTTCTTGGATATCTGGCCTGGGGCTGTATCGACCTGGTAAGCGCCTCCACCGGTGAAATGAAAAAGCGTTACGGCATGATCTATGTGGACAAACAGGATGACGGCTCCGGGACTCTGGAGCGAAGAAAGAAGAAATCCTACTGCTGGTACCGCAGGGTCATTTCCTCCCGCGGCGCGGATCTTGACTAAACGGCATTCAATCTCATAATCAAAAAATACAGCCATTTTCCGATAGAGTACTCCTTTTGAGAGCGCCGGGGCCGGGAAATGGCTGTTATTTTTCTGTCTTACAGTGTTTTCTTGTTTCTGCGCCTTAAGGCCATCCTGTCCATGTCGCCAAAGCGGATGGCCTGGTCCAGCACTTCTATGATCTTATCCTTTCGGCTCAGGAAATCAGGTCCTGTCAGGTTGGCCGCAACCGTATAATGTGTAATGAAAGCGCAGTCAACGTTCAGGTTTTCTACAAAGAGCTTCAGTTCTTCCAGCATCTCCTTCTCGGACAGAGGATCGAACTCTTCGCGTCTTGCTTCTTCCAGCAGAGGCGTACCCGGGAAAAGGGTCAGACCGCCGGTTCCCACCAGCATGGGATGGCATTTGCTGAAGATCTGGGCGGAATGTACGGCATGTTCTCTGCTGTGGGATCTTCCGGCCACGCCGTATAAAAATGTCATCCAGTAATCAATGCCCGCTTCCTCCAGCTTATGGCACAGCTCCAGGATATCTTCTGCGTGATAACCTTTGTGAATACGGTCCAGGGTCCAGTCGTCTCCGCTTTCCACTCCAAGGGAAATCTCCCTCATGCCAAGTTCCTTCAGCTTTTTCAGTTACTCCACGGTCTTGTTCTTAAGGTCGGTGACCCTGCCTGCCAGATAGATATATTCCATCCTGGGCAGGTATCTGTGGATCATTTCAAATATCGCCGCCAGTTTGTCATAGGTAAGGACCAGGGGATTGGCCGACAGCAGCTGTATGGTCCTGGCATCAGGATCCGTTTCTGACAGCTCCTTCAGATCTTCCTCGATCCATTCCATAGGGGACATCCAGAATGAAAGATCCTTGTACATGGTGCAGAACTTGCATCTGTTGTGGGTGCAGCCCTGTGTGATCTCCAGAAGCGGCCATGTGGGCCAGTAAGGGTTTCTGTATACTGTTCCTGTAAAATGCATTGTCTCTTCTCCTCTTCTCCTCTTCTCTTCTTACAGTTCGGTCACGAATTTTTCGATGGGCATGCGCTTAAAATGCCATGCGTTTGGTCTGGCTTTTTCGGAAGGATAACCCATGGCAAACATCATGGCCGGAACAATGTTGTCCGGCAGTTCGAACACATCGGCCACTGTCTTTGCGTCGAAGCCCCTTAGCCATACGCTGTGGACGCCAAGCTCTTCCGCTTCATACATCATGGTGGTGGCTGCTATGCTGGCATCCTGCTCTCCTGAGTTGTAGTTGTAAAACATCCTGTCTCCGGGCTGCTTCCATACGGTATTGATGTCATAGCAGACCAGAAGCATCAGGGGAGCATTATAGTGGAAAGGCGTCACCATCTTTGCTTTTGCAAGAGCCTCTTTTGAGCGGATAATATAAAAGCGCTGGGGCTGATAGTTGCATGCGGTGGGGACGATGCGTCCTGCCTCAAGGATCTTATCCAGCTTTTCCTGCTCCACAGGGCGGGGATCAAAGAAGCGTTCGGAGTATCTGTTTTTTGCCAGTTCAAGAAAATTCATATCTGACCATCCTTTCAAAACCTCGCAGACCAGTCAGGTCTGTATACGCTGTTTTTAATTTTTCTTTCTTATGAGCCCATTCTGCAGGAATTAATGGAAATATTCCATATACAGAATTATAATAATGATAGATTTTCTTACATAATACTATTTTTGTAACAAAGAGGAAGACCATGGCTGATATTACAAAAAAATGGATCGCCGATCATATGCGGGAAATCATGAAATATAAATCTCTGGACAAGATCCGTGTCACGGAGATCTGCAGGGCTGCAGAAATAGAACGTCCCACCTTTTATTATCATTTCAGGGACAAGTACGAACTTGTGGCATGGATGTTCTGTACGGATGCCTACGGTACAGACATTATTTCCCTTTCCTCTGCCGCAGCAGGTCTGAATCGCATGAAGCAGGACATTCTCTTCTATAAAAGGGCTTATGAAGATGCATCTCAGAATGCCCTCTGGCGCTATATGCTGGAATATTTTGTCAGACGCTATACAGATCTGGCAAAAGAAAAGCTGGGCACCGATGTCCTCGATCCCCAGCTTGCTTACAGTATTCGGTTTTATTGTATGGGCGCTGTCGGCATGACCCGGGAATGGGTTCTGACCGACAATATCACTTCGGCGGAAACCGTAGTACAGATGATGTTCTCTTCCATGCCCGAAAATATGCGCTCTGTCCTTTTCTCCTCTGCTTCTGGTGATCTTCCTGAAAAGGCCCGACCCTGAACCGGAAGCAGGACATTTCTCTGATTCAGATCTGCAGTTCCTTTGGCTTAGACGGCCAAAATTTTCAAATTCATTTATTATTCTGAAAAGGCTTCATTTTCGGCACCATCATCGATGCATCCGATATTATCAGGAGTTCTGCCTCCCGTATCTTTTTCCGCAGCCGCTGCAAGTGCCTGAATGGACCGAGATGGGGCTGCCGCATTCCGGGCAGCTCCATTTTTTACGTTCTTTCATTAGAAATTCATCCATTCCCATTTTTCGTATATCACGGATATTCTGAATCGGCGATTCTGACAGGGGATACCTGTCCGCGTATCGGGTTTCCTTTTCCATAACATCTTCACAGGGAAAATCCGGACATTCGTCGCAGAACCTGTATCCGTTTTCTCTTCTCTTCCGGCACAGAACTATACCGCAGCCTCTGGAGCAGAATTCCGGTTTGTGGTCGTCCGGTCCGCAGCATCCGGCGCAGGGACGGTCTTTTCTCTGGGCATAGGCGCAAAGACTGCAGTCGAGGCCGCAGGGAGCGATCATATCGGCAGAAACATATCCTTATCTCCTCCTTTTTCTCACATTCTTTCCCATGCATGGTTAAAGAAATAAAAAATGGCTTTCGGCATACTGCAGCCGCTGCAGTATGCCGAAAGCCATGGACTTACGATGCTGTGACTTTTACCTGCCGGGATGAATACATCATTAAGCCATCGCTTCAGGCTGTCAGTCATCTGCCTGAGTCTTAAGATATAAAGCCGATCTTATAATAAAGATTTGATGCAGGCTTCCACATCGGCCATATCGGCAGTGGGCTCAAAACGGGCCGCAACATTTCCCTGACGGTCAATGATGCATTTGATATCAGGCTTCTTATCCCAGTCGGGATCTGCTGCGGCAAACATCTTTTCAAGAAGTTCCTTGTAGGGATGCTCTGTAAATCCTTCAAAGCCCTTCTGAGATTTAAGGTAAGTATAAAGGGGCAGCTCGTTTTCGCCGTTCACATCTGCCTTTTTCATCTGAGGGAAGGTGGTGTTGAAATGCAGGGTGCAGAATTCATGGATCTCATCATCTGTTCCCGGAGCCTGTCCTCCGAACTGGTTGCAGGGAATGTCGAGGATCTCAAGTCCCTGTTCATGATAATCCTTATAGAGCTGCTCGATGGACGCGTACTGAGGTGTAAAACCGCAGCCGGTAGCGGTATTGACTACCATAATGACTTTGCCTTTATAGATAATATGAAGTGACCTCACATTTGTAGCAACGTGGATTTACCTGTAT
>CAMOGQ010000011.1 GCA_946614165.1 uncultured Lachnospiraceae bacterium
CGAGGGCGACGGCGCCTTCTACGGTCCCAAGATCGACCTGCAGATCAAGGACGCCATTGGAAGAGAGTGGCAGTGCGGCACCATCCAGCTGGACTTCCAGCTGCCTCACAACTTCGGCCTGACCTATCAGGACGCCGACGGAACACTGAAGCAGCCCGTCGTTATCCACAGGGCCATCTTCGGATCCCTGGAGAGATTCATCGGCATCCTGATCGAGAACTACAAGGGCGCCTTCCCCTTCTGGCTCAGCCCTTACCAGGTGGCCATCGTTCCCATCCGCACAGAGCACAACGCCTATGCGGAAAAGATCTATAAGGACCTGGAAAACATGGGCCTTCGCGTGGAGGCTGACTATTCCGACAAGAACATGAATACCAAGATCAAGAACTTCAAGCTTATGAAGGATCCCTACATCGTGGTAGTCGGCGACAAGGAAGCCGAGGAAGGCACTGTCTCCATCAATGTCCGCGGCCAGAAGAACCAGATGCGGAATGTGCCTCTGGACAAGTTCTACGCCATGTGCCGGAAGATGAACGAAGAGCATATGCAGGAGCTGATCGCATCCGCCGACCAGATCTGAACACAGAAATGAGGCCTTTGGCCTCCCTGAAAGAAAGCAGCTGCAGATTTGCGGCTGCTTTCTCTTATGAGATGAAGATCATTTTCCGGTCCTGTCTGACATTTTTGGCGGGTGTTGTCTTTTTGCTGTAAATTGCCTTTAAAATGGCGTATTAATTTGTTACAAAAGTATTTAGCTTTTTTTGTACATATATTATAATCTAATAATGTGGTGGCCTGCGTGCTGTCACAGGGCTCTTTATGGGCCTTTGGAGCGGCTTTGCAGCCGCCCCGCAGCAGCAAAGCACATGACCCGGAGGGTTAAAATCATGAACATCAGAAAACTCATTCTCCCTGTTCTGGCCGGCATTATGACATGGGCCATTTCCCTTTCGGGATGCGGCGGCCCTGAGCCTGTCCAGGAGAGCGTTCATCTGGAAATAACGGACGCAGAGCCCGAAGAAGAGGTGCAGGAGAATATACCGGAAGCCGGACAGGAAGAGGACCCCTCGCCGGAGGAAGAGCCCGTCATCGAAGTCCTGGAAAGCACGGACCAGATCGATTATGACGGCGTCTATACCACAAAGGAGGACGTGGGCCTCTACCTTTATACCTACGGGGAGCTTCCTTCCAATTTCATGACCAAGAAGGAGGCCAGGGCCCTGGGCTGGCAGGGCGGTTCTCTGGAAGAATACGCACCCGGCTTCTGCATCGGGGGAGATTATTTCGGCAACAACGAAGGCATCCTTCCCGAGGGCAGCTATCATGAATGCGACATAGACACCCTGTACTCGAAAAAGGGAAGGGGCGCAAAGCGCATAGTCTATTCCGATGACGGCAGGATCTACTATACGGAAGACCATTATGAGACCTTCGAGCTTCTGTACGGCAAAGAGTGATCAGGAAAGGACTTAAGTCATGGAAGAAAACAGAGAGAGGGAAGGCCGTAACATTTATATCATAGATCTGAGTGACGTCAGCGACAGAAAAGGCCTGCATGACAGGATCCAGGAGGTGCTGCCCCTGCCGGACTATTACGGCAGAAATCTGGATGCCCTCTATGATGCCCTGACCGAGTTCGGAAACGGCTGGGACGTCAGGTTCACAGGCTGCGGTCTGATCCGCGAGTGCCTGCCGGCCTATATGGATGCTCTCGGAAGGCTCTGCAGACAGGCCCGGGAGGAAATGGAGAATCTGACCGTTACCTTTGAGGACTGAAGGTCCGGAAGGAAGAAGATATGAGCACAGACCGCAGAATACTGATCATAACAGATATTCACGGCTGCCTGGACGAATGCCAAAAGCTCCTGGCAGCCCTACGGTTCAATGAGGAAGAGGATACCCTGATCAACCTGGGGGATACCATCGACAGAGGGCCCCAGATCTACGAGACCTTTGAATTTCTCTACGGGCTGAAGGAAAGAATGGGCGACAGGCTGGTCCTGATCAGGGGAAACCATGAGCAGATGATGCTGGACGCCACCGACAAAAACGACCCCGACCGGAAAAGCTGCAAAGACCTCTGGTATATGAACAGCGGAGAGAAGACCGTCTACTCCTTCGTGAACCACAAGCATAAGATCCAGGAATACAGAGAATGGTATGAAAGCATGCCCTTCTATTACCAGAACGACAGATTTATCTGCGTCCACGCTTCCCTGACGGACGAGGATCCCGGGAAGAACACGGCGGAGACCATGATCTGGGGAAGGGATACTTCCTACGGCGGCAAGCTGGTCATGACGGGACATACGCCCTATAAATCCCCCATGTATTTCAGGGGAGACGGAGCCTATGCGGTCCTGGAGACCGGAAAGAAATACTACCTGGAGAAAACCGGGATGATTGCGCTTGACACAGGCTGTGTCTTTGGATATTCTCTGACGGGAATGGCCATTGAAGGCGACCTGTTTTATCTTGAAAGCATCAAATCAAACGTTAAAAAATGAAGGGAGCAGACATTTGAGTTATTTAAGAAGAGTGTTCATGATGCTGATGATCGCTGTGATGGCTGCAGCAATGATTCCCCAGGGAGCCGCGGCTGCCCAGACCGCTGAAGAAGAGACGGATACCGGCGAAGCTTCCTCCTATGAGGTGCCAGCCACCGGCAAGCACGGTTTCAGGACCATCAAGGGCAAGCGCTACTATTATAAGAAGAACGGCAAGCTGGCCACCGGCTGGACGAAGATCTACAACAATCTCTACTACATGGGCAAGGACGGTGTCGTCCGGACCGGATGGAAAAAGATCAGCGGAAACGACTGCTATTTCAATTTCCGCGGCAGACTGGTCTTTAAGGGAACCAAAACGGATGCCAAGGCACAGCAGCTGCAGTTCATCGAAACGATCGCCCAGGGCATCAATAAGCACGCTGATAAATATCATATCTGCTGCTATTCGGGCGTGATCGGCCAGGCCATTCTGGAATCCGGCTGGGGCAGGTCCGTTCTTGCCAGCAGATACAACAATTATTTCGGACTCAAGTGCGGCAGCTCCTGGAAGGGCAGAAGCGTCAATTTAAAGACCATGGAGGAATACTCCGCAGGCAAGACTTCGGTGGTCTTTGACTATTTCAGGGTCTATAAGACGCCCGCTGCCGGCATCAAGGGATTCTTTGAATTCATCGATACGCCCAGATACGCAAATCTCAAGAATGTCAAGGATCCCGACCGCTATCTGGATCTTGTCAAGAAGGACGGTTATGCCACATCCAGCTCCTACGTGAGCGTTGTGTCCAGCATCATCCGCTACAACAACCTGAAAGCGTATGACCCCTATTGAATTCGGAGCGGAAAAAGAGTATCTTATAAAAGATATTTGACAACATACATTTTTGAATCGGACGTTAACTTATGAATCATAATGAAAAGAATGGGACAAATTATGTCCTGCTGGGACTGCGGATCGCCCTCCCGGTAATACAGCTGATCCTTTCTGCGGCATTTGTGTTTTACGTATGGCAGACACAAATGATTCCGGACAGGTATGTCGTGGCGGCCGGCTGTGTATTGGCCATCCTGCTGATCTTTACCGTGGCAGTCTCTTCCATGAAAAACCGTTTCTGGGGGATTGGAACGGTTCTGTGTCTTGTGATGTGCATCCTCTTGGGAGGAGCCTACTTTTACGTGAACAAGGCCCTGAACCTGCTGGAGCAGTCCAGGCAGACCTACAATACCAGTGACATGATCGTCATGGTCAGGGAAGACAGCAAAGCCGAGAACCTTTATGACGCCGCCGACTATCTCTTCGGCGTTCAGACAGGCGTGGACAGGGAGAATACGGAACTCATGCTGGAGGATATCCGCAAGGAACTGGGCGAGGAAATCCAGGTCCGTGAGTATCCCACCCTTCTGGATATGGCCCAGGCCCTTCTGCAGGGCGAAGTGGGGGCTGTCGTCTACAACAATTCCTACTACGGACTGATCGCCGACGCAGTGGAGAACTTTGAGGAAAAGTCCAGGGAGATCTATCGTTACGGAATCCATACCGAACTGACTGTGGAAGAAGTGGAAGTGGGAGAGCCCTTCAATATCCTTCTTTCCGGTGTCGATACCAGAAACGAACAGATCGAGAACAGTCTGAGCGACGTCAACATCATCGCCACCATCAATCCCAAGACCAAAAAGGTCATTCTGACCACCACGCCCCGTGACTATTACGTGACCCTTCCCGGAATTTCCGGTACCCAGAGGGATAAGCTGACCCATGCCGGCATTTACGGCGTGGAGGCCTCCAAGGCGGCCATCGAGAACCTTTACAACATCGACATTTCCTATTATGTCAGGGTGAACTTCAACACCACCTGGAGAGTCGTGGACGCTCTGGGAGGCCTGGATCTCTACGTGGAGAAGGACTTCATTCCCTTTACGGACAGCGAGATCTCTTTCCAGAAGGGATGGACCCACCTGGACGGCCGTCACGTTCTGGCCTATGTACGTGAGCGCTACGCTTTCGACGACGGCGACAATGCCCGCGGAAGGAACCAGGAGATCGTCCTGTCGGCTCTGATCGACAAGGCCATGTCCCCTGCCATCATTACCAACGCCAATCAGCTGCTGAACAAGCTGGCAGGCACCTTTGAGACGGATCTTCCGGATGAAAAGATCTCCGAGCTGATCAACCAGCAGCTGATGGATTCCACTCCCTGGAAGGTCTACAGACAGGGCGCCGGCGTGGGAACGGGCGATTCGCAGCCTACCTATTCCGGAGGCTCGCAGCCTCTCTACGTCACCTGGCCCGACTACGAAAGCTGCAGACGGTGTTCCGCAAGGATCCGTATGATCTTCGACGAACGTCCCGAGAAGGATGAGGCGGAGACGGGCGATGAGGAAAACGCCGTTAAATAAATTGGATCAAAAAAACAGATCTGCGGTGCAGGTCTGTTTTTTTTTGCGGGTATATTCTGCGGGGATCTGAGGCCAAGTCCCGGCAGGGGCCTCGGAAAAGCATGAAAAAAGCCATATGCGGCGCCCTGCCGCGTATGGCTTTATAAGTGTCTGTATGTACCCGGGGTCAGATCCTGCCGGCAGCGCGCCTGCGGACCCTTGCAGTGGCCCTTACGGGGCTGTATACGAAGCCCAGCCTGTAGACCAGGATATAGATCATGGCGGAGAGAGCGAAGGCTACCAGCACGTCCGATACGGAATGCTGCTTGATGAACATGGTGGAGAGGATGATCAGGACGCCCTGCAGAAGCAGAAGACCTTTCACGATCCTGGACCGTTTCATAAATTCCGTATTGGTATGGACCACAGCGATCATAATGCCTATGGAGTTATATACGTGGATGCTGGGCGTCAGGTTAGTAGGCGTATCGCTGCTGTAGATCATCTGCACCAGGTCGGTGAAGATGTTCTGTCTGGGCATGACCTCCGGCCTGAGAAAGTGTATGTTGGGGAAAACGATGGAAATGAACAGGAAAGCGCCCATTCCGATGGCCAGATAAGTGGCTGTCTTATGATAGTTTTCCTCATCCGCGATCAGAAGATACACGGTATACAATGCAACATAGAAAAACCAGGCAAGGTAGGGGAGTATAAATATTTCGCAGAAGGGGATCACGTCATCTGCCGCCATATGGATGACGGTAAAGTGAAGCCGGTTCCATCTTTCGATCAGAAAGAAGATGGCAAGATAGCCTGCTGTAAAGACCATCATCGGGACTGCAGTCCTGATTCTGGGACTGATCACATCCTTCCATACACGGGCATGCTCGGAATGTGTATTCATTTTTTACCTCATATAACAGTTTTGGGGTGACGATCAGTTATCAATTGTCTTTATATTTTATACAACTCCTTTTCTTTTCTTTCAATAGGCCCTTTTTGTTAATCTGTATCTAATTTCGTACAATATGCTTTGCCCTCATGCAGAGAGGCTTTCCCCCAAAAGCCGGAGAGGCCTTAAATTTTCCGAGATTATGGTAATTCTGACGTAAATCAACAGTTATAAGGCGGATTTGTATATAAATATAGGTTATTGCATAAATGGGACCCTTTTGCTATACTCTGAAAAGTGCGTATAACAGATTATGCATCTATCAAGTCATCAATACCGAAGCACAGGAGGATAAGAATGTATTCACTTGATGAAGTAAAGAGGACAGATCCCGAAATCGCAGCAGCTATCGAGCAGGAGATCCAGAGACAGAACGACCATATCGAACTGATCGCTTCCGAGAACTGGGTCAGCAAGGCTGTTATGGCTGCTATGGGCAGCCCCCTTACCAATAAATATGCGGAAGGCTATTCCGGCAAGCGCTACTACGGCGGATGCAAGGTCATCGATGTGATCGAAACACTTGCCATCGAACGTGCCAAAGAGCTTTTCTGCTGTGAGTATGCCAACGTACAGCCTCATTCCGGCGCTTCCGCAAACCTGGCCGTGGAATTCGCCATCTTAAAGCCCGGCGATACCCTGATGGGCATGAACCTGAACCAGGGCGGTCACCTGACCCATGGCAGCAGCGCCAATATTTCCGGCACCTACTTCAACATTGTTCCCTACGGCGTTGATGAGAACGGTTTTATCGACTACGACGAGCTGAAGAGACTGGCCATCGAGCATAAGCCCAAACTGATCATTGCCGGCGCTTCCGCCTATGCCAGGACCATCGACTTTAAAAAGTTCCGTGAAGCGGCAGATGCCTGCGGCGCGGTCCTGATGGCAGACATCGCCCATATCGCAGGTCTGGTGGCAGCCGGACTCCATCCCAGTCCCTTCCCCTATGCGGACGTGGTCACCACTACTACCCACAAGACTCTGCGCGGCCCCAGAGGCGGCATGATCCTTTCCAATGCAGAGACCGCAAAGAAGTACAACTTCAACAAAGCAGTCTTCCCCGGCACCCAGGGCGGCCCTCTGGAGCATGTCATCGCGGCCAAGGCTGTCTGCTTCAAGGAAGCACTGGATCCTTCCTTCAAAGTCTATCAGCAGAATATCCTGGACAATGCCCAGGCCCTCTGCAAAGGACTGCAGAAGAGGGGCATCGAGATCGTTTCCGGCGGTACCGACAACCATCTGATGCTGATCGACCTGACAAAGCAGGATCTGACCGGCAAGGAAGTGGAAAAGTGGCTGGATGAAGCCCACATCACCGCCAACAAGAATACTATCCCCAACGAGACCAGATCTCCCTTCGTCACCAGCGGCATCCGTCTGGGTACGCCCGCTGCGACTTCCCGCGGCCTGAACGCGGAAGACTTTGACGAAGTGGCAGAAGCCATCGCTCTGGTCATCAACAAAAAGGAAGAGGGAATCGTGCCTGCCCGCGAGATCATTGCCGGCATCACAGCCAAATATCCTCTGATCTGATGAATGCAATTGAAGGCGCCCGGAATGATCCGGGCGCTTTCTTCGTGAGAGAGCCTCCAGCTGAAGGCCCAGGCCGGACGATAAATTGTGTGATATTTGAATGAAATAATAGGTAATTGTGTATATAAGACTGAAATAACAGATAATTTAAATATTTAACCATAAATTTATTGACAAATAAGAGGCTTTATTATATAGTATTCTCAACAGAAGAGAAGATCTTCTGAATATATCCAAGAAAGGAAGGTAAACTCCACATCATTACAAACTTTACAATTTCTTCCGTTACAAAGGCTGTATCGATTTAAGTACACTTAAATGTGATGAAGATCCTGTAAATTTCAGTTATATCTAAATTGAAAATCTGATGATGGCAACTCAGAATAAAAATAATGAAAGTACCGTATAAGAATTCAGATCAGGTATAATACATAAGAAATTTTACATGGACACCACAATACAATCAGTATAAAAAAAGACGTGGAAAGAAAAGATCCGGCATAGACAAAGCAGAAGAGAAGAAAGGTTCGGAGGTAAACAAACCATTGGATAACGTAAATTAGGAAAGGGTATTAGTCGAGATGATTGATACCCTTTCCGTATGTCCGGAAACAGGAAAGATGTATGAAAAGCATGAAAGAAAAATAACGCAGCAGTCCGGGATTCCAGACTGCTGCGTATTTTTTTGCCCTGTCCGGGCTTATTTTTTATTTTTCCTGTGCAGGTTCTTCTGGGCTGTGGCCAGCATCAGCTTGATGCGGTTGAGCTGGTTGACCTCGGAAGCGCCGGGATCATAGTCGATGGCCGCTATATTGGACTCGGGATAAAGCTTTCGGATCTGCTTGATGACGCCCTTGCCCACGATGTGGTTGGGAAGGCAGCCGAAAGGCTGGATGCAGACGATGTTGGGAACACCGCTCTTTATGAGTTCCACCATCTCGCCGGTCAGGAACCACCCTTCACCGGTCTCGTTGCCGATGGAGACTACGGGCTCTGCGTATCTGACCAGTTCAAAGATGCTGGCGGAGGGCTCGAAGTGCCTGCTCTTTGCATACTCCCTGTTTATGGGCTTTAAGAGCGTTTCGATCAGGTGGATGGCTGCATTGCAGATCAGGGCCGTTCTCTTGCTGGTGCCCAGATTTTCGGCCTTATAGACCTGATTGTAGAAGCAGTAGAGCATGAATCCCATCAGATCCGGCACCACGGCTTCCGCTCCTTCGTGCTCCAGCAGATCCACCAGGTGGTTGTTGGCCGCCGGCGCGTATTTGACCAGGATCTCGCCCACGATGCCTACCCGGGGCCTGCGCTCCTCGTAGATGGGGATCCTGTCGAATTCGCGGATCATTTCCCTGCAGAAGCGGTAGACCATGGGGATGTTGACGCCCCGCATCTCGATCAGGAAGCGGGTGCATCTCTTCAGCCATTTCTGATGAACTCTTTCCACTTCGCCCTTATGCTTTTCGTAGGGCCGCATGCGGTAGATGCATTTCATCATGACGTCGCCGAAGACCAAACCCACCGCACAGCGGGAAAGTGCCTTGAAGCCGATCTTGAAGCCCGGGTTTTCCTCCAGGCCGGACAGATTGGCGGAAATGACGGGAATCTGTTCCAGGCCCGCCTTGGCCAGGGCCCTCCGGATAAAGCCCACGTAGTTGGAGGCCCTGCAGCCGCCGCCGGTCTGGGACATGAGAACAGCCACCTTATTCAGGTCATATTTGCCCGAATCCAGGGCTTCCATGATCTGTCCCACTACAAAGAGGGAAGGATAGCAGGCATCGTTGTTGACGTATTTAAGACCGTAATCCACGGCCTTGCGATTGTCGTTGGGCAGGATGACCACCTTGTAGCCGCAGCTGCTCAGGGCGGGCTCCAGCATGTCGAAATGGACAGGAGACATCTGAGGGCAGAGGATGGTGTAGGAATCTCGCATTTCCTCCGTAAACACCACTTTCCGGATGGCCTCGGACCGGATGGTCCTCTTTGCCTTCTTATTGTCGCGGATCCGGATGGCGGCGATCAGGGATCTGACACGGATCCTGGCGCTGCCCAGGTTGTTGACTTCGTCGATCTTCAGGCAGGTATAGATCTTGTCGGAACCCGAAAGGATATCCTGTACCTGGTCGGTGGTAACGGCGTCCAGGCCGCAGCCAAAGGAATTGAGCTGGATCAGGTCCAGATCGTCCCTGGTCTTCACATAGGAAGCGGCGGCATAAAGCCTGGAGTGGTACATCCACTGGTCCAGCACCACGATGGGACGCTCGGGCCTGCCCAGGTGGGAGATGGAATCTTCCGAAAGAACGGCGATGCCGTAGGAATTGATCATTTCCGGAATACCGTGGTTGATCTCGGGATCGATATGATAGGGACGGCCTGCCAGGACGATGCCCTTGACATGGTTGTCCTCCATGTAATGAAGGATCCTCTCGCCTTCCTTCTGAATATCCAGATGCACCTGATTCAGTTCCGTCCAGCCTTCATGGACGGCCTGGCTGATCTCCTCAGAGGGAATATCGGAAAATTCCCGGATCATGGCTTCCCGGACGGTATCCTCGCTGGTAAAGGCCATGAAGGGATTGCGGAAATCCACCTCGCCCCTTCCGATCTCTTCCACGTTGTTGCGGATGTTCTCGGAGTAGGAGGTGACGATGGGGCAGTTGTAGTGGTTGTCGGCTTCTTTTGTCTCCGTGCGCTCATAGAAAAGAGCGGGATAGAAGATAAAGTCCACCTTCTGACTGATCAGCCACATGATATGGCCGTGAGCGATCTTGGCCGGATAGCAGGCGGATTCGCTGGGGATGGACTCGATGCCCATCTCGTAGATCTTATGGGTGGACAGGGGCGAAAGCACGACCCTGTAGCCCAGCTTTGTAAAGAAGGTATGCCAGAAGGGATAGTTCTCGTACATGTTGAGGACCCGGGGGATGCCCACGGTGCCCCTGACGGCCTGGTCCCTGCGCAGGGGCCTGTAGCCGAAGATCCTTCTGATCTTATATTTGTAGATGTTGGGAACGTTGTTTTCCGTCAGTTCCTTTCCCAGGCCTCTTTCACAGCGGTTGCCGGAAATATATTCCCTGCCGCCGCTGAAGTGGTTGACGGTCAGGCGGCAGTTGTTGGTGCACTTGCCGCAGCTGCGAAGAGAAGTCTCGAAGGTCAGGTTCTCGATCTCCTCCAGAGACAGCATGGTGGTGGGAACGGATCTGTCGTAGCGCTCCCTGGCGATCAGGGCAGCACCGAAAGCGCCCATGATGCCGGCAATGTCGGGACGGATGACTTTGCCGTCCGCAATGGTCTCCAGAGCCCGGAGCACGGCGTTGTTATAGAAGGTTCCGCCCTGGACTACGATGTTGCGTCCCAGCTGGGAGGCGTCGGACACCTTGATGACCTTGAACAGGGCGTTTTTGATGACCGAATAGGCAAGGCCGGCGGAAATATCCGCCACTTCGGCTCCTTCCTTCTGGGCCTGCTTGACGCGGGAGTTCATGAACACGGTGCAGCGTGTGCCCAGATCGATGGGATGCTGGGCGAATAGGGCGGCCTGGGCGAAGTCCTGGACGGAATAATCCAGGGATTTTGCGAAGGTCTCTATAAAGGAGCCGCAGCCGGAGGAGCATGCCTCGTTCAGAAGGACATTGTCCACGGCGTGATTGCGGATCCGGATACATTTCATGTCCTGTCCGCCAATATCCAGGATGCAGTCGACCTCGGGATTAAAGAAGGCGGCGGCATAGTAGTGGGCGATGGTCTCCACCTCTCCTTCGTCCAGCAGGAAGGCTGCCTTCAGAAGGGCTTCGCCGTAGCCGGTGGAGCAGCTGCGGACAATTTTCGCGTCGGAGGGAAGAATGGAACGGATCTCCTTCACGGCCCTGATGGCAGTCATCAGGGGGCTTCCGTTGTTATTGCTGTAGAAGGAGTATAAAAGGGTGCCGTCCCTGCCCACGATGGCCAGCTTGGTGGTGGTGGAGCCGGCGTCTATGCCCAGGAAGCACTCCCCGTGGTAGTCCGCAAGAGATCCCTTCCGGACGGTGGCTTTGCTGTGACGGGCCAGAAACTCCTCGTATTCCTCCTTTGTCTCGAAAAGAGGCTCCATACGGCCGATCTCGAACTCCATTTTGAAATCGCCGGACAGACGGGAGGCCATCTCCGCCAGAGAAAGGAAGTTGTCTTCCTTTGCGTTCATGGCGGAACCCATGGCAGCGAACAGATGAGAGTTGTCCAGGTCGATGGTGTGCTCTTCATCCAGCTTCAGAGTGCGGATAAAAGCGGCCTTCAGCTCCGTCAGAAAGTGCAGGGGACCGCCCAGGAAGGCCACATGGCCCCGGATGGGCTTGCCGCAGGCCAGTCCGCTGATGGTCTGGTTGACCACAGACTGGAAGATGGAAGCCGACAGGTCTTCCCTGGTGGCTCCGTCGTTGATCAGAGGCTGGATATCGGATTTGGCAAAAACGCCGCATCTGGCCGCAATGGTATAAAGAGAGCGGTAGCTCTTTGCATACTCGTTCAGACCGGCGGCATCCGTCTGCAGAAGAGATGCCATCTGGTCAATAAAAGAACCTGTGCCGCCGGCACAGATACCGTTCATACGCTGTTCGACATTGCCGTTTTCGAAGTAGATGATCTTTGCGTCTTCGCCGCCAAGTTCAATGGCGACATCCGTTTTGGGAGCGATCTCCTCAAGAGCGGTGGAGACGGCTACGACTTCCTGTACAAAGGGGACCTTCAGGTAATTGGCCAGCGTCAGGCCGCCGGAACCTGTGATGACGGGATGGACGGTGACATTGCCGATCTGATCCTGTGCCTCGGCCAGCAGGTCGTAGAGTGTTTTCCGGATATCCGCATGATGCCTTCTGTAATCCGCGAACATCAGGGAATGGGCGGGATCCAGAACGGCGATCTTGACAGTTGTCGAACCTATATCAATTCCAAGTGTAAAATCTGTTGAAATCACTTAATTTCTCCTAAAATGCCTTCTGTATTCGATAAATAAATCCGGCTAAGGAAGGTTGTATTATAAATCTTTACAGTCAGATGCAATTATATGACAGAGGTCCTAAAAAAGCAAACGAACAGATTGTGCAAAATCTAAAAGAATCATGAATTAAATTTGGTCAGTTTACTTTATTATCGGTCAATGTTAAAATATCACGACAGCCGGAATCACAATAGGGACAAAGTGTTTATTTTGAGGAAATTAAGATATGAGCGATTTTGAAAGAAAATTCAGGCGGTATGCCATACGGAATCTGTCATCCGTACTGATCGGATTCTATATTTTGGGCTATGTGATCCTTGCCATAACGCCGGGCCTTATGAATTACCTGACCCTGGACCCCTACAAGATCATTCACTTCCAGATCTGGAGGCTGGTGACATGGCTTCTGAATCCTCCCACGGGCTTCAGCAGCGGACAGGACATTCTCTTTATCGGCATCATGCTCTTTTTCTATTACAGCATAGGAACGTCGCTGGAAAGGGTATGGGGGACCTGGCGCTACAACGTATTTATTATGACCGGCATTCTGCTGACCATAGGCATGGCTTTTCTGTGGATGATCTGGTGCTTTGCCATGGGCATCGGTTCTTCCGCCTATATAGATGAATACTTTGCTTCGGCGGCTCTGCAGTCTTTTTCTACCTATTATATCAGTATGTCCATTTTCCTGGCCTATGCCCTGACCTTCCCGGAAGCCCAGGTGCTGATCATGTTCATTATTCCGGTCAAGGTCAAATGGCTCGGTATCCTGGATCTGGTATACCTGCTGTACTGCATGCTCCGTTATCCCGCGCCTTACCGCTTTGCCATCGCCGCCGCTCTGATCAACGTCCTGATCCTGTGGCTGAAGGCCGGCGGCTGGATGCGGATCTCGCCTGCCCAGGTCAGAAGAAGGAACAGCTTCAGAAGGAGCGTCAGAAGCGCTTCGCCGGCCCAGGGAAAAGCGAGAGCCCTGCACCGCTGCGCCATCTGCGGAAGGACAGACCAGGACAATCCAAATCTGGAATTCCGTTACTGCTCCAAATGCGAGGGCGGCTATGAATACTGCTCCGATCATTTATTTACCCACGTTCACGTAAAGGCGGGCGAAACGCCCCGTATTCAGGCTCCCGGAAGGTAAGCCGGGAGGATAAGAAGGTCCATAACCGGTATGAGTGACACAATTAAAAAAGAACAGTTATTTTTACAGAAGCTCCAGTCTCTGGTGGCGGACGCCAGAAAAAAGGGCAATACCGTCAGCGAAGAGGAGATCTCTGAGCATTTCAGTGATCTGGACCTGTCTTCCGAACAGATGGACCAGGTCAGAGCCTATCTTGCGTCCCAGAAGATCGGCGTTGGAGAACCCCTCCAGTATGAGGACGTGATCACGGAGGAAGAGCATGACTATATGGAGGACTATGAGGCCATGATCTCGGCCATTTCTCCTCTTCCGGAGGGTGTCCTGCACGCTGTAAAGCTTTCCGCCATGGCAGGAGACAGGGACGCCCAGTCCAGACTGACGGAGGCCATGCTGCAGAAAGTCATCGATATCGCCAGGCTCTATGCGGGCCAGGGCGTTCTCATGGAGGACCTGATCGGAGGAGGCAACGAAGCCCTGACGGTGGGCGTGACACTTCTGGGCCCTCTGGAAAAGGCGGAGGAAGTAGAAGGCTTTCTGGGCAGAAGGATCATGGATGCCATGGAGGACCTGATCGCCGCCAATATGGATGACAGGGCAGGCGACAAAGCCGTGGAGGACAGGGTCAACAAAGTGGCCGACAAGGCAAGAGAGCTTGCGGAAGAACTGATGCGCAAGGTCACGCCCCAGGAGCTGGCCGCGGAAGGAGAACTGACCCTGGAGGAGATCCTGGAGGCCGTCCGCTTTTCCGCAAACAAAATCGAGGACCTTGATACAGAACAGGGATCCTGACCCGGAGCATGGTAATGAACGATAAATACGAAGATTTCAAGTATGTCATAGCGGATCTCAGCAGGATCTATTTCGGAGCCAGATACAGCTACAGGGAGCTGACCGCCAGCGAAGACGTCAGCTTCAAGCTGCGCATGATCTTCAGGACCTGGATGCTTTCGGAGGTGGAAGAGGATACTACTCTGGAAAGTCATCTCTTTTATCTGGAAAAGGATTCCGTATCCTATGACGTCTATCATCAGCTGGGGGCTAAGGTAAGGGTCGCCTATCCGGTCTGGAAAAACAGATTCGGAAAGCGGGAGAAGATCTATCAGGAAAAGATCCTTTTCCTGTCGGAGCTCTGCGCCCTGTCTCCCCAGGAGAAGCAGAAAAGGGAGTTCCTGATCCGGGAGCTGCAGATCTCCAAGCTCAGGCTCATGCAGTTTGCCCTCTGAGGGGCAGGCGGCTGCCGGACAAAATGAAAGGGAATAGTCGGGTGCGGATCGGCACTCGACTTTTTTTATGGGACTTAGTATACTTGGCTTGATGTTTTGAGAAGGCGGACCGGACAGCAAGATCAGCAGAAAACAATGAATAAAATCGAACAGATGTTGTATTTTCTGCTTGCATGGACGGGCGGCCGGTGTTATACTCAAACATGAACGAACGTTCCGAAAAAATGTTCAAGAAGGAGTCAGAATGAAAGAAATGAATCGTGAAGATAAACAGAAGGCACTGGATGCCGCCATCGTACAGATCGAGAAACAGTACGGCAAGGGATCGGTCATGAAGCTGGGCGATTCCGGAAATGCCATGAATGTAGAGACAACGCCCACCGGCTGCCTGTCCCTGGACATTGCTCTGGGTCTTGGCGGTATTCCCAGAGGAAGGATCATCGAGATCTACGGTCCCGAGTCCTCCGGTAAGACTACGGTCACCCTGCATATGATCGCAGAGATCCAGAAGAGGGGCGGAATCGCGGGCTTTATCGATGCGGAGCATGCCCTGGATCCCGTCTATGCCTCCAATATCGGCGTTGATATCGATAATCTTTATATTTCCCAGCCCGATTCCGGCGAGCAGGCCCTGGAGATCACCGAGACCATGGTCCGCTCCGGCGCCATCGATATCGTTGTGGTGGACTCTGTGGCGGCCCTGGTTCCCAAGGCCGAGATCGACGGCGACATGGGAGATTCCCACGTAGGCCTGCAGGCCCGCCTTATGTCCCAGGCCCTCCGCAAGCTGACGGCCGTCATCAGCAAATCCAACTGCTCCGTGGTCTTTATCAACCAGCTGCGTGAAAAGGTCGGCGTCATGTTCGGCAATCCCGAGACCACTACCGGCGGCCGTGCCCTGAAGTTCTATTCCTCTGTCAGAATGGACGTCAGAAGGATCGAATCCATCAAGCAGAGCGGAGAAGTGATCGGCAACCGCACCAGGATCCGCGTGGTCAAGAACAAGATCGCTCCGCCTTTCAAGGAAGCCGAGTTCGATATCATGTTCGGCAGAGGCATCTCCTATGTGGGCGACGTGCTGGATCTGGCCGCCAAGGTGGATATCGTCAACAAGAGCGGCGCCTGGTACAACTACAAGGGCAACAAGATCGGCCAGGGCCGGGAAAATGCCAAGAAGTATCTGGAAGACCATCCGGAGGTCCTTTCCGAGATCGACAGAGGCGTCAGGGAATATTATAACCTGGATCCCGACGGAGCCATGGTGGTGCCCGAGAAGGATTCCGAGGATGATACGCCTCTCTTCAATATTTAAGACTGCTGATAAAAAATGACTGTTAAGACGATCACTGCCCAGGGCAGGACAAAAGTCAGAGTAGAGCCCGAGGAAGGAGAGTCCTTCGTGATCAGTAAGAAGGACGCCTTTCTCCTGGGGATCAATGAGGGGGCACTTCTGGAGCCGGATGTATGCGCGGAGATCGCGCAGATCCTGCGAAAGGAGTGCCTTCGCAGATGCGGTATGCTGCTCCAGTCCAGGGATTATTCCGAAAAAGCCCTGGAGGACAGGCTTTCCATGGCCGGATTCCCCTCCTCCGTATATAAAAAGGTCATCGGGGAACTGAAATCGGCCGGCTATGTGAACGAGGACAGGATGGCGGAGGATTATGTCCGCTGTCACATAAAGGACCGGAGCCGGACCAGAATCGAAAATGATCTGGCAGGAAAGGGCCTTCCCGAGGAATGCATCAGGAGAGCCTTTGAAAAGGCCGGAGAGGAATGGGACCTTGAGACGGCAGAACGGGAGCAGATCAGGAAGCTGCTTGAGAAGAAGGGATACGACCCCGAAAAGGCCGGCTGGGAAGAGACCATGAAGATCAGGGCCTTTCTCTGCAGGAAGGGTTATTCCGGGGAAGCGGTCCGCTCTGCGATGCATGGAGACTTCTGATTTCACAGAAAACAGGAAAAGCCGGTCCGGGCCATGGACCGGTTTTTTTAAGCCGATCGGAAAAAGAACCGAAAAAGTGCGGCAAAGCGTCCGCTTTCTGCTATAATTTCCTTAAGGAAAACAAAGGCGGTCCGGGTATGTATGGGCTCTGCGTCCGCCGTGCCGGATGAAAGGCGCCTTCCGGGACGCTCTTTCCGGAAAAAAGAAAAAACTTATCAGACGCCCTATCGTCCCGGAAAAACCACGAAAATACGCCGAAAAAACCCAAAATCCGGGTCCCCCGGGACGGCCCCGGAGGGCTTCATGGGCCCTTTCTTTTTCTTGACATTCGGAATATTTCAGAATAAGATAAAAATGTTGTGAAACTGTTAATTAGATTGCATCATTATGTCAATGTCTGTGAGACATATGATGCATTCTATGCAGATAATGCAATGAAAACTAAATAAGGAGGTGCTCCTGTATGCTACCAGCAATAATAGCAGTGCTTGCAACACTGGTGATTGCTGTTCCGGTCACCTACTATGCCACTTCTAAGTATGAAAAGAAGATGACACAGACGACTATCGGAAATGCAGAAGAGAAAGCACGGGCGATCATTGACGAGGCCCTCCTTTCTGCGGAAGCTCAGAAGCGTGAGGCACTCCTGGAGGTCAAAGAGGAATCCATCAGATCCAGAAACGAGCTGGAAAAGGAGATCCGCGACCGCAGGAACGAGGTGCAGCGCAACGAGAGAAGGATCCAGCAGAAGGAAGAAGCCATTGACCGCAAGACCGATGCTCTCGAACGCAAGGAACAGAGTCTTTCATCCAAGGAAGAGACACTGCGCAGGCAAAAGGAAGAAATTTCCAAACTGAACGAGCAGCGCGTACAGGAACTCGAACGAATTTCAGGATTAACCTCCGAACAGGCAAAAGAATACCTTTTAAAAATTGTTGAAGACGACGTCAAACACGATTCTGCCATCATGATCAAGGAAGCAGAGGCAGCGGCAAGAGAGGAAGCGGAAAAGAGAGCCCGTGAAATCGTTGTCGGCGCCATCCAGCGCTGTGCCGCAGATCATGTCGCAGAAGCAACCATTTCTGTAGTCCAGCTGCCCAGCGACGAGATGAAGGGCAGGATTATCGGACGTGAAGGCAGAAATATCCGCACTCTGGAGACAATGACAGGCGTGGACCTGATCATTGACGATACTCCCGAGGCGGTGGTCATTTCCGGTTTTGATCCCATCCGGAGAGAGATCGCCCGCATCGCTCTTGAAAGACTGATCGTGGACGGCCGTATTCATCCCGCCAGGATCGAAGAAATGGTCGAAAAGGCAAAACGCGAAGTCGATACCAAAATCAAGGAAGAAGGCGAAGCGGCCACTCTGGAAGTCGGCGTGCACGGCATTCATCCCGAACTTGTCAGACTTCTGGGCAAACTCCGTTATCGTACAAGCTATGGCCAGAACGCTCTCAAGCATTCCATCGAAGTTGCCCAGCTTTCCGGACTGATCGCCAGTGAGTTCGGACTGGACGTGCGTCTTGCCAAGCGTGCCGGTCTCCTGCATGATATCGGCAAGGCAGTCGACCACGAAATGGAAGGATCCCATGTACAGCTCGGCGCGGATCTCTGCCGCAAGTACAAGGAATCCCAGACCGTGATCAATACGGTCGAATCCCATCACGGCGATGTGGAAGCCACAAGTCTGATCGCATGTATCGTACAGGCGGCAGATACCATCTCCGCGGCGCGTCCCGGTGCCCGCAGAGAGACCCTGGAGACTTATACCACCAGGCTTAAACAGTTAGAAGAGATCACCAACAGTTTTAAAGGCGTCAGCAATTCTTATGCCATTCAGGCAGGCAGAGAAGTTCGTGTCATGGTAGTTCCTGAGCAGATCAATGACACTGAAATGGTCTTACTGGCCAGAGAGATTTCCAAGAAGATCGAGAACGAAATGGAATATCCCGGACAGATCAAGGTCAATGTAATCCGTGAATCCAGAGTAACCGATTACGCAAAATAAAAATTCAGACAACCAGAAAGCGGTAAAACCCCGGCGGTTTTATCGCTTTTTGTTTTTGCCGTCCCTTTTCTGTGCTAGTATGGAAATGGAACAGTCACCTGTACGGGAAAGGATGAAGTCTTGAAAGAGGGCAGTATTGAGGAATATCTCCTGTATCTGCAGGAACAGAAACACAGCAGTCTCTCGACCCTTCAGGGATACAGATGCGATCTGGATCAGCTTCTCCTGTGGGCGGAAAACAGAGGCCTGAGGAGCCTTGGAGAGATTTCTTCCACGGAGCTGGAAGCCTGGATGGAAGATATGGACCGGGAAGGCAGGGCGCCCAGAACTATTAAGAGGAAGTTCACTACGGTTAAGGGCTACTTTTCCTGGCTGCAGGAAAAGGGAATCCTGAGGATAAACGCAGCCCTGAATCTGCAGCTTCCGGAAGAGGAGGAGAAGGTCAGAGTCCTTTCCCTGGAGGAAATCTCGGCCATCCTGAATGACCCTGATCCCTCGGACTGGCAGGGGGCAAGGGACAAGGCACTTCTGGAGCTTCTGTACGGGAGCGGCCTCAAGACCAGCCAGGTCATCTCTCTCCAGGTGAGGGACATAGACCTGCAGGTGTCCTGCGTCATTATGCCGGGAGAGGGGGAACATGAGCGGATCGTTCCCTTCGGGGACAGGGCCAGGAAAGCCCTTCTCCGCTATATCTCCATGATGAGGAACCGTTTTTCGGGTCCCGATCAGATCCTTTTCATCAGCCGGGAGGGCCAGGCCCTCAGCCGGCAGAGCATCTGGAAAATCGTGAAAAAGCACGCGGAAAACGCCGGAATCAGGAAAAATGTATCTCCCGGTCTATTAAGGAGCTCTCTGGCGGTCCATCTGCTGGAATACGGAGCCGACCCGGAAAGCGTCAGGGATATCCTGGGACACGGCAGCGCGGCCTCCACAAGACGCTACGATCTGACAGGAAAAGGAAGGCGCAGGGGCCCGACTCCCAAATGATTCTGAAGTCTTTGTCATCTTTTTTGGAAAAAACAGGTAAAAAAACAATAAAAGTGTACAATTTATAATTCGAATCATGTATAATATAGTCAATAATAAACAATGCCGCAGATAAAACAGCAGTAGTGTTTAAGAAGATATTGATAAAATTATTAATTGTTACAGGGGGATTCAACAGATGAAGAATATTCTTTTTGTTGCATCAGAAGGCGTTCCGTTCATTAAGACCGGCGGACTTGCAGACGTTGTCGGCTCACTGCCGAAGGACATTGATAAAGAATACTATGATGTCCGTGTCATTATTCCTAAATATTCCTGCATGAAGCAGGCTATGAAAGACAAGATGGAATATGTCACGCACTTCTATATGGATTATCACTGGAAGAGCGAATACGTCGGCATCCTGACAGCAGAAGTGGACGGCGTCAAATTCTACTTTGTTGACAACGAAGGCTTCTTCACCAGTGAAAAGCCTTACACAGACGATCCGCTCTTTGAGATCACAAGATTTGCTTTCTTCTCAAAGGCTGTTCTTTCTGCGCTTCCCGTGATCGGCTTCAGACCCGACCTGATCCACTGCCATGACTGGCAGACCGGCCTTGTTCCCGTATATCTGAAGGAAAGATTCGCCGCCAACGAATTCTATCACGGCATCAAGACTGTCATGACCATTCATAACCTGAAGTTCCAGGGCAAGTGGAACGTACAGGATGTGGAAGACATCACCGGTCTTTCCGCTTACTATTTCACACCCGACAAGCTGGAAGCCTATAAGGATGCCAACCTCCTGAAGGGCGGCCTGGTCTATGCAGACGCACTGACCACCGTTTCTCCTACCTATGCGGAAGAGATCAAGACACAGTTCTACGGTGAAGGTCTGGACGGCCTGCTGAACGCAAGAGCCAACGACCTGCGCGGTATCATCAACGGTATCGACTACACAGACTTCAGCCCCGAGAACGACAAGAAGATCCCTCAGCCCTACAATGTGGAGAACTTCCGCAAGGAAAAGGTCAAGAACAAACTGGCTCTGCAGAAGGAGCTGGGCCTGAAGCAGGACGAAAAGGTATTCATGATCGGTATCGTTTCCCGTCTGACAGACCAGAAGGGCTTCGACCTGATCGCCTATGTTCTTGAAGAGATCCTTTCTCTGGATGCCATCCAGATGGTGGTCCTGGGCACCGGCGAAGAGCGCTATGAGAACATGTTCCGTTACTTCGACTGGAAGTACAATGACAAGATCTCTGCCAACATCTATTATTCCGACGAGCTGTCCCATAAGATCTATGCAGCATCCGATGCATTCCTTATGCCTTCTCTGTTCGAGCCCTGCGGACTCAGCCAGCTGATGTCCCTGAAGTACGGCACACTGCCCATCGTCAGAGAGACCGGCGGTCTGAAGGATACGGTCCAGCCTTACAACGAATACGAAGGCACCGGCACCGGCTTCACATTCGCAAACTACAATGCGCATGAGATGATGCATGTGATCCGCTATGCGGAGCAGGTCTTCTATGATGACAGGAAGTCCTGGGACAAGATGGTGGAGCGCGCCATGAACGCAGACTTCTCCTGGAAGGTATCTGCAGGCAAGTATCAGGAGATGTATGACTGGCTGATCGGCGGCTGATCTTCTGACTCCATCTGATAAAAGCAGACCCGAAGAGGTATGAGGAAATGTTTCCTCATACCTCTTTTTTGTTCGGAGAAGTACCAGGGGCCGGAAGCCGGGCAGGGAATTTACAGACGCAGCCGGGCATGTTAATTCATAAATCGGGACTTTCCATTTTTATGATTCATGCTATAGTTGTAAATGACAAAATATGTGTTTTTCTTACATGAGGTTATAGATGAACGACAACAACCAAAAGGGCGGGATCATGGTCCAGGCCAGTATACTGGCGGCCGCCAGTATCATCGTGAGGATCATAGGCATTCTCTACCGGTCCCCCCTGACTGCCATAATCGGAGACGAAGGAAACGGCTACTACGGCTTTGCCTACAATATTTATGCCATTGTCCTCATGGTCTCTTCCTACAGCATTCCCCAGGCCATATCCAAGCTCATGGCGCAGAAGATGGCCATGGGAGAATACAGGAACGCCCAGAGGGTCTTCCGCTGCACCATGGCCTATGCGGTGGCGGTGGGCGCTCTTTCCAGCATCCTGCTCTTTTTCGGAGCCGGCCTTCTGGTCCCGCCCAGCACGGTGCCGGTCCTGCGCATGTTCGCCCCCACCATATTTTTCTTTGCCATCCTGGGCGTCCTCAGAGGATACTTTCAGGCGGACCAGAACATGGCGCCCACTTCGGTATCCCAGATCCTGGAACAGATCGCCAATGCGGTGGTCAGTATCGGCGCCGCCTGGCTCTTCATGCATCTGCTGGCAGGAGACGACCCTCACGAGCAGGCAGTCTACGGTGCCATGGGCTCCGCCCTGGGAACGGGGAGCGGCGTCATAGCGGCCCTTATTTTCATGTCCCTTCTCTATTTCGCGTCCAGGAAGCGCTTCCGCAGGAGAATCCGGCATGACAGGACCGGAAAGCTGGATCCATGGCCCGGCATTCTGCGGGATACGGTCCTGGTCATCACCCCTTTTATTCTGAGCGGCTTTATCCTGAATCTGACCACGACCGTCAACCAGACCATCTATTCCAATGTCATGATCGGCATGAAGGGGATGGATGAAATTGAGATTTCCACTGCCTACGGTATTTTCTCCAATAAGGCGGTGGTCATTTCCAACATACCCATTTCCATCGCCACGGCCCTGGCAACGGCCGTGATCCCCAACATTTCCGCTGCTTATGCGGTATTTGATCTGGAGGAGACCAGAAGAAGGGTCATTGCGGCCATCCGCTTTGTGCTGGTGGTATCCGTTCCCTGCGCGGCGGGCCTCTGCGTCCTGGCAAAACCCGTGACCATGCTGCTCTTTCCCCAGTGGTCTTCCCTGGACCAGGCTTCCCGCCTTCTTGCCATGCTGTCCGTAACGGTGGTCCTGTATTCCGTATCCACCATTACCAATGCGGCTCTTCAGTCCATTGGCCGCATGTCCATGCCGCTGGTCAGTGCCGGCATTGCCCTGATCGGACAGACCATCATCCTGGTCATCCTGCTTCTTACCACAGACATGGGCGTCTATGCCCTGGTGGTGGTCAGTATTATCTATTCCGGCATGATCTTTGCCCTCAACCAGTTCTTCCTGCGAAGGTACCTGGACCCCAGGGCGGACCTAATTAACGTGCTGGGAAAGCCCTGCCTGGCGGCCCTTGTCATGAGCATCACCTGCAGGCTGGTCTATTCCCTGATCATGATCTTCTGCGAAGCCATGGGACTGGGACGCTACAGCAGCAACCTGGTCTGCCTGGTGCCCTCGATCCTGGCCGCGGTGGTCATGTATTTCTTTGTCCTGATCCGGATCGGGACCCTTTCTAGAGAGGATATCCTGAATTTCCCCAAGGGGAAACTGCTCCTGAAGACCTTCAGAAGGCTTGGATGGATGAGATAAAAAAAGAAGAGCGGCTGCGCGTTGCAGCCGCTCTGTTGTTTTTAATGAAGAATGATCAGCGTTTTTCCATGGGAATGAATTTCTGGAATTCGCCCACGTACTTGGTGGCGGGACGCATGATTTTTCCGTCGTAGAGACGGTTCTCCAGGTTGTGGGCGATCCAGCCGGTGACCCTGGCAATGGCGAACAGGGGGGTAAAGAGGTCGGAAGGGATGCCCAGCATGTCGTAGGCAAAGCCGGAGTAGAAGTCCACGTTGGTGGGGATCACCCTGCCCTTCTTCTCCATGACCTGTTCCTTGACGGTCTCTTCGAAGGCCTTGTAGAATTCGAACTTGTGCATGCAGTCCTTATCCTCTGCCAGCTTTCTGCACAGGTCCCGGATCAGCTCGCAGCGGGGATCCGAAAGCGTGTAGACGGCGTGGCCGAAGCCGTAGACAAGGCCGGAGTGATCGTAATAGTCCCCGTCCAGGATCCTTGTGACGATCCCCCTGAGAACATCTTTGTCGCGGGAATAATCCGTATCCGCAATGACCTGTTCCATCATTCTTGCCACGGAGATGTTGGCGCCGCCGTGCTTGGGGCCCTTCAGAGATCCGATGGAGCCGCAGATGGAAGAGTAGAGGTCCGTGCCGGTGGAGCCCATGACGACGGTGGTGAAAGTGGAGTTGTTTCCTCCGCCGTGGTCCGCGTGGATGACCAGAAGGGCGTCCAGCAGGTTGGCTTCCCTTTCGGTGAACTTACCGTCGGCACGCAGCATATAAAGGATGTTCTCGGCAATGGAATACTCCGGTCTGGGATAATGGATGACCAGGGAGTGCCGGTAGAACTCATGGATCTTGGCCTGGTAGCCGTAGCAGGCAATGGAAGGGAACTTGGCGATCAGATTCATTCCCTTGAGCAGAGTCTCGTAGACATCGACTTCGTCCGGATTTTCATCGTAATTGTAGAGGGTCAGGGTGGCGGTCATCAGTCCGTTCATCAGGTTTTTGGTGGGATTGCGGAGCAGTTCGCCTACCAGGAAGTCGTTGGGCAGCTCGTAGCGCTGGGCCAGACAGTGTTTGAAATCCTCGAAGGTATGTCTGTTGGGCAGATAGCCGAAAAGAAGCAGGAAGGCAGTCTCTTCGTAGCCGAAATTGCCCCTGCGGTTCCTGACCAGATCGTAGATGCTGTATCCCCTGTAAAGGAGTTCGCCTTCGCAGGGCGCCACATTGCCTTCGCTGTCCTTGGTATAGCCGATAACGTCGGAGACCTTGGTCAGACCGATCCTGACGCCGGTGCCGTCCTCGTTGCGGAGACCTTTCTTGACGTTGTATTCCTTGAAAAGAGGGTTGGGGATATCTGTGAATACGGAGGATTTTCCGTAAAATCTTGCAAGGATGCTGTCGTCGTTAAATCTGCGGTTATAATCGTTCATTACAGAGTACCTTTCCAAAATCGTATATTTGTATACAACTTAAGCGGGATTATATCATAAAGATCTGCCTTAGGAAACAGGTTTTGGAAATCTTGCTGAAAAATTTCGCCCGAAATATAGCGTTTTGTCCAGTCATTGTATGTTAGAATAAGTTTAACTTACAGGAATTCCCTCTTTTTGGGATGCCCGGAAGGATATGTTTTGCTTTTGATGTGATGGAAGTCATTTTGCCGATCGGCGGAGGTGATGCTTTATGATGCCCAAATACTCTGAAGACCCCAACAGAATGTATCATATACAGACCGCAAAGGGAGAAGTCGGAAAATACGTCATGATGCCCGGAGATCCGGGACGCTGCGAGAAAATCGCGGCCTATCTGGACGATCCGGTCCTTGTCATGCAGAACCGTGAATATACCACCTATACAGGCAGCCTGGACGGCGTAAAGGTCTCCGTTACTTCTACTGGGATCGGAGGAGCATCCGCCTCCATCGCCATCGAGGAACTGGTCCGCTGCGGGGCGGATACCTTTATCAGGGTCGGAACCTGCGGCGGCATGCAGCTGGATGTACAGAGCGGAGACCTGGTGGTGGCCACCGGGGCCGTCCGCATGGAAGGGACCACCAGAGAGTACGCTCCCATCGAGTATCCCGCAGTGGCTGACTTTACGGTCACAAACGCCCTTGTAGAGGCCTGCGGAAAGCTGGGTGCAGGCTGCCATACCGGGGTGGTCCAGTGCAAGGACGCCTTCTACGGCCAGCACTGCCCCGAGCTGATGCCCGTTTATTACGAACTCCAGAACAAGTGGGAAGCCTGGCTTCGGATGGGGTGCCTTGCCTCCGAAATGGAATCCGCGGCCCTCTTCATCGCCGGCTCATTCCTCCGCGTTCGGGTGGGGACCGTCCTGATGGTGGTGGCCAATCAGGAAAGAGCAAAGAGAGACCTTCCCAATCCTGTGGTCCATGACACCGACCGGGCCATCCGGGCAGCCGTGGAGGCCATCCGGATCCTGATCAGAAAGGACGGGGGAAATGCCTGATAAAGAGACAATAAGAGAACTGATCATGCGGGCCATGGGCATGATGAAGATGTCCTATATCCCCTACAGCCACTTTTCCGTAGGGGCTGCCCTGCTGACGGAAAGCGGAGAGATTTATACCGGCTGCAACATCGAGAACGCGGCCTACAGCCCTTCCGTATGCGCCGAAAGAACTGCCTTTTTCAAGGCGGTCAGCGAAGGCCATACCTCCTTTAAGGCCATCGCGGTCACGGGAGGAATGAACCGGAAGGCGGAGGATTTCTGCACGCCCTGCGGCGTCTGCCGCCAGGTCATGAACGAATTCTGCGACCCGGAGACTTTTCTTGTCATTTCCGCCGTAAGCCCGGACAGCTACAGAGTCTTTACCCTCAAGGAGCTTCTTCCCTGCGGCTTCGGTCCCGACAATCTTAAAAACTGAGGATATAACGTGACAGTCAACTGTAAGAATTTCGCAAATCTCATACCGGATTTTCTCTCTGACAGGCTGGATGACGAGGAGCTGTCCGACTTCCTGAACCATCTGGACTCCTGTCCGGACTGCAGGGAGGAGCTCTCCACCCAGTACCTTCTCTACGAGGGCATGGCCAGACTGGAAACGGGCGGTCCCTTTGATCTGGAAAAGGAACTGGAGGAAGTGAACAGGACGGCCAGAAAGCGCCTGGCCTTCAGACAGAGGCTTTTCAGCATCGCAGCCGCCCTGGAAATCGTGACCCTGGCTCTGGCCATCGTTACGGCTTATGTGCTCCTGGCCATGTAAGGGCCGGGCAGCCTGAACGGAATGAGACTTACCTGTAAGGACAATACAATGGATAAAAAGAAACTGGTACTGATCGACGGACACAGCATACTCAACCGGGCATTCTACGGAATGCCGGATCTGACAAACAGCAAAGGCGTGCATACCGGAGCCGTCTACGGCTTCCTCAACATCATGCTGAAGCTGGTGGAAGAGGAAAAGGCGGACTATCTGACTGTGGCCTTTGACGTACACGCCCCCACCTTCCGTCATGACTTTTACAGCGAATACAAGGGGACCAGAAAGCCCATGCCCGAAGAGCTGAGACAGCAGGTCCCTCTGATGAAGGAAGTCCTTCACGCCATGGGCATCGTCACCTGTGAACAGGCGGGCCTGGAAGCGGACGATATCCTGGGAACTCTGGCCAAAAAGGCGGAGAAGCGGGGCATGGAGGTGGCCCTGGTATCGGGAGACAGAGACCTGCTGCAGATCGCTTCCGACCATATCTGCGTCCGCATTCCCAGGACCAGGCAGGGACAGACCACGGTGGACAGCTTCCACGCTTCGGACGTTCTGGAAAAGCTCCAGGTCACCCCGGCCCAGTTCATCGACGTGAAGGCCCTTATGGGAGACAGCTCCGACAACGTGCCCGGGGTTCCCAAGGTGGGAGAGAAGACCGCCACCCAGCTGATCGTGGAATACGGTTCCCTGGACGGGGTCTATGAACACATCGACCAGATCAAAAAGCCTGCCCTGAAGAAGAACCTGTCCGAAAACGAGGACCTGGCCAGAAAGAGCCGCTTCCTGGTGACCATAAAGACCGACTGTGACCTGGAACTGGATGAAGAAAAGGCGGCAGTGGGAAATTTCTATACCCCGGAAGCCTTTAAGATCTTTACGGAACTGAATTTCAAGAATCTCCTGACCCGGTTCGATACGGGGACCATGGAGAAAAAGGAAGAAGAAAAGACAAAGGAAATCCGGATCCTGAAGGAAAAAGGAGCCTTTTTTGCCTGGGCGGAGGGCTTTGCCTCCAGGGCCCTTTCCGGAAAACCTGTGTCCGCCGGTTTTTTCCCCGTTTATGACCCCGTCCGCTTCGGGACGGGAGAAGTCCAGCAGGCAGTAGGAGCGGCAGTCTGCGACAGTGAAGGAATTTATTACTTTGCGGGGCCTTCCGTTACAGAGGACCTGGGACAGGGACTTGCCCTGATCCGGGAGGCCCTTGTGAAAGCGGCCGGAGAGAAGGGAGAGGAAGAATCCTTTATCGTAAGCTTTGGCATCAAGCGCCAGTATCCCTTCTGGCAGATCGACAGAAACTCCTTTGCGGGCGGGATCCGGCTGGAAGGACTTCTGGATCTGCAGATCATGGCCTATCTGATCAATCCCTTAAAGAACGATTACGAGCCCGAGGAAGTCATTACGGAATATATGGGAGGGGCCCTGGAGACCAGAAAGCAGATCTTTGCCAAAATGACCTGGAAGGAAGCGGCCTCCGGGAAGGAAGAGGCCCTGACCGCCTATGCCTGCCGCCTGGCGGAGGGCTTTTACGGAGCGGGTGAAAAGGTCCTTCATAAGCTTAAGGCCGATCAGATGTGGGACCTTTACAGGACCATGGAAAGGCCCCTGACCTATGTCCTCTATGACATGGAAAGGATCGGCATCCGCATCAATCCCCAGGCCCTGAAGGAATACTCTTCCAGACTGGAGGGCAGGATCGGAGAGCTGGAAGCCGGAATCTATCAGGCTACGGGCCAGATTTTCAACATCGCTTCTCCCAAGCAGCTGGGCCAGATCCTCTTTGAGGAAATGGGGATCCCCGGCGGGAAAAAGACAAAGACCGGCTACTCCACGGCGGCGGACGTTCTGGAAAAGCTGGCACCGGATTATCCGGTGGTGGCGGATATCCTGGAATACAGGGGCCTTACCAAGCTCAAATCCACCTATGCGGACGGCCTGACCGCCTATATCACCCCGGATATGAGGATCCATACCACCCTGAACCAGACCATTACTGCCACGGGAAGGATCTCCTCCACGGACCCCAACCTGCAGAACATCCCCATGAAGACAGAGCTGGGACGGCAGATCCGCAAAGCCTTCATTCCCGCTGACGGACAGACCTTTACCGACGCCGACTATTCCCAGATCGAGCTCAGAATCCTGGCCCACATGTCCGGCGACAGCGAGCTGATCGAAGCCTACAGGGAGAATAAGGACATCCATGCCATCACGGCCTCCAAGGTCTTCCACGTGCCCTTCGACCAGGTGACCTCCATCCAGAGGCGCAACGCCAAGGCGGTCAACTTCGGCATCGTATACGGCATTTCCTCCTTCGGTCTGAGCCAGGGCCTGTCCATCTCCAGGAAAGAGGCGGCGGAATATATCGAAGCATATTTTAAGACCTATCCCGGCATCAAGGCTTTCCTGGACGGCCTGGTAAAGAGCGCCAGGGAAACGGGCTATGCCCTGACCATGTTCGGAAGAAGGAGACCCGTTCCGGAGCTGAAGTCATCCAACTTCATGCAGAGGTCCTTCGGAGAGCGTGTGGCCATGAATTCTCCCATCCAGGGATCCGGGGCGGACATCATGAAGACCGCCATGATCTCGGTCTGGGAGGAGATCAGGAGAAGAAATCTGAAGTCCGAGCTGATCCTGCAGATCCACGACGAACTCCTGGTGGAAACGGCTCCCGGAGAAGAGGAGACAGTAAAGAAGCTTCTGGAAGAAAAAATGAAAGCGGCCGCAGCCCTCAGGGTCTCTCTGGAAACAGACGTCCATGCGGGTACGGACTGGTATGAGGCAAAATAGAAAATGACCAGAATAATCGGCGTAACCGGCGGCGTAGGCTCCGGAAAATCGGAGATCCTTTCCTTTCTGCAGAAGAACTGCAACTGCGGAATCCTAAAGAGCGACGATGCGGCCAGAGATCTGGAAAAGAAAGGACAGGCCTGCTACGGGCCTGTCGTTTCCATTCTGGAAGAACATCCCACGGGAAGACCCCTTCTGGACGAAAACGGAGAGATCGATTCCGGGGAAATGGCCGCCAGGATCTTCGAAGACAGAAATCTTCTCAGGAAGATCAATCAGGTGGTGCATCCGGCCGTCATTGAGTATATAATGAATACCATTGCAAAGGAGCGGCAGGAGAATATCCATGACTTTTTCTTCCTGGAGGCTGCCCTGCTGATCGAGACCGGATTTCTTGATGTGGTCGACAGCATGTGGTATATCTACTGCGACGGGAAGGAAAGGAGAAGACGGCTGAAGGCCTCCAGGGGCTATTCGGACGAAAAGATCGACAAAATCATGGCGGCCCAGCTTTCGGACGAAAAATTCCGGGAATGCTGCGACGTGGTCATCGACAACAGCGCTTCTCTTGCCTATTCGGAAGAACAGATCAGAAAGGCACTGAATTTATGAGATTTGAAAGTATTGCCAGCGGAAGCAGCGGCAATTGTATTTATATAGGCTCGGATACCACCCATGTCCTCATCGACGTGGGGATCAGCCGCAAGAGAACGGCGGATGCCCTGCACGACCTGGACCTGGATCTGAGGGACATTAACGGGATCTTTCTCACCCATGAGCACAGCGACCACATCACGGGTCTTCCCGTCATAGCCAAAAAGACGGACATGCCCATCTATGCCACGGAAGGGACCATCTTTGAGATACTGAGGATGTCAAAGTTCCAGGAGATCGATCCGGCCCGTTTCATTCCCGTCAGGGCGGACGAAAAGGTGATCGTGGGAGACCTGGTGGTGGACCCCATGAAGATCTCCCACGACGCTGCGGAGCCCGTGGGATACAGAGTCCGCTACGGGTCCAAAAAGGCCTGCGTCTGCACGGACCTGGGGTGCTACAGCGACTATACGGTGGAGTGCCTGAAGGATTCGGACGTGGTCCTGATCGAAGCCAACCACGACGTCAACATGCTGCAGGTGGGGCCCTATCCCTATCCTCTCAAGCAGAGGATCCTGGGACGGAGAGGACACCTGTCCAATGTCAGCAGCGGACAGCTCCTTTCCAGGATCCTGAACGACCATATGAAGGGGATCTTTCTGGGGCATCTGAGCCAGGAGAACAATCTGCCGGAGCTGGCCTATGAGACCGTCAGGGTGGAACTGATGGACGCGGAGAGCCGCTACAGGGCGGAGGACCTTCCCATCCGTGTGGCAGACAGAAAGAAAGTCTCGGGACTGGTGGAATTCTGATCCCGATTTGCCTAAAGAAGAGCCGTTTTCAGGCAGGAAGAGGTTTAGTTTATGAAAAGAGCTATCATTACCGTCGTAGGAAAGGACACCATAGGCATCATCGCCGGAGTCTGCGGATATCTGGCCCAGAACCGGATCAACATCCTGGATATCTCCCAGACCATTGTTTCCGGCTATTTCAACATGATGATGATCGTGGACGTCAGCGGGCTTGAAAAGTCCTTCGGAGACATGGCGGACGAACTGGCGGCCCTGGGCCGTGATCAGATCGGCGTGCAGATCAAGTGCCAGAAGGAAGAAATCTTCGATCTGATGCACAGGATCTGACGGGGAAGCGGGAAAGGATACAGGCATGATCAACTTTTCGGAAGTCAGCGAAACAAATGCCATGATCGAAAAGGAGAACCTGGATGTCAGGACCATAACCATGGGCATCTCTCTCCTGGACTGCATCGATTCCGATCTGGAAACGCTGAAGAAAAATATATACGACAAAATCTACAAAAGCGCAAAAGACCTGGTCAGGACGGGAGAGGAGATCTCCCATGACTACGGGATCCCCATCGTGAACAAGAGGATCTCGGTGACGCCCATTGCCCTGATCGGGGGAAGCGCCTGCCGCAGCACGGACGATTTCGTGGAACTGGCCCTGACCCTGGACAGAGCGGCCAGAGACGTGGGCGTCAACTTCCTGGGAGGCTATTCCGCTCTGGTCTCCAAGGGAATGACCGGGGCCGACAGGCTCCTGATCGAGTCCATTCCAGACGCCCTCTCAAGGACAGAGTTCGTCTGCTCTTCGGTCAATGTGGGTTCCACCAGGACCGGCATCGACATGGACGCCGTCAGGCTTCTTGGCAGGGTGATCCGGGAGACGGCCGAAAAAACGGCCGACAGGGATTCCCTGGGCTGCGCCAAGCTGGTGGTATTCTGCAATGCCCCGGACGACAACCCCTTTATGGCAGGTGCCTTCCACGGGGTCACGGAAGCGGACAGGATCCTCAACATAGGCGTCAGCGGACCCGGCGTTGTCAAAAAGGCCCTGGAATCGGTCCACGGGGAGAGCTTTGAGGTCCTTTGCGAAACTGTGAAAAAGACGGCCTTCAAGGTCACGAGGGTAGGACAGCTGGTAGCCAGGGAAGCTTCCCAGCGCCTGGGCGTCCCCTTCGGCATCATCGACCTGTCCCTGGCGCCCACTCCCGCCATCGGAGATTCCGTGGCGGACATCCTCTGCGAGATGGGACTGGAATACGCGGGCGCTCCCGGCACCACGGCGGCCCTGGCCCTTCTGAACGACCAGGTCAAAAAGGGCGGCGTTATGGCATCCTCCTATGTGGGCGGCCTCTCCGGCGCCTTTATCCCGGTCAGTGAAGACCAGGGCATGATCGACGCCGTAAAGGCCGGCGCTCTGACCCTGGAGAAGCTGGAAGCCATGACCTGTGTATGCTCCGTAGGGCTTGATATGATCGCTCTTCCCGGCGACACAAAGGCTTCCACCATTTCCGGCATCATCGCCGACGAGATGGCCATCGGCATGGTCAACCAGAAGACCACCGCCGTCCGCGTCATCCCCGTGATCGGAAAGGGAGTGGGAGAACAGGTGGAATTCGGAGGACTTCTGGGCTATGCGCCCATCATGAGCGTCAATCCCTTCTCCTGCGAGGAATTCATTGCCAGGAAAGGCAGGATCCCTGCGCCCATCCACAGCTTCAGGAACTGATAAGGTAAAAATGTATCAGTAAAATGTCACTAATATTTACGTTTTTGACTTTTACATTTGGCAATTCTGCCCGGATAGACTATAATATTTCCAGAAAGTGTTAAATGCAGTGACGGTTTGACGCTTGCATAACAATTATCCATGAATGGAAAGGTGGTAATATTATGGGATTTGAAAAAACCATTGACGTAACGGCGCTTGGCGAGCTGCTGATCGACTTTACGGATCACGGTATCAGTGATCAGGGCAACCCCGTTCTGGAAGCAAATCCGGGCGGCGCACCCTGCAACGTTCTGGCCATGCTCAATAAGGTAGGCATGAAGACTGCCTTCATCGGCAAGGTCGGCAATGACATTTTCGGCCGCATGCTGAAGAAGAGGACCGAGGCGGAAGGCATCGACATGAGCGGTCTGGTCATGGACGAAGAGATCCATACCACGCTTGCTTTCGTTGAAAAACTTCCCAACGGCGACAGGGACTTTTCCTTCTACCGTAAGCCCGGCGCTGATATCATGCTGACAAAAGACGAAGTCCTTGCCCACAGGGATCTGATCGAAAAGGCAAAGATCTTCCACCTGGGCACTCTGTCCATGACAGACGAGCCTGCCAACGAGGCCACCGTGGAAGCCCTTAAGATCGCTAAGGAAGCCGGCTGCATCATTTCCTTCGACCCCAACCTCCGTCCCCCTCTCTGGGATACGGAAGAGCACGCCAAGGAAAAGATCCGCTACGGACTGGGCCTGTGCGACGTCCTGAAGATCTCCGACAACGAGATCGAATTCATGACCGGCGAAAAGGACCTGGACAAGGGCATCCACATGCTGATCGACGAGTACAAGATCCCTCTGGTATTCGCCACCTACGGACCCGACGGCTCCAAGGCCTTCTATAAGGGAATCGAAGTGTATGTGGAAGGCTTCGCAAATCCCAATACCATCGAGACCACCGGCGCAGGCGACACCTTCTGCGGCAGCGCTCTCTACCACATCATCAAAAACGGCGGCATCGAAGGCTTCGACGAGGAGTCCCTGAAGGCTCTTCTGACCTATGCAAACGCTGCAGCTTCTCTGATCACCACCAGAAGAGGCGCTCTCAGCGTCATGTCCACCGAGGAAGAAATCCTGGCCTACAAGGCATCCTACGGCCGTTAAGAGCCCGGGAACAGGGATCCTTCGGCCATCCTGATTCACAGGGGAAGTATTTAAGAGAGTCCGGGACACAGGTCCCGGGCTCTCCCTTTTTTTCTTCTTGCAAAAGAGCAGAAGACCGTATATAATTCAATTCGTACCTGCAGGTATAGTACATCGGTAGTATGCCAGCTTCCCAAGCTGGAGAGACGGGTTCGATTCCCGCTACCTGCTTTTAAAATGCCGGGAATGACGAAGAGAGTCCATTTCCGGCACTTTTGTTTTATTCTGTGACTGCCAGGTGACAAAAACCCCCTCCTTCCCTTTTCCGGGGAGGTACCGGGACGCTTCCTGCCATCTTTATGGTTTGCAAAGGAAAATACTTTGTTCTATCATTAAGTCTGTAAAGGCAGAAGAATAAGAAGAGAGGATCTGCTTCCGGGGCGGACGCAGTGCCCTCCTTCCGTTTGAGAAAGGTAAACTGAATGAGAAAAGAACTCGGACTTGCCCAGATCAAAGAAACAGAGTTTTCCCTGCTCTGCGCCTTTGATGATTTCTGCAGAGAAAACGGGCTTTATTATACACTGTGCGGAGGCACTCTTCTGGGAGCGGTCCGCCACAAAGGCTTCATCCCCTGGGACGACGACATCGATGTCTTCATGCCCAGGCCCGATTATGACAGGATCCTGGAGGGAAAGGATCTGAAGACAGAAGGCCTTCCTTCTTATATGAAGATCGTCAGCTGGAGGACCGGAGAATCCATTTATCCCTTCATCAAGCTGGTGGATACCAGGACATACCTGGATAAGAAATATACGGACGCCGGCGAAAAGGCGGAGCATATCTGGATCGATATCTTCCCCGTGGACGGCCTGCCCGAAACAAGAAGCGAAGTGGAAAAGCTCTATAAGAAGGTGATCTTCCACAGAAAGCTGATCCTTCTCAAGTACGCCAAGTCCGGAGAAGGAAAGACGGCCCTGAAAAAGGCACTGAAGCCCCTGATCAAACCCTTCATTTCCCTCATGGATCCCGTAAAAATGTGCGAGAACCTCAATAAGGAATCCAATGTAAGGGACTTTAACGCCAGCCCCCATGTGGGAGGCGTCCTCTGGGGCTACGGCCCTCAGGAGAGGATGGACAAAGCTTCCTTTTTAAAGAGCACGCCCGTGGAGTTCGAGGGCAGGACCTTCCCTGCTCCCTCCAACTACCATGAATATCTGACAGGGCTCTATAAGGACTACATGCAGCTTCCGCCGGAGGACCAGCGGATGACCCACGATATGACAGCTTATCTTGAAGAAGAAGGAGACTGAACGCTTTGAAATACTTTATCCAGGAACTGCAGGATGACGAAGGCCTGCAGAAGACAGCCGGCATAAAGGCCAGAGACGACGTGGACAACATCCTTGCTTCCATGGGCTATATGCCTCTGCGCATCGTTGTGGACCAGAACAAAAGAAAAGAGGCAGGAAGCCTTGAAAGCCTGAAGATCCATTATGACATCGGACGGATCTGGAAAGAGGCCCTGCAGGATCTGGGAAAGGGAGACACTCTGGTGATCCAGTTCCCGGTCAGCAGCCACTCTGTCATGATCGCCCGTCAGGTCAGGAGATGCCAGAAGAGAGGGACCAGGATCGTTCTTCTGATCCACGACCTGGAGACCCTCCGCGTCCTGACAAGGGACGATATCAAGCCCTGGGTCAGGGCCAGGATCCTGATGGAAGAGGGCGACCTGTTAAAGAGGGCGGACTGCATCATCGCCCATAACCGGCATATGAGAAAGAAGCTCATGGAGATGGGCTATAAGGGAGAGAGGATCATCAGCCTGAAGATCTTTGACTACCTGATCCCCGGAGCGGAGGAAGGAAGGAGCCTTGACAGAGAGCGGAACAGGAACATGCCCCTGATCATCGCAGGCGCCCTGCTCCGCCACAAGGCGGGATATATCTATGAACTGCCCGCAGACCAGACCTTCAACCTCTACGGCAAGGGCTATGAGGAAGAGGGAAAGGAAAATATCTTCTACCACGGAGCCCTGATGCCGGACGACCTTCCCTTTGAACTGGAAGGAAGCTTCGGCCTTGTGTGGGACGGCAGCACCGCCTCCACCTGCGCGACCGGCTACGGGGAATATCTGAAGATCAACAATCCCCACAAGACTTCTCTCTATCTGGCTTCCCAGATCCCGGTCATCATCTGGAAAGAGGCCGCTCTGGCAGAGTTCGTGGAGCATTACGGATGCGGCTTTTCCGTGGCGTCCCTCTCCGAGATCCCTGCAAGGATCGCTGCCATGACGGATGAAGAATATCAGGAGATGCTGCAGAACTGCCGGAAGATGTCAAAGCGCCTCCGGGCCGGCTGGTATACCAGGCAGGCTCTGGAAGAGGCGGATCCTGTCTGAATAAAGAAGCGGAAGCTGTAAAAAAGGCTGTTCCAGCGGTCGCTATTGACCGCAGGAACAGCCTTTGTCTGTGTGTAGAGCCTTATAGGAAGCATCAGGTCCCGGGACGGAAGACCAGGGACTGATCGTCCATCCGGTCGATGACAGCGCAGCTGACGATATCGTAGCCCCGGCTTCGCAGATCATCGCCCCCTCCCTGGAAGCCTTTTTCGATGGCGATTCCGATGCCGGCCACCTGGGCCCCGGCGGTATGACAGATGCTGATCAGGGCTTTCATGGCTTCGCCCCTGGCCATAAAGTCATCCACCAGAAGGACTCTGTCCCGGGAGGTCAGGAATTCTTTTGACAGGGTGATGTTGAAGTTGCGCTTGTGGGTGTAGGAATGGCAGGTGGAAACGTAAACGTCGTCTTCCGGGTTCACTTTTCTGGACTTCTTTCCAAAGACCACGGGGACGCCGAAGCAGAGGGCCGCCATACAGGCGATGGGAATGCCGGAGGTCTCAATGGTCACGATCTTTGTGATGCCCGCGTCCCTGTAGTGTTCGTAAAATACCTTTCCGATCTCTCCCAGGAAAGCCAGATCCAGCTGATGATTCAGAAAGCTGTCCACTTTCAGAATCTCCCCGGGGCGGACCTGACCGTCTTTCAGGATACGTTCTTCCATAAACTTCATAGCCGTTCTCCTTTGCTTCTGTCAAATCTAAAGCGGGTTGCCGATACCTGTATTTATTTTAACAGGCTCCGTTTGTCTGAACAATCCGTACTTTCGCCATTCCGGCATGTCTGTTATAATCATCTGTGGATAAAAACAAGACAGTTTGCACCTGCCTGACCTGCTTTACGGGCAGCGGCAAGGAAAGCGTGACAGAGAATGATCGATATATACGGTACACTGGGACCTTCCTGCAGCAATGTAAAAACGCTGGAGGAAATGTTTGACGCGGGCATGACCGGGATCCGGGTCAATCTTTCTCATGCGGGTCTGAGGGAGAGCGCGGACAGGATGGAGCTGCTCCATACCGCCGCCAGGGCCAGAGGCATTACTCCCCAGATCCTCATCGATCTCCAGGGGCCCGAGCTCCGTGTGGGCCGGCTGAAAGAACCGGTCAGCATGAAGGAGGGCGGGAAAGTCCTCCTGGGAGAGGGAGGCATCCCTGTGCCGGCCATCGTTCTGGAACATATCCGGGAAGGCAACGAGATCCTCATGGACGACGGAAGGATCCTTCTTAAGGTCCTTTCCGCAGGGGAAGAGAGGGCCGGAGCCCTGGTCCTTCGGGGCGGACTTCTGCAGAGCAGGAAAAGCATTGCCGTCCACGGGGTAAAGATCCATCCTCCCACCATGACAGAGGAGGACCGGAGAAATATCGCCGATGCGGTCGCCTTCGGGGTCACGGGGATCATGCAGCCCTTTGTCCGAAACAGGCAGGATCTGGTGGAGGTAAAGGCGGCGCTGAAGGAAGCGGGTGCGGAAAGCCTTACCCTGATCGCCAAGATCGAGAACCGGGAAGGCATGAAAAAGCTTCCCGAGCTCCTGAAGGAAGCGGATATGATCTGCATTGCCCGGGGAGACCTTGGCAACGACATGGATCTGTGGAACCTGCCCGCGGCCCAGAAGGAAATAGCAAAGGCCTGCCTGGAGGCGGGGGTGCCCTATTTCGTGGCCACCCAGATGCTGACCAGCATGGAGGAAAGGGCGGTGCCCACCAGGGCGGAGGTATCGGATATCTTCAATACGGCGGCCGACGGGGCTTCCGGCGTCATGATCACAGGAGAATCCGCCGTGGGAAAATATCCCGTGGAAGCCATCCGCTACCTGGCCAATACGGCCAGAGCCGGAGAGGAATACAGAAAAAAGCAGATGAAAGGCTGAAGGGCGCATGGAAATACTTGAGACCAGAGGCTTCTGGTATAAGGGCAACATGCATATGCATACCACCAGGTCGGACGGGGCCCTGGATCCGGAGGAGGCTGTCCGCCTCTACCGGGAGGCAGGCTATGATTTCATAGCCCTGACGGACCACAGGAGGGTCAATTCCCTGGAGGAATACGAAGATTTCGTTATACTGAACGGGGCCGAGTGGGATACCGGAAATCTGCGCAGCATTCCCGTATACCACATCGTGGGCGTAGGCATGAAGGAGAACATGCCCGATGTATACGGCATGGCCCTCTACAGGAGCGGCAGGCAGCCCACACCCCAGGAGATCATAGATGCCATCAACGAAGCCGGGGGAGCGGCCATCCTGGCCCATCCCGCCTGGTCCGTCATGACGGCGGAGGAGATGATGAATCTGAGGGGCCTTGCGGCCGCGGAGATTTACAACACCGTTTCCGGCCTTCCCTGGAACCCGGACAGGGCGGATGCCTCCGTCTATTTCGATATCTGGGCCAAGAACGGAAAACTGGTCCCCTGCATGGCGGCGGACGACGCCCACCACTACGACGGAGACCAGACAAGGTCCTTTACCATGGTCAATGCCCCGGAGCTGACCAGGAACGGGATCATGTATGCCATAAGGAGAGGAAACTTTTATGCCAGCCAGGGCCCCCGCTTCGAAAGGATCTCCTACGGAGAGGGGACCGTCAGCGTACAGTACAGCCCGGATGTGGATCTGGTATATTTTGTGACCAACACTCCCTGGGGAGACGACAATATACAGCAGGCGGACGAAGACTGCATTGCACAGTACAGGGCCGGCAGGACCGACACGTTCTGCAGGATCGTCCTGATGGACAGGCAGGGAAGGAAGGCATGGTCCTCTCCATTTTCCCTGCGGGGGAGGTAGAAAGATGAGATGTCCCTATTGCGGTAAAGACAATACCAGAGTCGTGGATTCCAGACCGGTGGAAGAGGATAATTCCATCCGCAGAAGAAGAGTCTGCGACATCTGCTCCAGACGCTTCACCACCTATGAAAAGATCGAGACCATTCCCATGATCGTCATTAAAAAGGACAATAACCGGGAGACCTACGACAGGGCCAAGATCGAGGGAGGCATACTCCGTGCCTGCCATAAGAGGCCTGTTTCCATGGCCCAGATCCGGAAGATGGTCTATGAGATCGAAACAGAGATCTTTGACCGTGAGGAAAAGGAGATCGATTCCAAGGAGATTGGCGAAATGGTCATGGACAGACTGCATGACCTGGATCCGGTGGCCTATGTGAGATTTGCTTCGGTCTACCGCGAATTCAAGGATGTGGAGACCTTCATGGACGAACTGAAAAAGGTCCTGAACAGCGAAACCGCCAGAAAGTAAGGAGGTCCCATGGACAGAAGCATGATCGACGGAAGGACTGCCGTTTACGGCCTTATGGGAGACCCGGTGGAACATACCCTGTCCCCGGCCATCCATAACACCATGGCGGATCTGACCGGCATGAACCTGGCCTATCTGCCCTTTCACGTTCCCGCGGGATGCGATCTGGGAGTAGTGCTGAAAGGGGCCCATGCCCTGGGGATCCGGGGCATGAACGTGACGGTGCCCCATAAAAAGGCCGTCATGCCCTTCCTGGAAAGGATCAGCCCTGAGGCCGGGGCCGCAGGAGCCGTCAATACCCTGGTCCGTACGGAGACAGGATACGAGGGCTTTAATACCGACGTACTTGGCCTTTCGGAGAATATTTCGGAGGCCGGGGTCTCCCTGACCGGGAAAAAGGTGGTTCTGATCGGAGCCGGCGGGGCCGCCAGGGCGGCGGCCTATCTCTGCGGAAGAGACAGGGCCGGGAAGCTTTATATAGCAAACAGGACCCTGGAGAACGCGGAAAGGCTCAGGAAGGAAGTGCAGGGGACCTGGCCGGACCTTCCCGTGGAAGTTATGCCCATGGAGGACCTTGGCGCTTCCGGGGAAAGAGATCTGATCGCCTTCCAGTGCACCAGCGTGGGGCTTTACCCCGCCTGCGACAGGGCCCCTGTGACAGACCCAGCCTTCTACAAAAGACTGATCCATGCCTTCGATACCATCTACAGACCGGAAAAGACTCTGTTCATGAAGATGGCGGAGGAAGCCGGAGCCGGCACTGCGGGAGGCCTCGGAATGCTGCTCTGGCAGGGGCTGAAGGCTTATGAGATCTGGACCGGAATCCGGGCGGACAAAGACCAGGCCCTGCAGATCCGGTCCCGCCTGGAAGCATTTCTGAAGGAAGAGGGATAAGGCGGATGCAGGAAGGAAATATCATACTTACGGGATATATGGGCAGCGGAAAGTCCACGGTGGGAAGGGCCCTGGCCTCTCTTGCCGGCATGACCTTCCAGGACCTGGACCTTCTTCTGGAGGAAAGGTCCGGCATGTCCGTAAGCCGGATCTTTGAGCTGGAGAGCGACAAAGGCTTCAGGGACAGGGAAAGCGCCCTGATCCGGGACCTTATAAATGAGGGCAGGACCGGCATGGTCTACGCCACGGGGGGAGGCGCTCCCCTCAGGGAAGAAAACAGAAAGCTCCTGAAGCGCCTTGGGCGCGTTATCTGGCTGGACGTAACCGCAAAGACGGTCACGGAAAGGCTTGCGGGCGCATCGGACAGGCCCCTCCTTATGAGGCCGGACAGGGAAGAGGCGATCAGGGCCATGCTGGAAGAGCGGCGGAGCGCCTACGCTTCCTGCGCGGACAAAAGGGTCTGCGCGGACGGAAAGCGCCCGGAGGAAATAGCCCGGGAGATCCTTTCCCGGGAGGAGGGATGTGAATGAAGATACTTGTCATCAACGGCCCCAATCTCAACTTCCTGGGGATCCGGGAAAAGGGGATCTACGGGGAAAAGAGCTATGAGGACCTGCTTTCCATGATCCGGAAAAAGGCGGATGAGATGGGAACGGAAGTCGACTGCTTCCAGAGCAACCACGAGGGTGCCATCATCGACAGGCTCCAGGAGGCCTATTTCGAAAAGGTGGACGGGATCGTCATCAATCCCGGTGCCTACACCCACTATTCCTACGCCATTCACGACGCCCTGAAGGCCCTTTCCATGACCAAGGTGGAGGTCCATATCTCCGACGTGGACGCCAGGGAAGCCTTCCGCCATGTGTCCGTGACCCTTCCGGCCTGCGATCATCAGATCAAGGGAAAAGGCCTTTACGGCTACCTGGAAGCCATGGATTACATAGCGGCTAAAAAACAGGGTTGAAAATTGTAGAATGTCATTGTAAAATTGTTACAGTTTATTTGCGATATTTTCAGGAGGTATATACTTATGATTTCTGCCAGTGAATTCAGAAACGGCATCACGATTGAAAAGGATGGCAGCGTTTTAGAAGTTGTAGAATTCCAGCATGTTAAACCCGGCAAAGGCGCCGCATTTGTCAGAACCAAGTTAAAAGACATCATCAACGGCGGTGTGACCGAGACTTCCTTCAGACCCACTGAAAAATTCCCTCAGGCCCGTATCGAGAAGAAGGAATATCAGTATCTGTATCTGGACGGCGATCTCTATGTATTTATGGACACAGAGACCTACGATCAGATCTCCCTGGGCAAGGAAATCGTCGGCGACAGCATGAAGTTCGTCATTGAGAACGACATGGTAAAGGTCAGCTCCTACAACGGTACTCCTTTCTCCATCGAGCCCCCTATGTTCGTAGAGCTGGAGATTACAGAGACAGAACCCGGCTTCAAGGGCAACACAGCCACAGGCGCTACAAAGCCCGCCATCGTGGAGACCGGCGCGCAGGTCATGGTTCCTCTGTTCGTCAACATCGGCGACAGGATCAAGATCGACACCAGAACCGGCGAGTATCTGTCCAGAGCTTAATCAGCAGATTCATTCAAAAGACAATGGACCGGGTCCATTGTCTTTTGTTTTGGAACAAAAACTGGACAAGACCAGAAGGGTATGTTAATATATCTCTGCTGTGATTCCGGTCGCATAGAAGGACTGCAGCAGAATCAGCACCCGTAGTCTAATGGATAGAACGTAGGCCTCCGACGCCTTTAATGCAGGTTCGAGTCCTGTCGGGTGCACTTTAAAGCCACAGCTTTTCCGTTTTCTGGATACGGATCAGGTGTGGCTTTGTTTGAATGTGCGGCATTTTTTCTGCCGCAGGGAGGTCAGTATGTTTGGAATCGGTAAACTGAATGTTGTGATTCTGGGTACAGGATATATGGCGGGCCTTATGGCGGAGACCATCCGGGGGACCGGCATCGCGAAAATCTGCGCTGTGGGTTCCAGGAACTATGAACGGGCCCGTGAATTCGCGAAAGAGTACGGCTTTAAGAAATATTACGGATCCTATGAAGAGGCAGTGGACGATCCAGAAGCGGATCTGGTCTATATCGCCACTCCTCATACGGTCCATTACGAAAATGTAAAAATGGCTCTGGAGCATGGGAAAAATGTCCTGTGCGAAAAGCCCTTTGCCCTCAACGCGGCCCAGGCGGAGGAACTCTTTGCCCTGGCCCGGGACAGGAAGCTTTTCTGCCAGGAAGCCATGTGGATCCGTTTCCTGCCCTTCTATGAGCAGATCCTGAACGTTCTGCGAAAGGGAACCATCGGAGAACCTGTCATGCTGACCGCCAATCTTGGCTACAACGTGGGCAGGGTGAGCCGTATGGTGGAGCCTGAGCTGGGCGGCGGCGCCCTGCTGGATTCGGGCGTATGCCTGCTGAACCTGGCCTCCATGATCTTCGGAGACGATATTATCCGGATCAATTCCCACTGCACCTATACGGACAGGGGGCTGGATGCCCAGGAGACCGTTACCCTCCGCTACAGAGACGGAAAAATGGCCGAGCTGACGTCATCCATGACCGGGATCAGCGACAGAAGAGCCGTCATATGCGGCACCGAAGGCTATATTGTGATCGACAATGTCAGCAACTTCGAAGGCCTGGACGTTTTCGACTCTTCCTACAACAGGGTCGTCACCTATAAGAGACAGAAGCAGAAGACCGGCTATGAATATGAGCTGGAAGCCTGCGCGAAGGCCATTCACAAGGGTGAGAAGGAATGCGCCCAGATGCCCCAGTCCCAGACCATGTCTGTCATGCACATGCTGGACTATATCAGACAGCAGCTGGGCATCGTATTTCCTCAGGAGGTGCCTCAGGAAGAAGCCCCCGCAAAGGAAGTCTCTCCGGCAACAGCGCCCTATGAGGAGAAGACTCCCGCCGAAGCAGCTCCCGCGGCAGAAGCTGCCCCCGAGGAAGAAGCCGCGGCCGGAGGGGATCCTGCCTTTACAGAAATATCGGAGTAATAAATTGAAGAAAAAAGTTGTCGTTGGAATGTCGGGAGGCGTGGACTCCTCCGCAGCAGCCCTGCTTTTAATGGAAGCGGGCTATGAAGTCATCGGCGCCACCATGCTCTTCTGGAGGGATCCGCAGAGCCTGAAGGCGGCAGAGGAAAGGTGCGGCGGAGAGGATGCGGCAGGGGACGCCGCAGCGGTCTGCTCTGTTCTTGGCATTCCCCATCACGTATTGGATTTCCGGGATGAATTCCGGGAAAGAGTCGTTTCCTATTTCGCCGGCGAATATCTCAGGGGCCGCACCCCCAATCCCTGCGTGGTCTGCAACCGCCATGTCAAATGGGATGCCCTGATGAAGGCCTGCGGTCTTCTGGGGGCGGACTATGCGGCTACGGGCCACTATGCCAGAATCGACCGTCTGGAAAACGGCAGGTGGACCGTCATGAATTCCGTTACGGCCAGAAAGGACCAGACCTACGCCCTCTTCAACCTGACCCAGGACCAGCTCTCCAGGACACTGATGCCTGTGGGGTCCTATGAAAAGGATCAGGTCCGGGAGATGGCCAGAAAGGCCGGCCTGCCTGTGGCGGACAAGGCGGAGAGCATGGAGATCTGCTTTATTCCCGACAATGATTACGCTGCCTTCCTGGACAGATTTGCGGAAGGGAAGGTCCCCGGCCCCGGCCGCTTTGTCTGGAAGGACGGACAGGACCTGGGCCCTCACAGGGGAATCACCCACTATACCATAG
>CAMOGQ010000012.1 GCA_946614165.1 uncultured Lachnospiraceae bacterium
CTACCGTCATCGTGGTAACACGGTGAGCCATGTAAACCCCATCCGAAGCAAGACCAGAACGAAAGCTATGGGGCGGCCCGTCCCGCTTTCAGGTAGGTCGCTTGAGGCCGCCGGCGACGGCGGTCCTAGATAGATGATCATCCAAGACATAACCCGGCTTACAGCTCTGCTCATTTTTTTAATAAACAAGGAAAGGAGTCCCATATATGACAAAAATTGACATTGTTTCCGGTTTTCTGGGCGCAGGCAAGACGACTCTGATCAGAAAGCTCCTGAAGGATGCCCTTGCCGGCACAAAGGTTGTTCTGATTGAAAATGAATTCGGCGAGATCGGCATCGACGGCGGTTTCCTCAAGGAATCCGGCATCGAGATCCGTGAGATGAACAGCGGCTGCATCTGCTGCTCTCTGGTAGGCGACTTCGGCACATCTCTTCGTGAAGTCATGGCCACATACGCACCCGAAAGGATCCTGATCGAGCCCTCGGGCGTAGGAAAGCTTTCCGAAGTCATGGCAGCTGTCAGCGGCGCTGCCGAGGATACGGAAATGGAACTGAACAGCGCGGTCGCAGTGGTGGACGGCTCCAAAGCCAAACTTTATATCAAGAACTTCGGCGAGTTCTTTATCGACCAGATCGAGCACGCCGGCACCATCATCCTGACCCGTACGGATAAAATGACCGACGCAAAGATCGACGAAGCCGTGGCTCTGCTCAGAGAGCATAACGAAAAGGCCACCATCATCACCACTCCTCTTGCGGAGCTGGACGGCAGAATGGTCCTCGAGACCATCGAAGGCAGATCCGACCTTCAGGCCCAGATCCTGGCGGAAGTCATGGCTGATCATGACGAGGATGACGACGAGGACGAGCACGAACATCACCATCATCACGATGAGGAAGACGAACACGAGCATCATCATCACCATCATGACGACGATGACGAGCATGAGCATCATCACCATCATGACGACGATGACGAGCATGAGCATCATCATCACCATCATCACGATGATGACGATGACGAGGATGAGCACGAACACCATCATCACCATCATGACCACCACGGCGATGTGGAAGTGGACGAGGACGGAAACCGCATCTATCATTCCGATTCCCATGACCACCATCATCATCACCACCATCACGGCCATGACGCGGATGAAGTCTTCCAGAGCTGGGGCATGGAAACACCCAGGAAATATACCGTCGAAGAAGTGGAAGCCATCCTGGCCCGCTTCAATGAAGGCGATGAATTCGGCATCGTCCTCAGATCCAAGGGCATGGTCCCTGCCGTGGACGGCACATGGATCCACTTTGACTATGTTCCCGACGAGACAGAAGTCAGAACAGGTGCTCCCGACGTTACCGGCAAGATCTGCGTGATCGGTTCCGGACTTAAGGAAGCTGCCCTGGCAGACCTCTGGAGAAACAAGTAATTATTTTGGAAAGGATACAGTTATGTTTGGCAGAGACAGACAGAAACCTGTATATGTGATCAACGGCTTCCTGGACAGCGGCAAGACCACCTTCTTTGCCTATACCCTGGGACAGCCTTATTTCCAGACAGCGGGAAAGACCCTGGTCATCCTCTGTGAGGAAGGCGAGGTAGAATACGGAAAGGGCCTTCTGGACCAGTCCAATACGGTAGTGGAGGTCATCGATGATCTGGCTGATTTTACTCCTTCCAAAATGATGAGCCTGGAGACCAGATACAATCCGGTCCGCATCCTGATCGAATGGAACGGTATGTGGAACTTCCAGAGCTTTAAGCTTCCCAGAAAGTGGAGACTGGAACAGCAGATCACTACCATCGACGCGTCCACCTTTTCCATGTATTTCACCAACATGCGGTCTCTTCTGGCAGAACAGCTCAGAAATTCAGAGCTGATCATGCTCAACAGATGCGACGGCATCGATGAAAAGACCCTGATGAGCTACAAGAGGAACATCAAGGCCATCAACCAGAAGGCGGATCTGATCTTCGAAGACGAAGAGGGCGAGATCGATATGACGACGGAAGAGGATCTTCCTTTCGACATCAACGCAAAGCCCATCGATCTGGAAGGCATCAATTACGGCATCTGGTATCTGGACGCCATGGAGCATCCGGACAGATACGTAGGCAGGGAAATCAGATACACCGGCATGGCCATGGTCCCGCCGGATCTGGGAAAGGGATACTTCATCCCCGGCCGTATGGCCATGACCTGCTGCGCCAATGACATGCAGTTCCTTGGCTATGCCTGCAGATACGAAGGCGCCGAAAACCTGAAGGAGAGGTCCTGGGTCAAAGTGACGGCCACCATCTCCAAGGAGAACTTCCATGCCTACCAGGGCGAGGGCATCATGCTGAACGCCACTAAGGTGGAGCCTGCAAAGGAACCTGCGGAGCCCGTCATCAACTTCTCCGCATAAGACAGGAAATATACTGAAAACCAGATGGAATGACAGAAAAGGAGTGTGTATGTTTTTTCGGCATACGCACTCCTTTGTTAATTGGAATCAGGATACTGCCCGGTGAGGGGCAGTCGGTATGGACGGGCGAAAGTTTAGTGAATACCGGCAGGAAGTACAGAGAAAACGCGCCGGAGCCTGTCCTTTATAAATGGATCCGGAAAAACAAAAAAAACCCGGCCTCAGAGGGCCGGGCGGAAGATTCCGGATATCGGGTCAAAATAACCGGAATGTCATATTACTCAGTCAATCTTGTTGACAGCAGAAGCGAGACGGGAAACCTTGCGGGAAGCGTTGTTCTTGTGGATCACGCCCTTGGTCTCAGCCTTGTCAATAACAGAAGAAGCATTGATCAGAGCAGCCTTTGCAGCTTCCTTGTCACCTGCTTCCACAGCTGCGCGAACCTTCTTGACAGCAGTCTTAACCTGGGACTTCACAGCCTTGTTGGCAGCAGCTTTCTTCTCGCTGGTAAGAATTCTCTTCTTGGCAGATTTGATGTTTGCCATTCTAAAATACCTCCATGATACTGAAATATTTAACCTAAAACTATGTGTATCAGGAGAGACACGAATTCCCGATTACGCACATGAAGATATATTAATGGAATCTGACCCCTTTGTCAACAGAAATCTTTTGCGTTGCGCCATGGTTTTTTCTATTATATAATGTCTTTGGACTTCCGGATTGTATATATTTTCATACATATGTCCGGAAAACCTCCGGGGCCTTCCGGCTCCGGACAGAAGGGAGTTTGAGGGTATGTATTTCTATAACAGGCTCTATGTCAGCCCTCTGATCAAGGACTCCGGGAAGGTGAAGGAGAATCTCAGGAAGGAGGTCACACAGGTCAGCATCTTCGTGATCATGCTGATCGAGGACCCCGCAAAAAGGGGCGGTGACCAGCTGGAATTCTGCCACTGCATCAATCTCAGGCAGCCCTGGTACAGAGAACACCCTCCCTATATCATAGGGATCGCCAGAGGATACCAGGACAGCGTGGAGATGGTCAGACAGATCGTGCAGGAATGCTACGACCATACCGGTAACTGCAATGTCAGAGACTATCTTTTCCCGGGCGGTCTGAAATTCTTCACGGACGGCGGGGCCGGAAAGGAGAGTGAATGATGCATATCCTGTTCACGATCCTGAAAGTACTGGGAATCCTGCTGCTGATCCTTCTGTGCCTGATCATTGTGATTATATGTCTTGTTCTTTTCGTGCCCATCCGCTACAGCGCGCAGGGAAAATACGACGATCCCGAAGGGCATGAAGGCTTCCTCCCCGACAGATTCAAGGAGAGAGCCTCCGGAGAGGCCCATGTGACATGGCTCTTCAAGGCGGTCAGACTGACGGTCCGGTATCCGGAAGGGGAACTGATCAGCGCCAGAGTCTTCGGTTTTAAGCTGCCCCTGGAAAAGTTCCTCCATAAGGAAAAGAAGGAGGAAAAACCCCAGGAGGAGAAGAAAGAGGAAGAGAAGAAGCCTTCAAAAAGCATCTGGGAAAAGCTGGAAGAGATCCCAGACAAAATCGACGACCTGATCTGGAAAAAGGATTATTACATGAAGGTCCTGACCGGCAGCTGCGGAAGGGATACCATTAAAAGAGTAAAGAAGGAAGTCCTGCAGATCCTGGCCTCCGTTCTGCCTGCCCAGTGGGTCCTGGGCGGTACGGTGGGACTTGGCGATATTGAACGGAGCGCAAATCTTATGGAAGTCGCGGGATATACCTATCCCGTAACGGCCGGGCATCTATTCATCAGCCCCAACTGGGAACAGTACCAGTTCGACCTGACGGCGGCCTTTGACGGAAAGATCACCCTCTGCGTGATCGTATTCGCGGGCATTCGCCTGATCCTGTCGAAAAATGTAAGGCGCTTTATCAAAAAGATCCGGAAAGGCCCCGGACCCAGAGGCGGTCAGGCGGGCAGTACAGATGCGGGAAAGGCTGCATAATATAAGAAGAGTAAGATAAGCCGGAGGGCGGAAAGAGGTAATAGAAATGGCGGAAACAAAAAACAATATCACAACCGTTGTCAACTCACTGGTCGAAAACGCGCAGGGACTTCTGACTTCCAAGACTGTGGTGGGCGAACCCATTTATGTGGGTGATACCATTATTATCCCCCTGACCGATCTGACCATCGGGATCGGAGCCGGCGCCAACAATACGGCCAACGGACTCAAGAAGGACAACGGCATGGGCGGCCTCTCCGCCAAAGTATCCCCTTCCGCGGTCCTGGTCATCCGGGACGGCTATACCAAGGTGGTCAATATCAAGAACCAGGATACCCTGGGCAAGTTCGTGGATATGATCCCCGAGATCATGGACAAGATCAAGAACAGGAAGACCAGAGTCTCCGACGAGCAGGCTGCCGATCTTGCTTTCCCCGACGGAAAGCTTCAGCCGGAAGCGGAAGTGGTGGACACTGCCGAAGAAGAATAAGAGTAAGGAAACGGGCCGGAAACACGACGTGTGTTTCCGGCCCTGTCTTCGTTAAAGGACTATGCCCTGAGAAGAGACCCTGAAGCAGGAGAGGGAGGCAGGCAGGGCTGTTTTCCTTCCGGAGAAAAGAAAAGACCGCATGCGCCTGGCATGCGGTCTCATACATTCATTTTAAAGCAATCAGCCACGTTCAACTTTGCCGCTTCTCAGGCAGCTTGTGCATACGTGCATTTTCTTCTTGGCACCGTTAACCTTAACGGATACTCTCTGAACATTAGAATTCCAGATTGCGTTGGATCTTCTATGAGAATGGCTGACGTTGTTGCCAAAATGAGCGCCCTTGCCACAGATATCACACTTTGCCATGCTTAACACCTCCTAACACTTTAAATCAGGTAAACAACATTAGTATATTAGCAAATCCTTTTGATAAATGCAAGATTAATTTTAGGGTATTTTCTTTTCTGTCATTACAAGGTATAATCTAAGAGTATTTTAGACCCCTTTGGACTGAGATCAAATAACCAGGAAGGAGTAAATTCGGGATGAAATTATCCAATCTGAATACTCATATCGGAAGTATTTCTATTGATAATGAAGTAGTTGCCCAGTATGCAGGCAGTGTGGCTTATGAATGTTTCGGAATCGTCGGCATGGCAGGCGTGAACATGAGCGAAGGCTTTGCGAATCTGCTTAAAAGAGAAAATATGACAAAGGGCATCGATGTCAAGCTCAACAAGGACAACAGGCTTGTGATCGATTTCCATGTGATCGTATCCTACGGCGTGAATATCCAGGCTGTATGCGAGAACCTGATCCAGAGCGTAAAGTACAAGGTAGAAGAGTTTACCGGAACGAAAATTGAAAAGATCAATATTTACGTCGAAGGCGTAAGACTGATCGACTGACTCTGAATAATAATACAGGAGGATATGTACGATGAGCGTTAACGCAATCGACGCAAAACTGCTGACACAGATGTTTCTGTGCGGCGCTAAGGAACTGGAAGACCACAAGGAGCATATCAACGAACTGAATGTATTCCCTGTGCCGGACGGCGACACAGGTACAAATATGTCCCTGACCATTCTTTCCGCAGCCAGGGAAGTCAACGATCTGGGCGACGCTTCCATGAAGGATATCAACAAGGCCATGTCCTCTGGATCCCTGCGCGGGGCCAGGGGCAACTCCGGCGTTATCCTTTCCCAGCTGATCCGCGGCTTCGGCAAGGTGGCAAGAAACCAGGATACGCTGACAGCCCCTGTCATCGCGGAGGCCTTTGAAAGAGCCAGGGATACCGCCTACAAGGCTGTTATGAAGCCCATGGAAGGCACCATCCTGACCGTTGCCAGAGAAGCAGCCGAAAAGTGCCGCGAGGTGGTGGACGGCGGCGAGGAAGATCTGGACGTGATCTTCCGGGCTGTCCTGGAAGCAGCGGAGGCTGCCCTGAATTCCACCCCCGAGCTCCTTCCTGTTCTCAAGCAGGCAGGCGTTGTGGACTCCGGCGGAGCCGGCCTCTTATGCGTGCTTAAGGGCGCCTATGCGGGCTTTGGCGGAAAGGTCGTGGATTTCGCCGCTCTGACCGAGGAAAAGAAGGAAGAGCCCGAAGGGCCGGCCGTGGAAGAGCCTCAGTACTTATATAAGGAAAAGTTCACCATCTATCTGAAGAATGCCAGCGGCAAGGCCGGCAGCCGGATCGAGAAGGAACTGACCGAATACATCAACAGCGTGGGCACAGGCCTGGTATGCATGCTGGGCAGCGACAGGATCAGCGTAAGCCTCGGCACCAACGATCCCGCTCTGGTCCTTCAGAAAGCCCTGCTTTACGGCGATCTGGCAAAGATCACCATCGACAACGTGGTGTTTGATTCCAGGGATGACGGCGAAGAGAGCGCCGCGCCCCAGGAGGAAGCTCCCGCAGAAGAGGAGCCTGCTCCCGAAGAGCCCAGAAAGCCCGTCGGCTTTATTACTGTGGCTGTAGGCGACGGCATTGCCGAGATCTTTACCGGACTTGGCGTGGACTACATCATTTCCGGCGGCCAGACCATGAACCCCAGCACGGATGACATCCTCAAGGCCGTGGACAAGGTCAATGCGGATACCATCTTCGTCATGCCCAACAACAAGAACATCGTTATGGCAGCCAACCAGGCCGCTTCCCTCTGCGAGGACAAGAAGCTGGTGGTCATTCCCACAAAGACCATTCCTCAGGGCATCACGGCCGTGATCAACTATACGCCTGATCTGGATGCGGACGCCAATAAGGAAAACATGATGGAGGAGATCGGCAGGGTAAAGACAGCCGAGATCACTTACGCCGTAAGGGATACCGAGATCAATGACATTCAGATCCACGAAGGTGACTTCATGGGCATTGCCGACAAGGGCATTGTCAGCGCCGGCCCCGACAGAGAAGCCACCATCATGGAGACCATGAGAAAGATCGTGGACGAAGAGACCGAGATCATCAGCGTATATTACGGCGCAGACGTTACCGCCGAAGAAGCAGAGGCTCTGGCAGACCAGATCCGGGAAGAATTCGAAAGCTGCGACGTGGAAGTCCAGAAGGGCGGCCAGCCGATCTACTACTACATTCTTTCTGCTGAATAAAAACCACAGACAGTCTCAGGGACAGGATCTCGGGTCCTGTCCCTTTTTGCGGAATACAGACAGCTTCAAGCACCGACATAAAGGCATATGACAGAAAATGAAACCAGGCATCTTTACACATGGTATTCCCTTTGAATTTATCAGCCGTAAAAGAAAGGCTCTGATGGGCCTGTCCCTTCTCTGCCTGCTGCTTTTCCATCTCTGCGAGGACCGGAGCGGGGCAGGCTATTCCATGCCCCTTTTTATGAAGTATTTCAAGACATATATAGGAAGCGGGGAAGTGGACGTGTTCCTGATCCTTTCCGGCTTCGGTCTCTGCTATTCCTACGGGAAGATCGGAGACAGGAACCGTTTCCGCCTCCATCATGTGAAAAAGATCCTTGTCCCCTACCTGCTTTTCTGTGTCCCGGTCCTTTTTGTTTTAAGAGTCCTGCTTCTTGGGACGGGCTTTGCCCGTTTTCTGAAGGACGTGTTCTTCCTTTCCTTTTTTACGGACGGCTTCAGGCTTTTCTGGTATATACCCTGCATTCTGATCTGCTACATGATCTTTCCCTGTTTCTGCGATGCGCTGGATCTGGACAAAGACCCGGTGGCAAGAAGGCTCAGGCTGGTCACGACCGCCGGCGCCGTTTTTCTTCTGGGAGTCATCCTTTCCATTTCCTTCGGCGGCTTTTTCGGCAAGACCGAAATGCTGCTGGTCCGGATCCCTTCCTTTGTGGGAGGCATCTGCGTGGGCATCCGTTCCCGCAGCAGGGAGATGCTTACGGGAGAGGGCCTTGCCTGGTACCTTGCCCTGACCGCTGCGGCCCACTATGTGGCTTCCTGGGGCGCCTATCCTCTTGCGGGAAGGCCGGCCACGGCCCTGTGCACTGTTTTCTGGTTGCTCCTTCCGGTCTTTCTCTGGGAAAAGGTCCCGGAGGCTCTGAAAGGAACGCTTCCCTGCCGCATTCTGTCAGGGTGCCTTGCCTGGTGCGGAGAAAGGACCCTGGAGCTTTACCTGGTCCATGTAGGCATCCGGGAGATCTTAAGAAATACAGGTCTGAATCCGGGAAGATATTCCGTATATCTTCTGATCCTGGCCCTGTCCTTTCCGGTATCGGCCCTTCTGCACCGGGTGTCGGGATACATCCTTAAAAAACTGCCGGACGGCAGAGCATGACAGGCCTGTCTGCAGGGCATCTGATCCATATTCGAGGTACATATGAACAAGTTTACAAAACTAGAGGAGATCAGAGGGGTTGGAGAGAAGACTTCAGCCCTTTTTGCGTCCCGGGGGCTATTTACCGCCGGGGACCTGATCGCCTGCTATCCCACAGGATACGACCGCTACGACCCCCCGGTCCTGCTTTCGGAGGCAAAGCCCTGGCAGGTAGTGACCCTGTCCCTTTCCGTCATCGGTACAGGGTCTGCGGCCAGGGCCGGCAAACGGACCATCAGCCACTTTCAGGCCGGAGACCGGACCGGGAAGGCGCGGCTTTCCTTTTTCAATATGCCATACCTGAGGGGGACCCTTTCTCCGGGTTCCAGGCACATTTTCAGGGGCCTTTTAAAGACCACAAAAACAGGTCTTTACTACATGGAGCAGCCTCAGATCTTTACTCCGGAAAAATATGCCGCCGTGCAGAATACCATGCAGCCCCGTTATTCTCTGACAAAGGGCCTGAAGAACCAGACCCTGGTAAAAGCCATACGGCAGGTCCTGGAGGGCTACGCCTTTCCCGCGGACTATCTGGATGAGAAGGAGAGAAAGGAATACGGACTGATCGGCCAGGCAGAAGCAGTAAGGAAGATCCACTTCCCCCTGACGGAAGAGGATGTGCGCTCAGCCAGGAGAAGGCTCATTTTTGACGAGTTCTTTTCCTTTATCCTGACCGTCAGACGCCAGAAGGCCCAGGCACAGGATACGGAAAATCTCCGCCCCATGAAGGAGGTCCCCCTGACACAGGACCTGATCGGAAAGCTGCCCTTTCAGCTGACACAGGGCCAGCAAAAGGCCTGGAAGGAGATCCGGGAAGATCTTTCGGGGCGCCATGTCATGAACCGCCTGCTGCAGGGCGACGTGGGATCCGGAAAGACCATCCTGGCTTTCCTGGCCCTGATCATGACCGCCGGGAACGGACGACAGGGGGCCCTGATGGCGCCCACCGAGGTCCTGGCCGGCCAGCACATGAAGGCCCTTTGCGAAATGGCGGAAAAATATGACCTTCCCGTTCATCCCGTCCTTCTGACCGGTTCAGTCAAAGCCAGGGAACGGAAAAAGATATACGGTGAGATCGCTTCCGGAAAGGCGGACATCATCATCGGGACCCACGCCCTTTTCCAGGAGGCCGTGGAATATCATGACCTGGGCCTTGTGATCACGGACGAGCAGCACCGCTTCGGCGTCCGGCAGAGAGAGGGCCTGGCGGACAAGGGAAAGGAAGTGCCGGTCCTTGTCATGAGCGCCACCCCCATTCCCAGGACCCTGGCCATCATCCTCTACGGAGACCTGCAGATCTCTGAACTGAGGGAGCTTCCCGCAGACCGTCTGCCCATAAAGAACCTGGCCATGGAACAGGGCCAGAGGGACAGAGCCCTGCGCTTTCTCTACAGACAGATCCTGGAAGGCCGCCAGGTCTATGTGATCTGCCCCGCCGTGGAGGCCCCGGATCCCGAAGACATGGAAGACCCTTCCGGGCTTCTTTCCCCCGGCAGCGCAGGAGAGATGGAGAACGTCACTGATTATACCCAGATGCTCAGGCAGGTCTTTCCGCCTCAGGTCCGCATCGATTCCCTGCACGGCCGGATGAAGCCTGCGGACAAGGATGCGGCTATGGAAAGGTTCTCCGCCCACGAAACGGACATCCTGGTCTCCACCACGGTCATAGAGGTGGGCATCAACGTGCCCAATGCCACGGTCATGCTGGTGGAGAACGCGGAGCGCTTCGGTCTCTCCCAGCTCCATCAGATCCGGGGCCGGGTGGGCAGAGGAAAGGACCAGTCCTACTGCATCTTCCTCTATGCCCCGGGCAGGGACCGTCCCGAGCGTCTGGACATCCTGGTGAAAAACAACGACGGCTTTACCATTGCGGAAGAGGACCTGAAGCTGAGAGGCCCGGGAGACATCTTCGGCGTCCGCCAGAGCGGGGATCTGGGCTTTATCATGGCGGATATCTACGCAGATTCCGGCGTCATGAAACTGGCGGCAGCCTGCGTGGACAGGAAGCTTGCCGCGGACCCCTCATATGGGGACGGAATCGTGAAATCGGTTGACTTTCGGACTATCTGAACGTATGATAAAACGGATTATGAAACATTCAATCGGATGATAAAGGGGCTTTTACAGAAAAGCGATAGAAAGTGAAAGCACCCTGCCCCCTTGTCCGGTATTCTACAGGGAGACAATGTTATGGCAAAAGTAGCGGTGATCACTGACAGCAACAGCGGAATCACACAGCAGATGGGAAAGGAAATGGGCGTTTCCGTAGTTCCCATGCCCTTCATGATCGGGGGCGAGACCTATTATGAAGACGTGACTATGAGCCGGGAGGAGTTTTTTCAGAGAATGGGCAGCGGGGAGAAGATCGTTACTTCCCAGCCCAGTCCCGGAGAAGTCATGAAGATCTGGGACAGAGCCCTGGAAAAGAATGATCAGGTGGTCTATATTCCCATGTCCAGCGGTCTTTCGGGCTCCTGCCAGTCCGCCCTTATGTTTGCGGACGACTATGACGGCAGGGTACAGGTGGTCAACAACCAGAGGATCTCCGTCACCATGCGGGCTTCCGTTCTGGACGCCCTGGCCCTGGCGGAAAAGGGATTTGACGCGGTCCGGATCAAAGAGATCCTGGAGAAGGAAAAGTTCGAATCCTCCATTTATATCATGCTGGATACTCTGGAATACCTGAAAAGAGGAGGCAGGATCACCCCTGCCGCGGCGGCCATCGGCACGCTGCTGCGTCTTAAGCCGGTCCTGCAGATCCAGGGAGAAAAGCTGGATGCCTATTCCAAGGCCAGAACCGTGAACCAGGGCAAGACCACCATGCTGACCGCCATGAAGAAAGATATCAATGAGCGCTTCGGCGGCACAGACACCGAGACCTGCCACCTGTACGCAGTCCATGCCAGCTGCCCCGATACCTTTGCCCCCTGGAGGGAAGAGGTAAGAGCCGCCTTCCCGGGCTTCCGGGTCTATGATGATGTTCTTTCCCTGAGCATATGCACCCATATCGGACCCGGCGCTCTGGCCATCGCCTGCTCCAAAAAGCTGGAGATCCCGGAGCTGTAATATAAGGAAACATGAACTGAACAGGATGGTTTTACCGGAAAATCAGGGAGGGTCCCTGATTTTTCCTGTTCTTAGGATAAAGAGGAATACATGGCTGATAAGAACAAGACAGAAATCTATGACGCCTCCAGTATCAAGGTGCTGGAGGGCCTGGAAGCGGTCCGGAAACGTCCGGGCATGTATATAGGAAGTGTGTCCACCAGGGGACTCAACCACATGATCTATGAGATCGTGGACAACTCCGTGGACGAGCACCTGGCCGGCTACTGCGATACCATCAGGGTGACCCTGGAAGCGGACGGGTCCTGCACGGTGGAGGACAACGGCCGGGGCATTCCCATCGGCATGCACGAAAAAGGCGTCAGCGCGGAGCGTGTGGTCTTTACCACCCTTCATGCCGGCGGCAAATTCGACAATACGGCCTACAAGACCAGCGGCGGCCTTCACGGCGTCGGTTCCTCGGTGGTCAACGCCCTTTCTCTGCATCTGACCGTCCAGGTACGCACCGGGGGAAAGGTCTATGAAGACAGATATGAAAGAGGCATTCCGGTGCTGGAGCTGGAAGACGGCCTTCTTCCCGTCGCCGGAAAGGCCAGGGGAACAGGGACTACAATCAACTTCCTGCCGGATCCCGAGATCTTTGAAAAGACCAGGTTCCGGGAGGAGGACGTCAAGAACCGCCTTCACGAGACCACTTACCTGAATCCCGACCTGACCATTGTCTATGAGGACAAAAGAGAGGGAAGCCAGGAGAAACTGGAATTCCACGAGCCGGACGGCATCATAGGCTTTATACGGGAGCTCAACAAGACCAAGGAGACCCTGACGGACGTGATCTATTTCTCGGGCATGGCGGAAGAGATCTCCGTGGACGTGGCCTTCCAGTTCGTCAACGAATTCCATGAGAACATCCTGGGCTTCTGCAACAACATACAGAATACGGAGGGCGGCACCCACCTGACGGGCTTCAAGGCCCAGTTCACCCAGGTGATCAATACCTATGCCAGGACACTGAACATCCTGAAGGAAAAGGACGCCAACTTCACCGGCGCCGATATCCGGAACGGTCTGACGGCGGTGGTCTCCATCAAGCATCCTGATCCCATCTTCGAAGGTCAGACCAAGACCAAGCTGGGCAGCCAGGACGCTTCCAGGGCCGTGGCCCAGATCACGGGCGAGGAGATCGTCCGCTACTTTGACAGAAACCTGGATACCTTAAAGACCGTCATCGGCTGCGCCGAAAAGGCGGCCAAAATCCGGAAAAACGAAGAGAAGATCAAGACCAATCTTCTGGGAAAGCAGAAGTTCTCCTTCGATTCCAACGGCAAGCTGGCCAACTGCACCAGCCGGGACGCTTCCAGGTGCGAGATCTTTATCGTAGAGGGCGATTCCGCGGGCGGCTCCGCCAAGATGGCCAGAGACCGCATGTATCAGGCCATCCTTCCCATCCGGGGCAAGATTCTCAACGTGGAAAAGGCCAGCATAGACAAGATCCTGGCCAACGCCGAGATCAAGACCATGATCAACGCCTTCGGCTGCGGCTTTTCGGAAGGCTACGGGGACGACTTCGACATCAGCAGGCTGCGCTATGACAAGATCGTGATCATGGCGGATGCCGACGTGGACGGAGCTCATATCTCCAACCTGCTTCTGACCCTCTTTTACCGCTTTATGCCGGATCTGATCAATGAAGGCCATGTGTATGTGGCCATGCCCCCTCTTTACAAGGTGGTGCCCAAAAAGGGAGAAGGAGAGTACCTCTACGACGACTACGCCCTGGCCAGATACAGAAAGACCCACAGCGGGGACTTTACCCTGCAGCGCTATAAGGGCCTTGGCGAAATGGACGCGGAGCAGCTGTGGGAGACCACGCTGGATCCGGCCCGCAGATATCTGAAGCAGGTACAGATCGAGGACGCCCTTCTGGCCTCCTCCATGACGGAACTTCTGATGGGAGCGGATGTTCCGCCCAGAAGAGCCTACATTCATGATCACGCAAACGATGCAGAACTGGACATTTAAATAATGGCAAAAAAAGACACCAACAAAGAAAAGAATACGGCCCCTCTCATTCCAGAAGAGGACCGGATCATCAAAACAGAATACTCGGAGCTGATGCAGAAGTCCTTTATCGACTATGCCATGAGCGTCATCGTGGCCAGGGCCCTGCCGGATATCCGGGACGGCCTCAAGCCGGTGCAGAGAAGAGTCCTCTACTCCATGAACGAGCTGGGGATCCGGTCCGACAGGCCCCACAGAAAGAGCGCCAGGATCGTGGGCGATACCATGGGTAAATATCATCCCCACGGCGACAGCTCCATTTACGATTCCCTGGTGGTCATGGCCCAGGACTTCAAAAAGGAAGTCACCCTGGTGGACGGCCACGGAAACTTCGGCAACATCGAAGGCGACAGTGCCGCTGCCATGCGTTACACGGAGGCCAGGCTGGAGAAGCTGACCGAGGACGCATTCCTGGCGGACCTGGACAAGGACGTGGTGGATTTCGTTCCCAACTTCGACGAGACCGAAAAGGAGCCTTCCGTTCTGCCCGTCAGGATTCCCCATTTCCTGATCAACGGATCCGAGGGCATCGCGGTGGGCATGACCACCTCCACGCCGCCCCACAATCTGGCGGAAGCCATAGACGCCCAGATCGCATATCTGGACCATCCAGACATGACCACCCGGGAGCTGATGCAGTATATCAAGGGACCCGACTTCCCTACGGGGGGCATCGTGGTCAACCGGGACGACCTGGAAGAGATCTACGAGACCGGCACAGGAAAGATCCGGGTGCGTGGCCGGGTGGAAACGGAAAAGGGCAGGAACGGCCATATCAATCTGGTGATCACGGAGATTCCCTATACCATGATCGGAGCCGGCATCGGCAAATTTTTATCCGACGTGGCGGCCCTTTCCGAGAACAAGCTGACGGGAGACATCATCGATATCTCCAACCAGTCCTCCAAGGAGGGCATCCGGATCGTCATTGAGCTGAAAAAGGATACGGACGTAGAGAATTTCAAAAACATGCTCTACAAGAAGACCCGTCTGGAGGATACCTTCGGCGTCAACATGCTGGCCATCGCGGACGGCAGGCCCGAGACCCTGAGCCTTAAGGAGATCCTCCGCCACAACGCGGATTTCCAGTACCAGATCAATACCAGGAAGTATACCAACCTTCTGGAAAAGGAAAGGAAGAAAAAGGAGATCCAGGAAGGCCTGATCAAGGCTGTGGATGTTATCGACCTGATCATCGAGATCCTCCGGGGCTCCCGTGACCGGAAGATGGCCAAAGCCTGCCTGGTGGAGGGCGACATCACCGGAATTAAATTCAAGTATCCGGAATCCGCCATGATGGCAAAGGACCTTGCCTTTACCCCGGCCCAGGCGGACGCCATCCTGGACATGCGGCTCTACCGCCTGATCGGTCTGGAGATCGAAGCCCTGATGAAGGAGTACGAGGAGACCTGCGCCAACATTTACCGCTACGAGGACATTCTGGAATCCAGAAGGTCCATGCGGGCGGTGATCCGTAAGGATCTGATGGCCTTCAAAAAGAAATACGCCAGGGAAAGGAGAACGGAGATCACCCAGGCACAGGAAGCGGTCTTCCGGATCGGCTCCGCGGAAGAGGACAGAGAGCTCTACTTCCTTATGGACCGGTTCAGCTATGCCAAGACCATGGAGACTTCCCTGACGGAAAGGAACATGGAAGCCGTAAAGGAAAGCTATACCTGGTATTTCAAAGCCATGAGCAGCGGAAAGGTCTGTATCTTTACCGAAGCCGGCCAGATGCATACCATCCGCATGCAGGACCTTCCGGCCAAAAAGCTGCGGGACAAGGGCATCCCCATCGACAACGTCTCCAACTATAAGACGGAGACCGAGCGTACCGTCTTTGCCTGCTCCCAGGAGACTCTCCTTGGCGGCCGCTTCCTCTTTGTGACCGCAAAGGGCATGGTCAAGATCGTGGAGGGCAGCGACTTCGAAGCGGCCAGAAAGACCATAGCCGCCGCCAGACTCCAGGAGGAAGACCGCATCGCCGCCATCCTGGAAGTCAGGGACGAGACCGCTCTGGTGCTTCGGACCGCGGGAGGAATCTTCCTCAAGTTCGCCCTTTCCGAGGTGCCCTGTCAGAAAAAGACGGCCATCGGCAATCACGGAATAAGGCTTGCGGGAGCAGACTTCGTGGAAGAGGCCTACCTGATCGGAGAAGGGCATCCGGGCACGGTCAGCGTGGAAGGCCATGAAGTGGACATCGCCAGAATGAAGATGTCAAAGAGAGACCAGAAAGGCACGAAAAAGCTTTAGTTGCAGGCAGGGCTTTGCTCATGGTATAATGCTGACCTGCACGGAGCAGTAAAAATTCGATTTCTGTAAAGGATTTTTAAAATGAGAGTAATTGCAGGAACAGCCCGCAGAATGAAGCTGGTCACCCCCGAGGGCATGGACACCAGGCCCACCCAGGATATCATCAAGGAGACCCTCTTCAACATGATCCAGTTCGAGGTGCCCGGATCCGTTTTCGTGGACCTGTGCGCCGGGAGCGGACAGATGGGGATCGAGGCCCTGAGCCGCGGAGCCAGACGGGCCTACTTCATCGAGAACGACAAAAAGGCCATTGCCTGTATCCAGAAGAACATCCACACCACCAGGTTCGAGGAGGAAGGAGTGATCCTCAAGCAGGACGCGCTCAATGCCCTCCGCCATATCCACGAGAAGGAAGTCCACATCATCTACATGGACCCGCCCTATGAATCCGACCTGGCCAGGAACGCCCTGGAGATCCTTTCCTCCTGTTCCTATGTGACGGAAGAGACTCTGATCATCGTGGAGACCAGCCTGGAAAGCGATTTCTCCGATCTGGAGGATTCCGGCTTCGAAATCGTAAGGGAAAAGGACTATAAGACCAACCGTCATTTATTCATCAGGAAGATCACGGAGGCATAAGATTTGAAAAACGCAGTTTACCCCGGCAGTTTTGACCCGGTCACCTACGGCCATATCGACATCATCAAAAGAGCTGCCCGCATGTTCGACCAGGTCACGGTGGCAGTCCTCGACAACAAGGCAAAAACAGCGTTGTTTTCGGTAGAAGAACGTGTTAGAATGTTACAGAAAGTGACTGAAGATATCCCCAATATACGTGTCGATTCCTTCAACGGCCTGCTGGTAAACTACGCGGCCAGGGAAAATCTGCACGTAGCCATCCGGGGACTTCGCGCTGTGACGGATTTCGAGTATGAACTGCAGATCGCGCAGACAAACCGGCTTCTGTCCAAAGGCGCACTGGATACGATCTTCCTTACCACATCGCTTCAATACGCTTATCTTTCATCATCCAGCGTAAAGGAGATCGCTTTGTTCGACGGTGACATTTCCATGTGCGTTCCGCCCTATATCGAGGAGAAGATCCGCCAGAAGCTTCAGGCAGGGCGTTGAAGCCGTTATAAAGTGTAATTCTGATGAAGGAGTAAAAAGTATGAGCAGCAGCAAGATTGAACAGCAGATCGATGCGATCGAAGATTATATTGATAATTGTAAGTTTCAGGCATTTTCCAAGACCAATATCATAGTCGATAAGGATGAGCTGGACGAGCTTCTGGAAGAACTGCGCAACAGAACTCCCGAAGAAATCAAGAGCTATCGCAGGATCATTGCCAATAAGGAAAACATCATTGAGGATGCCCGCAGGAAAGCGGATGATCTGATCGGCGATGCCACCTCCCAGTCCCAGCAGATGGTGGACGAATCCGAGATCGTGGCAAGGGCCCAGGCCAGAGCCGACGAGATCATCGCAGACGCCAAGGAGCAGGCCCAGAGGATCATGGACGAAGCCAACGAGCAGGTCCAGTCCATCCGTGAGTCCGCCAACACCTATGTGGACGACATGCTGGGCTCCATTGACGACGACACCACAAACGCTCTGACCGAGCTGACCGAGACCTTCGGAAATCTTCATTCCATTCTTTCCGACTATATCACCAGGATCAGAGATGACCGCAGGGAACTTGCCCCTCAGGAAACAGCCGAGGAAGAGGAATACGTCGAAGAGGAAGAGTATGATGAGGAAGAGCCCGCAGAAGTCGAAGAGGGCGATTTCGTCAATACAGATATGATGTAACAGAATTCTCAGCAGGGCATCTTTCCGGAAATCCCGGAGAGATGCCTTTTTTTCGTAATAAACAGCATGAAGAGTCAGGAAATCAGGACAAAGGGCGGCAGGCTCCTGCTGCATCCCGGCCGTTTCGACGGCTGCATTTTCGATATGGACGGATCCCTGGTGGATTCCATGTGGGTCTGGACGGCCATAGACAGGGAGTTCCTGGGCCGGCACGGCTATGAGGTGCCCGAGGGCTTTCAGAAGGACCTGGGCGGCATGTCCCTGAAGGAAATGTCTTATTACTTCAAAAAGCGGTTTTCCCTTCCCGCCTCTCCCGAAGAGATCCAGGAGGAGTGGAACCGCATGGCCTTTTTCAAGTACAGCCACGAGGTGCCTTTAAAGCCCGGGGCGGAAGATCTTCTCAGGTGGCTTAAGGAAAACCGCATAAGGACAGGCATCGCCACCAGCAACTCCAGAAAGCTGGCGGATGCCCTGCTGGAGTCCCTGGGACTTACGGAGTGTTTCCACGCGGTGGTCACGGGAGACGAAGTGATAAAGGGAAAGCCCGATCCCGAGATCTACCTGAAGGCCGCGGGAAAGATGGGCGCAGACCCCTCAAGATGCCTGGTCTTTGAGGATATCGTTCCGGGCCTGCAGGCAGGCCTTGCCGCAGGCATGCAGGTCTGCAGCGTATGGGACAGGGCCTCCGCCGAAAAGCAGGAGGAAAAGAAAGCTCTGGCCCACTATTCCATCCGGGACTTCACGGACATAGAGTACGAGGAGAATAACAGATGATCAAAAAAGGCAGCTACGGATACATCCGGTCCTGCAGAATCAGGAAGACGGTCCTGGCCCTTCTTCTGACAGCGGCCGCGGCCCTGGTCTATTTCGGAGCCAGGTATCATTTCCAGACTTCGAAAAACATCTTTACCATTATGGCCGCCCTTATGTGCCTGCCGGCCGGCAGGGCCATTCTGGACGTGGTCATGTTCTTTCGGGCGCCCTTCTGCAGCGAAGAGGCCATGAAGGAGATCGAAGAAAGGATCGGCAAAGCGCCCGGCGCATACGATCTTTATCTGACCACCTATGAGAAGAATTTTTCCCTGAGCCATGCCTGCGTATCCTCGGGATCCGTTCTGGCCCTTACGGAAGACAGCAGGTGTGATATAGCCGGGGCCCAGGCCCATATCCGCAGGTCCATGGAAACGGACGGCATCAAGGGCTATACCATCAAGGTCTTTTCCGACAGGGCAAAGTATCTGCAGAGGCTTTCGGACATATCCGCAAAGGACCTTCCGAAAGATCCCCATGCGGACCGGATCCTGAATCTGCTGAAACAGATCTCTCTGTAAAAAGGAAGTCTTATGAAAGAAATAGAAGTGGTAAAGGGAGAAGACGGACAGCGTCTGGACAAGTTTATAAAAAGAAAGCTGTCCTATGCTCCTGCTTCCTTCGTATACAAGATGCTCAGGAAAAAGAATATAACCCTGAACGGGAAAAAGGCGGACGGAAGCGAGCTCCTCTCCCCCGGCGACAGGGTGACCTTCTTTCTTTCCGACCAGACCTTTGACAAGTTTCATCTGGGAAGGGAAGACGCATCCGAAGAGGCGGGAGAGTCCGGAGACGAGACTGACCGCAGGGCCATGGAGGAGATGCTGGCGGAAGGAAAAAAGGCCGGCGGCATTGAGGTTCTCTATGAGGACAGAGACGTGCTTCTTGTGGTAAAGCCTGCCGGGATCCTGTCCCAGAAGGCGGCCCCGGGAGACGTATCCGTCAACGAATGGCTCCTTTCCCATCTGCTGGAAAAGGCGGAGGATCCCCTCGCTCTCTACCGGTCCTTCCGGGAATTCAGGCCTTCCGTCTGCAACCGCCTGGACAGGAATACCGGAGGGATCCTGATCTGCGCCGCCTCCCTTACCGGAAGCCGGGTCATGACAGGCCTCATCCGGGAAAGGAAGATCCGCAAGTTCTACCGCATGGTGGTGGTGGGAGAAATGGAAGAGGGCGGAAGGATCGAGGGCTGGATCAGCAAGGACTATGCCTCCAACAAAGTGACTTTTTCCACCGAAAGGATCCCGGACGCCGATTTCAGCAGGACCATCTATAAGCCCCTGCGGAAAGGAAACGGCCTGACTCTGGTGGAAGCGGAGCTGATCACCGGCAGGAGCCACCAGCTCCGTGTCCAGTTCGCCCACCTGGGCTTTCCCATCGCGGGAGACCCCAAATACGGGGACAGGGAGAGGATGCGGTTTCTTTCGGACCGCTTCCATATCCGCAGGCAGCTGCTTTACTGCTGCCGCCTGGAGTTTCCTCCTCTGGAGGGAGACTGCAGCGCCCTTTCCGGCCGTAAAACAGAGGCGCCCCTGCCGGCTCTCTATACAAGGGTCCTCAAGGGATAAAGATCCCGGACCCGAAGGCAGGGCTTAGATAAGGAGTTTCAGATGCCCACATGGTCATCCAGAGGCCTGCGCGGTTCCGTGTTCGAGGAACTGATCAACAGGACCAACGAAAAATACAGGGAAAAGGGCCTGGCCCTGATCCAGAAGATCCCCACCCCCATCACGCCCATCCAGATGGACAAGGAATCCCGCCACATCACCCTGGCCTATTTCGAAAGAAAAAGCACGGTGGACTATATAGGGGCGGTCCAGGGCATTCCCGTCTGTTTCGACGCCAAGGAATGCGCCACCCATACCTTCAGCCTGCAGAACATTCACGAGCACCAGGTCCGCTTCATGCAGGAATTCGAAGCCCAGCAGGGCATTGCCTTTTTCCTGATCAGCTTCACGAAGGACGACACCTACTATTACCTGCCGCTTCGGCATTTCCTCCCCTTCTGGGAGAGGGCAATGCAGGGAGGAAGGAAGAGCTTCCGCTACGACGAGCTGGATCTGACCTGGATCCTGCCCAGGTCCGCGGGCGTCATGGTCCCCTACCTGGAGATGATCAACAAGGACCTGATCGAACGGGAGGCTTCCGGGGAGAATCCCGGGGGCTGAAAAGAAGTTGACAGGCAGCCGCCGCAGACTTTATAGTAAAAAAGTCTTTTATGACAGTGCGGTAATGAATTAGCACTGCAGAGGATTAAAGCGAGGAAGAGCGTTTATGAGCACCCATACACCGGAACGATATCACGACCTGCTCCATACGCCCGACGGCGTCAGAGATATATACGGAAAAGAGAACGCCAGGAAACAGAAGGTCCTGTCCAGGGTCCTGGAGGCCATGCATCTGTACGGCTACGAGGATCTGCAGACCCCTGCCTTCGAATATTTCGATGTCTTTTCCAGGGAGATCGGCACCACCCCTTCCAGGGACCTCTACAAGTTTTTCGATGCCGACGGCAATACCCTGACCCTCAGGCCAGACTTTACGCCTCCCGTGGCCAGGTGCGTCGCCAAGTACTTCATGGACGAGACGGAGCCCCTGCGCTTCTGCTACCAGGGCTCGGCTTTCGTCAACACATCCGCTTTCCAGGGAAAGCGGAGCGAATCCACCCAGACCGGCGTGGAGCTGATCAACGATCCTTCGGTCTACGCGGACGCGGAAATGATCGCCCTTTTGGTGGAATGCCTGCAGAAGGCAGGCCTTTCCGATTTCCAGATCAGCATCGGCAACGTGGAGTATTTCAAGGGCGTCTGTCAGGCCGCCGGCCTGGACCAGGATACGGAAAGTTCCCTCAGGGACTATATTTCCGGCAAGAACTATTTCGCGGCGGAGGACCTTTTAAAGAGCAGGGGCATGAAGGCGGCCCAGAGGGACGAGTTCCTCAGGATCACGGACTTCATGGATGACCGAGACGCCCTGAAAAAGGTCAGGGAGGCCACCGGAAACGAAAGGTCCAGAAAGGCCATCGACCGCCTGATCGACCTGTGCAGGGTCATCGAAGCCTACGGCTACGGCAGGTATATCAGCTTTGACCTGACCCTTCTGTCCAAGTATCATTATTACACCGGCGTGATCTTCAAGGGATATACCTACGGAACCGGGGAAGCCATTGCCACCGGCGGCCGCTACGACGGCCTTCTTGCCCACTTCGGCAAGGACGCTCCCTCCATAGGCTTCATGATCCAGATCGATGCCCTGCTGGAAGCCATGCAGAGGCAGAAGATCGAAATCCCGGTGGATACGCATACGGAAAAGATCGAATATACAGAGGAAAGCTACGACGCCTGCCTTGAAAAGGCCATCCGGCTCAGGAAAGAGGGCATAAGGACCCTTCTGGTCCCTGGGGGAGACAGGTAAGTCAGGTTTCCGATCAATCGAGGATACAAAGAATGAACAACACCATGCAGCCCCTTTCCGGGGACCGTTCCCAGTATCTGACCATAGCCCTGACCAAGGGAAGGCTGGCGGATCAGACCATGGCCCTTCTGGAGAAGGCAGGCTATTACTGTGAGGAACTGGAAAACAAGAAATCCAGAAAGCTGGTCTTTACCAACGAAGAACAGAAGCTCCGCTTTTTCCTGTCCAAGGGGCCGGACGTGCCCACCTACGTGGAGTACGGCGCCGCGGATATAGGCGTGACGGGATCGGACATCATCATAGAAGAGAACCGCAGGGTCTACGAAGTCCTGGATCTGGAGTTCGGCAAGTGCACCATGTGCGTGGCCGGCCCTGAATCCGCCAGGGAGCTTTTAAAGCATCACGAAAGGATCCGCGTGGCATCCAAATATCCGGGCATTGCCAGGGACTACTTCTACAACAGGAAGCACCAGACCGTGGACATCATCAAGCTCAACGGGTCCGTGGAGCTGGGTCCCATCGTAGAACTGGCGGACGTGATCGTGGATATCGTGGAGACCGGGTCCACTTTAAAGGCCAACCGTCTGAAGGTCCTGGAGGAGGTCTGCCCCATTTCGGCCCGCATGATCGTCAACCAGGTCTCCATGACCATGAAGGCCCAGAGGATCCGGGAGGTCATCTCCAGGGTCAGGGAAGTGGTCAATTCGGAAAAGCATGAGAATCAGCTCTGAGACTGGGGAGGACTGTATGAGAATCGTCAGATTAACGGAAGATACGAAAAAAGAAGCCCTGGAGGCCCTGATCGGCAGGAGCCCTTCCGGCTATGAGGAGCAGGAAAAGGCAGTCCGGGAGATCATAGAAGAGATCCGGACCAGGGGAGACCAGGCCCTTTTCGAATACGAGAAGAAGTTCGACAGGTGCGAACTTACCGCCGATACCATCCGGGTCACCCGGGAAGAAATTGAAGAAGCCTACGCTGCCCTGGATCCCGCCTTTGTGGAAGTCCTGAAAAAGGCGGCCGAAAACATCCGGGACTATCACGAAAAGCAGAAGGTGAATTCCTGGATCACCACCAGGGAGGACGGCGTCATCCTGGGCCAGAAGATCACGCCCATCGAGGTCTCCGGCTGCTATGTTCCCGGCGGAAGAGCGGCCTATCCCTCCAGCGTCCTTATGAACGTGGTGCCCGCCAAAGTGGCCGGCGTCTCCAATATCATCGTGGCCACGCCTCCCAATGCGGAAGGCAGGGTCACTCCCGGCACCATCGTGGCGGCGGATATAGCCGGGGCGGACGCCATCTACAAGTGCGGCGGCGCCCAGGCCATAGCGGCCATGGCCTACGGTACGGAGTCTGTTCCCAGAGCCGACAAGATCACGGGCCCCGGCAACATCTATGTGGCCCTGGCCAAAAAGGCCTGCTTCGGCGTGACGGGCATCGATTCCGTGGCGGGTCCCTCCGAGATCCTGGTGATCGCGGACGAAAGCGCCAGCGCCAGATTTGTTGCGGCGGACCTCCTGTCCCAGGCGGAGCACGATCCCATGGCATCTGCCATCCTTCTGACCACCAGCATGGAGCTGGCAGAGCAGGTCTCGGAAGAGATCGACGGATTCCTGAAGACTCTTTCAAGAGCTAAGATCATCGAAGAGTCCCTGGAGTCCTACGGCTACATCTTCGTGAGTGAAAACATGGACGATCTGGTGGACGCCGCCAATACCATCGCCTCCGAACACCTGGAGATCGTGACCAGAGATCCCTTCCAGATCATGACCAGGATCAGAAACGCCGGCGCCATCTTCCTGGGGACCTACTCTTCGGAGCCTCTGGGCGACTACTTCGCCGGCCCCAACCACATCCTGCCCACCAACGGGACCGCCAGATTCTTCTCCCCTCTGGGCGTGGACCAGTTCATCAAAAGGACCTCCATCATTTCCTATTCCAGGGAAGCGCTGGAAAAGGTCCATAAGGATATAGAACTCTTTGCAGAAAGCGAAGGCCTGACAGCACACGCAAACTCTATCCGGGTAAGGTTCGAGTGAACCTCACCGGAAAGCTGACACACACGTAAAGGAGGCCCCTATGAGCAGTGAATACAGAAAATTTGTGCCTGCCATCTATCTTTATCAGGGACAGGCTGTCAAAAGCCTCCGGGACCACAGCCTGGTCTCGGCCGATCCCGTAAGGCTGGCCCTGGATTACAATAACGGAAATATCGACGAACTCCTGGTCTTCGATCAGTCCAGGACCGATAAGGAGCACGAAGAGGCTCTGGACCTGATCCGGGAGATCTGCGACAAGGTAAGGATCCCTGTTACGGGAGCAGGCAACATCCGCCGCCTGGAGGACGTCAAGAAGCTGATCTACGCGGGATGCAGAAAGGCCGCCCTCAACTTCTCCAGGACCGACAACGTACAGCTGGCCAGAGAAGCCGCGGCCCGCTTCGGACGGGACAAGATCGCGGGCTGCTGCCTGGCTACGGACGCGGTCCTCGGCAATCAGGACCTGATTCGGGAAAGCGTCTGCGAGCTCTTCTATGTGGACGGCATCGACAGAGCCCCCTGGCAGAAAGCCCCCAAGGTGGAGGGCGTGCCCACCATCGCGGTGCTGGAGGAAGTGACCGCCGGCGAGTTCTATGACGTCCTGAAAAAGGAAGGCATCGGCGGCATCGGCGGAAACGCGGTCAACGACAGGATCGGAGAGATCCATGCCATCAAGATGAACTGTGCGGAATCGGGCATTCCCGTAAAACTGCGCAGGGCCCTTTTCCCCTGGGCTTCCTTTGTCAAGAATTCCGACGGCCTTCTGCCCGTAGTGGTCCAGGAGGCATCCACGGACGAAGTCCTCATGGTGGCCTACATGAACGAAGAGGCCTACAACCTGACCATAAAGACAGGCCGCATGACCTACTGGTCCAGGTCCAGGAAGGAGCTCTGGGTCAAGGGAGAGACCAGCGGCCACTATCAGTATGTCAGGACCCTGACCGGCGACTGCGACATGGATACCCTGCTGGCCAGAGTGGACCAGGTGGGAGGCGCCTGCCATACCGGCAAGCATTCCTGCTTCTTCAACGAGGACGTGAAGGATACGGAGACCTCTCTCCACAATCCCGGAAAGGTCCTGGAGAAGGACTACCAGACCATCCTGGAAAGAAGGAAATATCCCAAGGAAGGATCCTATACCAACTACCTCTTCAACAAGGGTCTGGACAAGATGCTCAAAAAGCTGGGAGAGGAGAATACGGAGATCATTATCGCGGCCAAGAATCCCAACCCCAACGAGATCGTCTACGAGATCTCCGATTATCTCTACCACCTGATGGTCATCATGGCCCAGAAGGAGATCACCTGGGAGGACGTCATGGAGGAGCTGGCCAGAAGGCAGGCCCACTGAGCGGAAAAGGGGATTTTAAAATTTTAAAAATTGTTCAGAAAAATCAAACAATTTTGGTTGACAATCCCGCTCAAGTCTGTTAAATATATAGAGTATGCCGCATGGTGAGGCAAAGTGCGCCCATGAGGGCGTGGGACAGGCTGTATGGTACTGCAGGCCTTCCCGAAAGCTCCGGCCCGTCCGGACGCCGTAATCAGCGAGTTTTTTAAAGAAGGAGGTACCAAGATGTACGCGATTATTGCAACAGGTGGCAAACAGTACAAGGTTTCCGAAGGAGATGTCATCGATATCGAGAAGATCGATGTTGAGGCTGGAAACAGTGTTACCTTTGATCAGGTCCTTGCAGTAAGCGGTGATGCACTTAAGGTAGCAGCTGATGTTGCCGGTGCAACCGTAACAGGCACTGTCTTAGATCAGGGCAAGCAGAGAAAAGTCGTTGTGTACAGGTATAAGAGAAAGACCGGCTATCACAAGAAGAACGGTCACAGACAGCCTTATACCCGTGTCAGGATCGATCAGATCAACGGCTGAGGAAGACTATGACGAAAGTCATAATTCAGAAAACGAAGTCAGGCGACTACAGATCTTTCACATGCACGGGCCATGCAGGCTTTGCAGAGGAGGGCGAAGATATCATCTGCGCCGCCATTTCCGTTCTGGTAATCAACACCGTGAACTGTCTGGACGAGCTCCTTCACGAAAAGATCAGGGTCGAGGCTGACGAAAAGGAAGGCGGATATTTATCCTGCACCTTCCTGCAGAAACCCGGAGATAAGGCAGCCTTTCTTATCGACTGCATGATCCTTGGACTGAAATCGGTCCGGGACGAGTACGGTAAGAAATATCTGCAGTACGTAATCAAGGAGGTATAATTATGTTAAAACTTAACCTTCAGTTCTTCGCACATAAAAAAGGTATGGGATCCACCAAGAACGGCCGTGATTCCAATGCCAAGAGACTTGGTGCAAAGAGGGCAGACGGACAGTTTGTCAAAGCCGGCAACATCCTGTACAGACAGCGTGGCACACACATCCATCCCGGTCTCAATGTAGGCCTGGGCGGTGACGACACCCTGTTTGCATTAACTGACGGCATTCTGAGATTTGAACGTGTAGGCAAATACAGAAAGAGAGCTTCCGTTCATCCGGTAGAAGTTGCTGAAGTTGCAGAGCAGTAAGATGTGACATCAAGGCTTCGGACAGGCACCCTGTCTGAAGCCTTTTTTTCGGAGTTTTTGGGGAACCAGAGCTTATGTTTACAGATAAAGTGAAAATTGTCGTGCAGAGCGGCAAGGGAGGAGACGGCCACGTTTCCTTCCGCAGAGAAAAATTTGTTCCCAACGGAGGCCCGGACGGCGGTGACGGCGGCGACGGCGGCAGCGTGATCCTGGTGGTGGATGAAGGCTTAAATACCCTTGGCGATTTCCGCCATATGAGAAAATACGCGGCCCAGAACGGGGAAGAAGGCAAGCAGAAGAGGATGTCCGGCAAAAAGGGCGAAGACCTCTATCTGAAGGTGCCCGAAGGAACCGTTGTCAGGGAACTGTCTACGGGCAAGATCATCATCGACATGTCCGGAGACAACAGGGAATTCGTCCTGTTAAAGGGAGGCCTGGGCGGCAACGGAAACATGCACTATGCCACCTCCACCATGCAGGCGCCCAAGTATGCCCAGCCCGGCCAGCCCGCCAAGACCCTGGAGCTGCAGCTGGAGCTGAAGGTGATCGCGGACGTGGGACTGATCGGCTTCCCCAACGTGGGCAAGTCCACCCTGCTCTCCATGGTATCCAACGCAAAGCCCAAGATCGCAAACTATCATTTCACCACCCTGACCCCTATCCTGGGCGTGGTGGATCTGGACGAGGGCGGCTTTGTCATGGCGGATATCCCCGGCCTCATCGAAGGCGCGGCAGAGGGTGCAGGCCTGGGCCACGAGTTCCTGCAGCATATCGAAAGATGCAAGGTCCTGGTCCACGTGGTGGACGCTTCCGGATCCGAGGACAGGGATCCCATCGAGGATATAAAGGCCATCAACGCGGAGCTGGAACGCTACAACATCGACCTTACAAAGAAGCACCAGATCATCGCTGCCAACAAGGTGGACCTGGTGGATCCCGAGGAACTGGAGGACGACGACTTCAATCCCGTCAAGGCCATCCGGGACTTCTGCGGAAAGGACGGCGTGGAGGTATATCCCATTTCCGCCGCCACCGGCGCGGGCATAAAGGAGCTTCTCTATCACATCAAGAGCGTTCTGGACCGGATGCCGAAAGAAGTCACGGTCTATGAGTCCGAATACGACCCGGCCGACTACTTCGATGACAGAGAAGAGCCCGTTACCTATGAATATGATCCCAAGGCAAAAGAGTATGTGGTGGAAGGCCCCCGCATCGAAAAGATGCTGGGCTATACCAACCTGGATACGGAAAAGGGATTCATGTTCTTCCAGAATTTCATCAGAGAAAACGGAATCGTCGACAGGCTCAGGGAAATGGGCTGCAAAGAGGGCGATACGGTCCGCATGTACGGCCATGCCTTCGATTTCTTCGACTGATTTATACAAAAGTTTTTTAGGAGATAAATATATATGCTTACAAGCAAACAGAGGGCTTATCTGACAGGTCTTTCCAATGACCTGGAGCCCGTAGTCAATATCGGCGTCGCCGGCGTTACGCCGGAAGTCGTCATTTCCTGCGAAGAAGCCTTCAATACCAGAGAGCTTCTCAAGGGGTCCATCATGAAGATGGCACCAGGCGATCCCAGAGAGATGGCAGAGACCCTGGCCGGCAGGACCAGGTCCCAGCTGGTCCGTGTGATCGGCCGCAAATTTATCCTTTACAGGCCTTTCAAAGAGAATCCAAAGATCGTACTTCCGGAGCAGAAAAAGCGCGTGTGACGGCAGAAAGCCCCGTTTCCGGGCCTTTGAAGAGAGGAAAGGGACAGAAAAAGCTATGGAAAAAAGAGCAAGAACCGGCATTATGGGCGGCACCTTCGACCCGCCCCACTTCGGCCACCTGCTGATCGCGGAAGCGGCCAGGGATGCCATGGGTCTGGACAGCGTCATCCTCATGCCCTCGGGCAGGTCCTATTTCAAGGACCACCAGGCAAGGAAGGTATCGGACAGGTATGACAGACTGGAGATGACCCGGATCGCTGCCGGGACAAATCCCTTCTTTACGGTATCGGACATGGAAGTCCTGAGGGAAGGAAAGACCTATACCGCTGAGACTCTCCAGATCCTGACCGGGGACCATCCGGATACGGACTTCTTCTTTATCGTGGGGGCAGATACCGTGGTGTCCATGCGGACCTGGTATCATCCGGAAGAGATCTTTTCCCGCTGCACGATCCTTGCGGCCGTCAGGGAAGACTCCGTAAGGCCGGAAGCCCTTTCGGAAGAGATTAAGGCCCTGGAGAGGGACTTCGGAGCCCGGATCCGCCTGCTGGACGTACCAAATGTGGGCTTTTCCTCCACCGATATCAAGAACCGTCTGGAAGAGGGCAGGAGCGTACGCTACATGCTGCCCGAAGGAGTGATCGAATATATCCGGAACAGGGGGCTCTATGTGTGAGGACAGCGAAAGCAAAAAGTCGCTGTCCCGGATTTTCAATCATGACCTGTGTCTGTTATAATGGAAGCAGGGATAAGCATAAGGAGCGGCAGATTTGAAGAGAGAAGAAAGAACAGCACTTGTCAGGCAGCTGGAGTCGGAACTGAAATACAACCGGTTCATCCATACCATGGGAGTAGCCTATACGGCCACGTCCCTGGCCATGGTCTACGGAGCGGATATGGAAAAGGCGGAAATCGCCGGACTCCTCCACGACTGCGCCAAATGCCTGGATCTGAAGAAGATGATCAGGGTCTGCGAGAAGGCAGGACTGGAGATCTCCGACATGGAGAGGAACAGTGTATCGCTGCTTCATTCCAAGGCCGGCAGCGTTCTGGTATCCGAAAAGTACGGCTATAAGGATGAGGACATCATCAATGCCGTTCGCTACCATACCACCGGACGTCCCGGCATGTCCCTTCTGGAGAAGATCATCTTCGTGGCGGACTATATGGAGCCCGGACGGGACGTGGCCTCCGACCTCCCCGAGGTCAGGCATCTGGCCTTCAATTCGGACACCATCGACGATGCGGTGCTGAAGATCCTCTTTGATTCTCTTGTCTATCTGAAATCTACCGGCCGTGAGATCGATCCCATGACACAGCGTACCTATGATTTCTACAAAACACATGATGAGGTGAGGAACTATTATGAGTGAAGCCAACACAAAGGAAAAGAACAGAGAACTGACCAGGCTTGTCATTGAGGCACTGGAGGATAAAAAGGCCACGGATATCAGAGTCATCGATATCAGTGACGTGTCTGTTCTTGCGGATTACTTTATTATCGCCAACGGCACCAACAGGAACCAGATTCAGGCCATGTCCGACGAAGTCGAAGAGAAGATGGGCAGAGCCGGCTATCCTGTCAAGCAGGTGGAGGGCTACAGCAACGCAGCCTGGATCCTGCTGGATTTCGGCGATATTATCGTACATCTCTTTGACCAGAAAGAACGCCTCCTTTATGATCTGGAAAGGATCTGGAGAGACGGAAAGCAGATCGATGCTTCGGATCTCTGATCGGTTTCAGGCACCGGTGTAATTGGTTCAGGAAATATTTATATAGAAATACAGGAACATGGAAAGGTTCCCTTCCGGAAACGAAAGGGAACCTTTTCTAATTTCTGTATTTTTGTTTCCGGGCAGACAGGAATGCAGGCATCAGCTGCATCCGAAGGAGAGTACTGGCAGAACAGGATGGCGTGTATGTAACTGCATTGACAAATCAACGATAAAAAAGAGTATAAATGGCCCATCGGAAGAATACTGTAAAGGGAGAAAACAGTTATGAAAAGAAAATTGTGTATACTTGCACCGTGCTCGCTGCGGCATGCGCGGTATTTGCGGGCTGTGCCGGAAAAGTTCGGAGAAAGCTCCGGATGCGGCAGAGAACGTAGCGGCACAGGAAGCTGACGAAAAGGACGACGGCAGCGACTGGTTAAGGGAGTATCTGTCTGATGATTCCGTAAAGGAGAAGTATCCCTGCTGCAGATCTGTGGATGTTAACAGAGACGGGGTGCCGGTCCTGCTCCTTTCCACCACAGAAGAGGCATTTATCAGCGATCAGGACCAGGCCTGCATGGTTGTCTTCAGGGACGGAAAGGCAGAGGTCGTAAAAGAGATCGGAAATGCCGGCGGAGATAAGTTCTACTGCGATACCGGGGAGCATACCGTGACCTGGTACTCGCGCCTTTCCGGTGAAAGGCATATTGAAGTGTACACCGTAAAGGACGGAAATCTTGAAAAAGCGGCCTCCGCAGACTATTACGCCGAGCATCGTTAACCGGAAAAGGACAACGAGGAAAAAATCTATCTTATCGACGGGGAGGAAGTTTCCGAGGCGGATTTCAACAAAATATGGGATAAGTACGCTGCTGACGCAAATGAAGTGACCTACGAAAATTACTGAGCAAGTGCTATCACTGGACCGGGCGCACCTGAATGGTGCGGCCCGGCCCTTTTTTATTTACGCCCGGCACCGGGCCGCCTGTCATATGACTCTATAAGGCAGGCAGAGAGGGAAAAGCAGAACTTTATGGGAAACGTGCCCAGGATGGAAAAAGGACGTGACTTATAAAAAGTTTTTATGAAATACTGCGATTGTCCGGATTTACGGACAATCATTGGGGCAATATAAAGACATAAAAGAGATGAGCGCCCGCGGGGCGGACGCTCAATGGATTTACATAAGACGGAATACACCGAAGACCTTGCCCAGGATCGTGCAGTTGTCCACGATTATGGGAGCCATGGTATCGTTCTCGGGCTGAAGGCGGATATGACCGTCTTCCTTATAGAAGGTCTTTACAGTGGCTTCCTCGCCTACCAGTGCCACAATGATCTCTCCGTTCCTGCAGGTATTGCAGGAGTTGACGAAGATCAGATCGCCGTCGAAGATGCCGGCCTTGATCATGGATTCGCCATGCACCCTGAGAGCGAAGGACTCTCCGGAGGGAACATTCTCGGCGGGGATGGGGAAATAGGTATCGATATTCTGCTGGGCCAGGATCGGTTCGCCGGCAGCGACCCTGCCTACCACAGGAAGAGAGACCATCTCGGTGCGGACCATCTGGAAGCTGTCGTCGCAGATCTCGATGGTTCTGGGCTTTGTAGGGTCCCTGCGGATATAGCCGTTCTTTTCCAGAGTCTCCAGATGGGAGTGGACGGAAGAGGTGGAACGGAGATTGACCGCAGCGCAGATCTCACGCACTGACGGGGGATAGCCTTTTTCCAGGATCCTCTCCTTGATATAATCCAGAATCTCTTTCTGTTTCCTGCTGATTCTGCCTTTTGCCATAAACTACCTCCTGATTTATTCAAACTGCAAATGAATGTTCTTTTGCTGGATTTATTATAGCATAAGGCACCCGGAAATCAAACAAAATTTCCAAAAATTTGTTCGGAAAATGTGTTGACTTCAGAAGGTATGTTCGATATAATAAAAACATCACAAACGAATGTTCCAACCAGCCGTTCCAAACGCATGTTGGATTTATAAAACAAAATATAAGATTGGAGATAAGATATGGCAATGAATGCATCATTGAACCTGGTCCCCTTCATGCGGCTGGAAGATGTCAGCCGCGGTTTCGGCGCATCCCACAGGGTCTATATTTCCGTAAACGACAGTAAAAATACAAAGAAGGAAAGCGGCAGAAGGGAAACCGCTTCTCCCCGCACAAAAAGGAACGCGGCCGTAAGGACTGCAAGGGCCGAGAGAGCCGGCGGATCCGCGCCTGTCCGGGCCAGGAGCCGGGCGGCTGCCAGAAGAAGAGCAAGAGCCGCTGCAGCAGCCAGATTCAGAAGGAAGGCCCTGCTGGTACTGGCCGTCATGATGGTCATGCTGGTATCCTGCTTCCTGCTGGGCCTGAAGGCCAAGCCAAAGGACCTGGGCCCCCAGAAGACCAAGTTCTTTACGACCCTGACCGTGGAATACGGCCAGACCATGGACGATATCGTGGAAAAGTACTGCGACGCGGATCACTATAAGAATGCGGACGCCTACATTTCCGAGGTCCTGAAGATCAACCACATCGCTTTAAAGACCGGTCAGGACATGTCCGTAAGGCCCGGCGATCAGCTGGTCATTCCCTACTACGCCTTTGCCGAGTAAAGATCCAGGAGGAGTAGATCCCGCCCAAAAGAAAACGATCCCCCTTAAGCAGTCAATGGATCTGATCCAATGATGCTTAAGGGGGTTTTTTCGCTCAGAGATTTCTGACGGCTTCGATGCTGACCTTCAGGGCAAGTCCCGCTGCTTTGGCGCCCCAGTCTCTCTCGTCATAGTTTTCCGCGTCTGCCAGGGTATCCGCCGTATATAGGAGCTGTCCCCAGAGGATGCCTCGGAGGGATGCGCAGGCGGCAAGAGCGGAGCATTCCATTTCCACTACGCTGCAGCCTTCGCTTTTTCTGTATTCCACCTTGTCTCTGGTCTCCCGGTAAAAACCGTCGGTAGACCAGGTCACCACTTCCCTGTAGGGAAGGCCGCGCTCCGTAAGGGCTTTTTCGACAGCCCCTCTGGCCTCTTCGGATATATCTATAAAACGGGAAGGAGGCAGATAGTGATAGGAGGTGCCTTCGTCCCTAAGGGCCCTGGAAGGGACAAGAAAGATGCCTTCGGGAAGGTCCGCAAGGACGCCGCAGGAGCCGCTGCTGATGACCTTTTTTACCCCGTAGGAGATCAGCCAGTCCAGGATCTGGGCCGCGGCAGGGGCGCCCACAGGTGCCTGCATGAAGCAGATCTCTTCCCCTCCTTCCTCCAGCACATAGACCGGATAGAGCTTTGTTTCCGACTCGAAACGGGCCGCGACGCGGGCTCCCCGGGATCTGGCGTATCGGTCTACTTCTTCTCCCAGGAAGGCGTAGACGGCCTTTTCCGGAAGCACCATATCAAAGCCTTCGTGCCCGGGCATGATCACGGCGGTGGGATCGGTATCGTATTCCAGGAGGGGGATCTCGTTTTTTATGATGCTCATAATGAGGCCTCTTTATTCTTCGTTTTCTTCCTCAGAGGGATCTCCGTGCAGCTTTACCATGTTTACGGCGCTCTTTCTGCGGTCTTCATCCATGGCGGCATAGTGCTTTCTGGTGGTATTGACGTCCTTATGGCCCAGCACATCGGCTACCAGATAGATGTCTCCGGAAGCCTTATACAGATTGGTGCCGTAGGTGGAGCGGAGCTTGTGGGGAGTGATCTTTTTCAGACTGGTCACCCTGGAAGCGTATTTTTTGACCAGCTTTTCCACGGCTCTGACCGTGATCCGGCTCTTCTGCAGGGAGAGGAAAAAGGCGTTTTCGTGGCCGCTCTTCGGAATGATCAGCTTCCTTTCCTCCAGGTAGGATTTGAGGGCCAGAGAGACCTCGTCTCCGAAGTAGACGATGGCGTCATAGTCGCCCTTCCTGTGTACCCTGATGGCATTCTCCCTGAAGTTGATGTCCTGAAGGTCCAGGCCCACCAGCTCGGAGACACGGATCCCGGTGCCCAGAAACAGAATAAGAAGGGCTTCGTCCCGGACCTTGGTCTTGTCATGGTAGCGCAGCTCCTGCCTGGTCAGTTCGGAACCGTCCTCTACAAGATCGATCAGCTCCCGGACTTCCTCCTGAGAGAGCCGGATGATAGGCTTTTCATGTTTCTTTGGCATGTTCACCAGGCGGGAGACATCCTTTTCTATGAGTCCGCTGGAGTAGAAGTACTGAAACATGGATCTGAGAGCGGAGAGCTTCCGGGATTTTCCCTTTTCGTCGTTGGTATAGACCGTTCCGTCCTTTTCATAATAGGACAGATATTCCATATATTCCTCCAGATCCTCTCTTGTAAGAGCGTCCAGGATCTCCAGGCCCCACTTATTCATGGGCTTTCCGGAGAGGACAGAGTTGTTCTCATGCAGGAAGGTAAAAAAGACCCGGAGGTCGTAGGCGTAGCCCAGTCTGGTCCTGGGGGCGGTGGAATCCTCTATGCTTCTGAAATACTGGCGGCAGAAGGGAGGAAGCTCCGGGAGAATCTCGCGCATCTTTCTGATATTTTTTATGTCCTGTTCGTCGGAATAGGTTTCCGGTGCAGCTGTTTTTCTGGCCATGGGACCTCTTTTCAGGGTAAGTAGTAAAATCTTCGTAAAATGTTTCTTCAGCAGATCTATTTTAACATAAGTGGAATGCCACGGAAAACCGCAAAGTGTTATACTGAGCGTGGAGGGACAAACATATGAAACATAAACCGGATGAAAAACAGATCACATGGGCCATAACGATCTTCGGACTGTTTCTGGCCTGTCTTTTTGTGTACTGCCTTATTTTCCGCTCCAGCGGATATATGGGCGCCATCAGAAGACTGGCCCAGATCCTGACAGGCATTATCTACGGTGTCATTCTGGCCTACATCCTGACGCCCGTGGTCAACTTCCTGGAAAGGAAGTTCATGATCCCGGTCTACGAGAAGAAGGGGATCCGGATCATGAGCGACGAGAAGGAAGCTGTGCACAGAAAGCGCATGCGGGGCCTCTCCGTTGCCATTTCCATGATTCTTTTTCTGGCGGTACTGGCGATCCTGTTCCTGATCTGTATTCCTTCCCTTTACCGAAGCATTACCAGCCTGATCAACGCTTTTCCTTCCTATATCCGGAATTTCAGGAAATGGCTTGAATCTCTGATGGTCCTGTATCCGGACAACCCCATGCTGAAGGAAGCTCTGAAGATCTTCAATGACTTTTCCAATCAGATCCTGAATATGATCAACACCACGGTCATTCCGAACATGGACAAGCTGGTGGATCTGGTCACCACCTATCTGACCCGCTTTATTTCGGGCATCGTGAACACCTTTGTAGGACTGATCGTCGCCATATATATCCTCTTTGCCAAGGAGGAGTTCCTGGGCCAGTCCAAAAAGTTCTGCTACGCCTTCTTCAAGGAGCACATAGCCAATGAGGTAATCTCCACCTTCCGCCATATCCACTATACTTTTATAGGTTTTCTGGTGGGCAAGATCATCGATTCCGTCCTGATCGGACTTCTGTGCTATGTGGGCACCTACATCCTGGCCATCCCCTATGCCGGCCTGGTATCGGTCCTGGTGGGCTTTACCAACATCATTCCCGTATTCGGCCCCTACATCGGCGCTGTCATAGGCGGATTTTTCGTCCTGATCATCGATCCCTTCTCTGCCCTGCGCTTTCTGATCTTCGTACTGATCCTGCAGCAGTTCGACGGGAATATCCTGGGTCCCAGGATCCTGGGCGATACCACGGGCATATCCAGCTTCTGGGTCCTCTTTTCCATCATCTTCTTCGGCGGCCTCTTCGGCGTACCGGGCATGATCCTGGGCGTTCCCCTGTTTGCCTGCTTCTACCACGGCATGCGCAGATGGATCCATTACCGGCTGACGAAAAAGGGCATGCCGGTCAGGACCTATGCCTATACAAGGGCGGCCTATTCCGAGGACGGAAAACTGGTAAGCTATGACGAAGAGCATGAGGACAAGTTCCATACCAGAAGGCCCGACGCTCCCTGGAAGGCAGTCCTGGGGCTGAAAAACAGGAGAGAGGAAAGGAAAGATACGGACTTTGAAGAAGCCGCGGCAGTAAAGAATGACAGAAAGGAAGCCGGCAAAGCATGAGATTTGTAATACAGAGAGTGAACCGGGCGTCTGTTACCGTTGAGGGCAGGGTCCTGGGGCAGATCGGAAAGGGCTTTATGGTCCTGGCCGGCATCTGCGAAACGGACACAGAAGAAATCGCGGACAAGATGATCGCCAAGATGGCAAAGCTGAGGATCTTCGATGACGAGAACGGTAAGACCAATCTGGATATAAACACTGTGGGAGGCTCTCTTCTGATCGTATCCCAGTTCACCCTCTATGCAGACTGCAGAAAGGGCAACAGGCCCTCCTTCATCAGGGCGGGAGATCCTCGTATGGCGGAAGAGCTCTACGAGTATATCCTGGAGAAAGCAAAGGAATATGTTCCCGATGTCCAGAGAGGAGAATTCGGGGCCCATATGAAGATCGATCTGGAAAACGACGGACCCTTTACCGTGATCCTGGATTCGGCGGAGCTTTCAAGAAAGTAAGGGAAGACAGGTCCGGAGAAGAGAAAAACATTTCCGAAACGGATCATAAATAGCAGGGCAGCTGCAGAATCTTTTTCTGCCGCTGCCCTCATTTGTTGTAGTATCCGGAAAAAAAGACCAGCAGGTCTTCAGATCCGGTCAGGTATGTTCCTCTGCCCAGGTCAGGATGTCTCCTGTGACGATGTCTGCAAGGGTCTCCTGAAGAAGACTGTGACGGAGCCCCTCATATACGACGGATTCAACGTCTGTAAATCCAGCCTGCTCCAGAAGATCCAGCTTTACGTCGCCGTAGCTTCCGTTGTCCGCGGTCACGTCTTCGCTCCCGTTCAGAATAAGGACAGGCAGGCCGCGTTCCGGGTATGTTTCCAGGCCGCAGGTCTCAAGCAGGCTCCAGGCCTCCACGAATTCCTTAAAAAAGCGGTTGCTGTAGCCCGGAGAGGTATAGGGAAGGGACGCGATCCATTCCCACTTCTGCCTGTCGGAAGTGATAAAGGAGAAGGGAGACTGCTCATGGGCAAAGCGGTCGTTCAGATGATTGAAGACTTCTTCGTAGATATCTTCACTTATGGCGTCGGGACCGTATTTTTCTATGGCAGAGACGGCAAGGGAGAGCTGCCTGCTGCGCTTTTCCGGGGTATAGGCGTTATGGGAAAGGCCCGTAAAGATCACGCCGTCCCAGTCGGCGTCCGTATGATAAAAGGCCATCTGGGTCACCATGGTGCCCAGGGAATGAGACATGACGAAAACCTTTCGCCCCGGCTCTTCACGGCGGATCTTTTTCAGAAAGAAGGCCTGGTCCCGGGCATAGCCGATGAAAAGATTACCTTCTCCGTAGGAAGCCGTGCTTCGTCCGTGCTTTCTGTATTCCAGAAGGTATACGGTAAAGCCCGCTGCTGCGGCGGTCTGGGCAAAGGCTTCGTAGTATTCCGATACTTCCGCAAGACCGGTCAGGATCTGGATCACTGCCCGTCTCTCACCGGCTTTCCATACTTTATAATAAAGGGTCTCCCCGTCATAGGTTCTGAATTCCTGCATATGTATTTCCTCCCTGCATCGTTGCCTTGACTTATGGGGCTGTTTCCGGCCGCCACCTATAGTATCATGTTTTGCGGCCCGGTAAAAGAGTGGGAAAAAAGAGGAAAAAGAGCAAAGTTCAGCAAAGGAAAGTGATTGCGAAGCCATGCGGCCTCATTTATACTGAAAAAGAGTGGAATTGTCCGTACGGCTAAAAATGCCGGCGGAAGAAAGGCGGCAGAAATGAAGATCACGGATGCGGTTTCCTTCGGAAAGGCCCTTCGCCTCCGCAGAAAGGAACTGGGCTATACCCAGGGCTTCCTTTCTCAGTTTACCGGCCTCAGCGTCAGTTTTATTTCCGACCTGGAGAACGGAAAGACCACAGCGGAGCTGGGAAAGGCCATTGAACTTGCTTCCCTTCTTGGGATGGATCTGGAGCTGACAAAACGAGGAGAAAGATAAATGCGCAGACTGACAGTCTATATACAGATTTGCGGCAGGGACTTTCTCTGCGGAGAGATTCGGGGCATGTCCTCTGAGGATGCCTGCTTTTCCTACGATCCCTCCTACCTGGAGAGGGAAGAGGCCCGGGCCGTCTCCCTTTCCCTGCCTCTGAAAAAGGAAGCCTTCGGCCCCGAAAGCACAGGAAGCTTTTTCCAGGCCCTTCTGCCATCCGGGCCCTTCCTGAAGGAACTTTCCAGCCTTCTTCGCTGCAGGGAGGATGACTATCTTTCCATGCTGAGCCTTCTGGGCTCCGACTGCAGGGGTGGACTCAGGATCCTGGAGGAAGACTTCCCCCTTCCCGAAGCCTTTTACGAGGATCTGGACCGGAGCGATCTGAAAAGGCTTGCGGGCGGCCGGGGAAGTGACATGGCTTCCCTTCTGATCCGGTCCTCGTCGCTCCTTCCGGGAGATGGGCCAGTGTGCTGCCTGAAGCTGCGGGAAAAGGAAGATCTGTGGCAGCTCCCCTGCGGAGAAAGGACAGGAGACTGGAAGGTCATGCAGAGCAGGCCTCTCTTTGAAAGAGGCCTTGTGAATGCCTCCCTCTGCATGGGCGCAGCCAGAAGGCTTGGCCTTCCCGTAACCGGATACCGCCTGATGGGAAAGGGAGAAGACCACAGGATCCTCCTGGACCTGAAAAGGTCCGACCGGGAAAGGGCCGGGGAAGAGGGAAGGATCCTGAAGCGCCACCAGGAAGATCTGGGCCAGGCCCTGGGGATTCCCATGGGGAAATCTGCCGAAAGGGACTACGAAGGATATATGGCAGCCATGTTCAGGCTGCTTCGGGAGAGGGCCTATCGCCCCATACCGGACATGCTCTCTTTATGGGACAGGATCGTCTTCAACTTCCTTGTGGGCAACCTTGAGGGAAGCGTAAGGTCCTTTGCCCTGGATTACGGCCTGGACCTTTCCGCCCTGTCTCTGGCTCCCTGTGATTTTATTTCCTGCACGGCCCTGTATGACCCCGTATCCGGCCGGCTTCCCTTTCACATCGACGGCTGCTACAGTCCGGACAGCCTGACAGGAAAGTCCTTTGAGAGGATGGCGCCGGAATGCGGCATCGGGAAAAAGATGGGAAGAGAACGTTTTGATATCCTGGCCGGGGGACTTGAAAAGGCCCTTTATGAAAGCGCGGAGGAACTGTGCGGGCAGGGATATGAAGACGCTCATGACCTGGCGCTTGAAATTCTGGAGGCAGGAGGCATAAGAAACCTGCGCTGAGGAAAAAAGGCGTCTTAACAAGAAAAGGTACAGACCGCAGGAAGCGGCACCCCATTCAACAGGAATCGTACGGGACGGAGATCCGTCAGGAAGGAGTTATATATGAACGGCAGCTTATTCAATCTCATTATGACCATGCTGATTCCCCTGGTCATGGTCGTCTGCGGATGGCTTTTTACCCATGGCATTCCCCGGGACAGGAACAGCCTCTTCGGATACAGGACCGCCATGTCCGTAAAAACCGATGATACCTGGCGCTTTGCCCACGAATACTGCGGACGCCTCTGGCTGATCATCGGCTTTATCCTCTTTGTCCTTACCACCGTATTCATGGTCCTTGCCATGAGCATGGATCCGGGAACGGTATCCTATATCAGCGGTATTCTGATGATGGTCTACGTGGTACCCCTCCTGGCATCCGTGGCCGCTACGGAAAAGGCCCTGAAAAAGACCTTCGATACCAGGGGCAGAAGAAAGAAATAAGGATCAGACGGGGGATGAAGTGATTTCATTAAGGATCATGTGAAGCTCCTGCAGGCTCCGGGCAGTCCTGTCCGCGGACGAAGCGCCATCCTCCTCCAAAGTCTTTTCCCATCGGACGAGGATGGCGAAAAGACCCGCTTTCTTTGCCGGAAGGATATCGTTTATGACAGAGTCTCCTATATACCAGGTTTCCCCCCTCTGAAGACCGGTCTTTTCAAGGTATACAGTGAATATACGGGGATCGGGCTTATGGAAAGGCGTCTCGGAGGAGATCAGGACCCGGGACCTGGGGATCAGATCCTCCAGCCCCAGGGCATGGTATTTCATCAGCTGGTGGTCTGTGCTTCCGTTGGAGATCATGCCCAGGAAAAAGCCTTTATCCCGGAGGTCTTCCAGTATTTCCCGAAGGCCGGGCATCAGCGTGATGCGGCGCTGTTTGTCCTCATAGATCCTCTGGAATTCCCCGGCCAGGGTCATATCTCCGGGAAGAGAGAATTCCCGGAGGGTATCCAGGACCCGGAGAGAATTCATGGTATCCCTCGATATTTCCCCTTTCTTAAACCGATCGAATTCATAGTCGCTCCAAAAGCGGCTCCGCTTCAGGAGAAGTTCCGGATCGACTCCGGCACTGTCCGGAAAGAAATGCCGGAAGGTCTCCATGTAGGGGGCGGAGCGGAGATAAAGAGTATCGTCCATATCAAAAACAAATGCTGCCATTCGTAAGTCCTTTCTGCTTCCCGGCACTGCCCGGACAGATCCCGGAAGGACAGGCCCTGGGGTCTTCAACCGGCAGTTTGGAAAAACGGTAAAATATTACTTGCATTATGGCACAAATGCGTTAAAATGAAATTCCAAAACTTAATAAAGATCAGATAAACGGTTTTTTTCATGACCGGTTTTCCGAAATCGATGGAGTAATAAGCAGCTGACCCCGCTGTCAGTATGCCCATTTTTCCATGATTCGGAAGACCGGTCTTTTTTGATGTCCGGTTTTCCGATGCACCTTGACAACTGCATAGGAACAGATACATCCGGCCCCGGAGAGCCTGCCGGGATCCGCGAAAGCGGGGAGCGGGCCGAGCATGCCAGGATCCGCAGATGCGGGGAGCGTGCCGTGAGGGGAAAATATCTGTTCCATGGATATGAAAATGTATAACACACGGATCATGAAAAGGAGAACAGGATTATGAAAAACTGTGAAAAAAATTTAAAGGGAAACAGGGTAACGGGAGCTTTCCTGGAAGTAAAATACCCCGGCATTGAAAACCACTTTGACAAAACAGCGGAAAGATTCATGGAAAGCGCGGCTTATGCTCCGGCAGGGACGGAAATGGAACTTCGGATCGATCTGCCTGCGGAGGGAAAAGTCTCCTGCCTGGTATCCGGGAATGCCGGTGCGGAAAAGGAAGATTATCAGTGGATCTTCGGCACCTATGTTCTTTTGAAGGAAGCTGGCCCGGAGCTTTTGGGGGAAGGGACCGGAGAAAAGGCCTTTTCCTACGTCTTCAGGCAGGCCGGGAAAGAGGATTACTACTACGAAGAAGAAAGCTATAACCTCTTCACTGCTCTTGTCAGATGCGGTGCGGCCATCACCCTCAGGGCAGAAAAGACAGAAGGCGGAGAAGTGGTCGCAAGAGCCGGGATGGAAATGGAATGTCCTGCCCCTCTTATGGTCAGAACCCTTCTGGGCAGTCATTTCGTAAGAATGGAAACGGTTGACGCTGCCTGGGCAGAGGAAGGGGAAGAGAGGGGAAGGATCCCCCTTTCCTGTGCACTGCGATTTATCAGGATGATCCTGGACCTGGCAGAGGAGACAGCTCAGGAGGAATCCCGGAAGGAAAAGGAACTTCCCGAGCCTGAACTTTCGGAGGGATGGTCCGGCAATATCGAAGACATGGAATTACCCGTCCGAGCCTACAACTGCCTGAAAAGAGCAGGTTACCATACCTATGAGGATCTCCTGGGTCTCACGGAAGAAGACCTGTACCGCATCAGGAACATGGGCAGAAAGACTGCGGATATAATCCTTGAAAAGATAGAAGAATACCGCGGCTGTCCCATCAGAAAGAAGGAGACCGGGGAAAAGAAGGACTATAACGCCATGCTGGAGGAGCTGATCGGCCTTTCCGCTGTCAAGGATCACGTCAGGCGGATCCGCGCCCTGGCCAGAATGAAAAAGGACATGCAGGATAAGGGAATGGACACACTTCCCTTCAGCCTGCATATGGGCTTTCTTGGAAACCCCGGCACGGCAAAGACCACGGCAGCCAGGATCCTGGGCGGGATCCTTTATGAGGCAGGCATACTGAAAAGCGACCAGATCATGGAAGTGGGCAGAGCGGATCTGATCGGACGCTACGCGGGAGAAACGGCCCAGAAGGTACAGAAGGTCTTTTCCTGGGCGGACGGAAAGCTTCTCTTTATCGATGAAGCCTACTCCCTTCTGGATCACTGGGATGGCAGCTACGGTGACGAAGCCATCAATACCATTGTTCAGGAAATGGAAAACAGGCGGGATTCCACCGTTGTGGTCTTTGCGGGCTATCCGGGAGAAATGGAAACCTTCTTTCAAAGAAATCCGGGTCTTAAGTCCCGCGTTCCCTTTATGATCTCCTTTGAGAATTACAAGGCAGAGGAACTGCTCTCCATCAGCCGGCTGGAGGCGGAAAAAAGAGGCTTTACCCTGGCGCCGGAGGCTGAAGACAAAATCAGGGAGATCTGCCAAGCCTTTATGAAGGATAAGGATTTCGGAAACGGAAGGTTCTGCAGGAACCTGGTGGAAGACGCGGTGCTTTCCTATGCGGAAAGAATCTACGGAGAGGGATCCGGAGACGGAAGCGGCACGGACCTGGTCCTTTCCGGCCGGGACTTCCGGTATCCGGAAAGAAAGAACTGCTCCAGGGAGCGCCGCATCGGATTTGCCTGAAACGGTCCCATTTTTTCATAAAGGAGGCGGGGGGTGGAAAAAAGGTTCGTAAGCCCGCCCCCCTTGAAAAGTTCTCCGGCCAGCATTAAGATTAATGACAGGGACAAAGGGCACCGGCTCCTGTCCCTGTTCACTTCTTTTATCACCGCCGCCCTCCCGGCCGAATCCGGTGAAAAATCCCCATTTTTAACTGATGATTTTCATATCCCCGATCCGCTTGACGGCCCATGCCTTTTTCGCATTCCGGGCCTTCAGATCATGCACCCAAAGGCATTTTTAAAAGCGGACCTTTCAGGGGGCGGCACTTCGCCCACCTCTCTTTTTTGTACCTTTTTTCTGCCCCTATGGAGTTTTTGTCAATCACCCCACTCATTCCTTCTGAATGGATGGGGCTTGCAGAGGAGATGACAATATCCTCTCTGTAA
>CAMOGQ010000013.1 GCA_946614165.1 uncultured Lachnospiraceae bacterium
GCTCCTGTCATGATGGCCAGAGCAGCGCAGATGCCTGCCAGGACGGCCTTATAGATGCCGTCTGCCGCCGATGCGGGGTCCGGCAGGGAGGAGTGGGTTCCCCTTTCTTCTCCTCTGACCACTCTGTCCAGATGTCTGTTATAGGCCTGGACCAGGACAAAGAGAACGATGCCTGCCAGGGCAAAGACAAGAAGCAGGATCAGGGCCAGACGGCCCGCCGCTTCGCTTATGATCCATGTACGCATTAAACTTCCCTCCGTTTTAAATCTCAGATGTTAAAGAACCTGCGGAAATCTGTGTAGTAGCTTCTGGTCACGTCCACCAGGCTCCCGTCAGACAGAGTCAGAACAAACTTCATGGTCAAGGCCGGGCGGATCTTTTTGACGCAGCTTTTCGCGATAATGACGGATTTGCTGATCCTGATAAACTCCCGGGGATCCAGCAGCTCCTCCAGCCGGTAGATCCGGTCCTGGGCATAATAGGTTTCCTGCAGGGTATGGACCTCGATGTCCTTTCCGAAGGACTCTATATAAAGGATCTGGTCCGCTGAAAGACGCACCGCCCTGCTCTCCTTATCCCGCACATTCAGAAAGCTGTGGGAACGGGGAGTCTCGATCAGTGTATATTCTGCATCTTCGCTGACTTCTATCCCGTGCCGGGCAAGTTCCTCACCGACAGGGGGCTTTTTTTCTTCCGGAACCGACAGCCGGATCTTCATAAGGCGCCCTCCTTTCCTGGTAAGACCATTATACAGGCCCCGGAAAAATCTCCGCAAGATACCGGAAACAAGACGCACTTCCGGGCGGCACAAGATGCACAGACTTAAAAAAAGCAAAAGAAAAACGGCATGGCCTTTGGGCCATGCCGTAAGTGTTCTTTATGTCAGCAGCTGTATTATGCGCTGTAGCCTGTAGGGTTTTTGGACTGCCAGTTCCAGGCGTCTCTGCACATATCCTCCAGGTTCTTTTCGGCGGTCCAGCCGATCAGCTCTTTTGCTCTAGAAGGATCGGAGTAGCAGGTGGCCACGTCGCCGGGGCGTCTTGCCTCGATGACATAGGGAAGGTCCTTGCCGCAGGCCTTGGAGAAGGCTTTGACGATATCCAGGACAGAGTAGCCGATGCCGGTGCCCAGGTTGATGACGGACACGCCGGGGAGCTCTTTGATGTGGTCCAGGGATTTGACATGGCCCTTTGCCAGGTCCACCACGTGGATATAGTCACGGACGCCGGTTCCGTCGGGCGTGTCATAGTCGTTTCCGAAGACATGGACGATGGGCAGTTCGCCGATGGCCACCTTGGAGACATAGGGCAGCAGGTTGTTGGGGATGCCCTTGGGATCTTCGCCGATCAGGCCGCTCTCGTGGGCGCCGATGGGGTTGAAGTAGCGCAAAAGAATGACCTGCCATTCGTTGTCGCTCTTCCACAGGTCGGTCAGGATGCGCTCCTGCATGGCCTTGGTGGCGCCGTAGGGATTGGTGGTCTCGCCCATGGGGCAGTTCTCCGTGATCGGGATCTCGGCGGGATCGCCGTATACAGTGGCGGAAGAGGAGAAGACGATCTTCTTGCAGCCGTGCTGGCGCATGACGTCGCAGAGGACCAGGGTGGAGCCGATGTTGTTGGAATAGTATTCCAGAGGCTTTCTGGTGGATTCGCCCACGGCCTTGTAGCCTGCGAAGTGGATGACGGCATCGATGCCTTCCCTGTCAAAAAGGTCTGTCAGGGCTGCTCTGTCCTGTACGTCGATCTCATAGAAAGCGGGGCGCTTTCCTGTAATGGTCTCGATCCTGTCTACCACCAGGGCCTTGGAATTATAAAGGTTATCAGCGATGACAACGTCATAGCCTGCGTTCAAGAGTTCAACAACTGTGTGGCTTCCGATAAAACCTGTACCGCCTGTTACGAGGACTTTCATGTCTTCTCCTTTCAAATCTTAATTTATATTCTTCCTGCTTTGTTATCCTGCTTTTTCTATCTTATGCCTTCTGAAGGATCTTTTCGACGAAAGCGTCGAAGGCGGCTCTGCCTGTTTCGTCGTCCTTGAAGACGCCGCAGTGCTCCAGGACCCTGGCAAAGACCAGACCGATCTCTTCCTTCAGGATCTGGGTGAATCTGGCTTCGTTCTCCTCGCTCTTCACAACGTTTTCGGGCCTGAACTCGGGATACTTTTCCAGGATCTCCTTTGTCCATGCGGCATGGGGCGCTGTCAGAAGGAGGTCTGCGGGATCCTTTCCTTCCAGAACGGTATCGCACAGGACCTTCATCTCGTCCTTTAATCTTGCGGGCAGAACGGCCAGTCCCATGACTTCGATCAGGCCGATGTTCTCCTTCTTGATGTGATGGAGCTCGGCGTGGGGATGGAAGACGCCCAGAGGGTGCTCCTCGGTGGTCAGATTGTTGCGCAGGACCAGATCCAGCTCATACTCGTCGCCGTGCATTCTGGCGATGGGGGTAATGGTGTTGTGAGGGGTGCCTTCCGTCTCGGCGAAGATGCCGACGGATTCGTCGCTGTAGCCTCTCCAGAGGGTCAGGATGGCATCGGACAGATCCACCAGATGGTTGACGTTCTTGCTTCTCAGACGGATGACGGACATGGGCCAGTCCACGATGCCGCCGGTCACGTCGTCCCAGTCGCTGAAATAGCCGGTAAAGTCGATCTCCTTCCGGATGGGAGCCTTGGCCATGGCGAAGGTGTAGCAGCCGCCCTGGAAATGCTCGTGGGTCAGGATGGAGCCGCCGACGATGGGCAGATCCGCGTTGGACCCTACGGTGTAGTGGGGCAGGATGGTCACGAACTGGAGCAGTCTTGCGAAGGTATCCCGCTCGATCTTCATGGGCCTGTGCTCGCCGGAGAGGACGATGCAGTGCTCATTGTAGTATACATAGGGGCTGTACTGCATGTACCACTGCTGGCCTTCCAGCTTCAGGGGGATCAGACGGATGGTCTGTCTGGCGGGATGGTCCAGCCTGCCGGCGTAGCCTGTATTGGTGGGGCACAGGAGGCAGAGAGGATAGGAATTCTGCTTCTTGGTCAGGGCCGCGGCGATGGCCTTGGGATCCTTCTCGGGCTTGGACAGATTGATGGTGATGTCCAGATCGCCGTACCTGGTGGGAGCCAGCCACTTCATGTCCTTTTTGATGCGGTAGGACCGGATATAGTCGGAATCCTTGCTGAGGGCGTAGAAATAATCCGTAGCGGCTTTGGGGCCCTGGTTCTTATAGAGCTTGTTGAACTTTTTGATGACCTCGGAAGGACGGGGCGTAAGGCATCCCATGATCCTGGTATCGAAAAGGTCTCTGCTGGCAATACCGCCGTCGATCCGGCCGCGCGCTGCGGCGTCGTCAAGAAGGACGGCCAGGATGTCTTCCAGTTCCATGAACTTGCCGTCATCGGGGAGGAAGGAACCGTCGGGTTCGACTCCCAGAACATCGAATACTGAGTTGGCAGCATAGATTGCGTCGGATTCCTTGATCAGATTTGTCCTGAGTCCGTAGGCGATGAGAGCCTTGACGGCCTCTGTGACAGTCATTGTTTTATCAGCCATTTCTTTACCTCCCTGATGACTGTTTCCTGTGTTTTCTGTTACATTTATCATGCCATTTCCGGCAGGGGTTTTCTATATAATTTCGTTGAATGCGTATGTAAAAATGTTGCATTGCTTCTTCCGTTCCTTTATGCTGAAAACGGAGGATATGCAGATGGAAACTTTCAAATTCAGCAATAAGGTGGAACAGCAGGCCATGATGTCCCTGTCCGTCTACAACGTGGGACGGCAGCAGTGCACGGCGGGCTACAAGTGGGGCCCCGCTGTCCGCGACCACTATCTGATCCACTACATTACGTCCGGCAAAGGGACCTATACGGTGGAAGACAGGACCTTCTCCCTGTCGGCGGGAGACGCCTTCCTGATCTATCCGGGAAGCCGGGTCTCCTATCAGGCTGACCTGCTGGATCCCTGGAATTATGAGTGGGTGGGCTTTAACGGGAGCGACGCCAGGGCCATCCTGAACGCCACCTCCTTTTCCAGAGACCATGTGGTCCTTGAGGGGCTCTCCTGCGGGGAAGAGCTGCAGGCCGGCATCCGCAGGATCTACGAAGCCTTCGGCAACAGTTTTTCCCAGTCTCTCAAGATGACGGGCCAGCTTTATCTGCTGCTGGAACTTCTGATCGAGGAGACCGGAGAAGAAAAAAGACAGAAGGGGCGGGATGCGGACGTGGTCCGTTCTGCCATAGGATTTATCGACCAGCGCTATTCCTACGCCATCAGCGTGGAGGACGTGGCGGACTATGCTGGTGTCAGCCGCAGCACCCTTTTCAGGATCTTTACCAGGTACCTGGAGATATCCCCCAAGGAATATCTGGACCGCTACCGGATCCGCAAGGCCATGTACCTGCTCAGGGAGACGGATCTGACCATAGGGGCCATCGCCGTTTCCGTGGGCTATGACAACGGACTCTACTTTTCCAAGGCCTTTCACAAGATGACAGGGAAGAGTCCCAGCCTTTACAGGACCGGAGGGCAGGAGGAAGATTTTTCCGGAAAGTGATATCCCCTGCTCTTTCTCAGGATCTGCGGGGAGGCAGGTGGCCTTCCAGAATCCGCAGGGCCTTCAGATAATCCCACAGATCGATGCCCTGGCTGTCTTCTATAAATACAAAGTGGCGCTCTATCTCGGGACTGTCCTTAAAGTATTCGTTGTCGTCGAAGATCACGTAAGCCTCGCAGGGGTGTTCCTCCAGCCAGGCCTTTACTTCATCGTCCCGGCCGCCCATATATATGAGAGGAGTCCAGAAGGTCAGGGGGGTTCCGTTTTCGGCCATGCGGGTAAAAAGATTGTCCATGATGGCCTTGGTCTCCGGATCGTCCGATCCGATCCCGTCTCTCCAGGAGGAGGACAGGACCAGTTTGGCCCCGGTCTTTTCCATGAGTTTTTTCAGATATTTCAGAGTCCTTGCGTCGAACTCCATGTTGTAGATCTCCTGATCTTTTTCCAGGGCTTTGTTCAGACTGCGCTCCGTGCAGATGACGCCGTCCACATCCACGAATATCGCTTTCATAGATCCCTCCGGGGAAAACTGCTTTCTTCCATCATAGCATACTTTGGCAGGGAACGTGACTTCAGATGGACAGGGGATGGGATGCTCTCTTCCGGCCTGTGCCATCTGCCGGGGGACTGCAATCAGTTTTTCTTAGAGATTTATCGTTTTTATATATTTTACTTAGAAAAGTGCTCCTTTTATACTGGTTTCAGAAAGAAACAGGACATGCATGCGGGAAGGCGGGCCTTCCCGATAAAGAAAGGCGGTATAAAAGATGGATCATCAGGTAAAACTTGCAAACGGAGATATTGTCCCTGCCCTGGGACTTGGCACATGGTATCTGGGAGACAGCCAGGCATCCAGATCAAAAGAGATCGAAGCCCTCAGGAGCGGCATCGACGCCGGCATGACTCTGATCGATACCGCCGAGATGTACGGCAGCGGCAGAAGTGAAAAGCTGGTGGGCGAAGCCATCGCTCCCTATGACAGGGAAAATCTTTTTGTGGTCTCCAAGGTCCTGCCCGGCAATGCCGGCAGAAGAAACATGGTCTCTTCTCTGAATGCCAGTCTGAAGAGACTGGGTACAGACTACCTGGACCTCTACCTCTATCACTGGAGAGGCTCCATTCCCCTGTCGGAGACCGTGGACTGTCTGGAAGGCCTGCGGAAAGAAGGCCGCATCAGGGCCTGGGGCGTTTCCAACTTTGATATCGACGACATGGAGGAGCTTTTCCATATCCGGGGCGGCAGAAACTGCCAGGTCAACCAGGTCCTTTACCATGCGGGATCGAGAGGCATCGAATACAGCCTCCTGCCCTGGATGAGGGAAAACGGGGTGGCTCTCATGTCCTACTGCCCCCTGGCCCAGGCAGGGAGCCTGAGAAAGGGGCTCTTTACCAATCCCGTGCTTCAGGAGATCGCCGCAGCCCATAACTGCGACGTGACCCAGGTCCTGCTTTCCTGGAACATCCGGGACGGCCATACCATTGCCATTCCCAGAAGCGGCAGCCGGGCCCATACCCTGCTGAACGCCGGCGCGGACAAGGTCACTCTGACATCGGAAGAGCTTGCCCGGATCGATAAGGTCTATCCTGCCCCCGGGCGAAAGATCTATCTGGATATGCAGTAAGCAGAAGCTGCCTGGGAATATACAAAAGGGCCGCCGGCAGGGATCCCGGCCGGGCTGCCTCGAAAAGATACATACTGCCATGAAAAGAAGACCGCCTGCGGACCTGAAAGGGTCCGCGGGCGGTCTTCGATTTCTGCCTCGTATGTCCGGCTCCTCAGAGCATGACTATGTTCTCATACCAGTAATCCCTGGCCAGATCGGTAAAGGTCTTCATGCCCTCCGATACATAGGCGTCTTTTCTGTGGACGATGCACAGCCTCCAGGAGGGATTGCCGTGGAGACGGTAGTATTTGACGGAAGGATCCGAGAAATCGGCGTAATAGACAGGAATGATGCTGCAGCCTATATCCGCCCGGACCATATCCAGCATGGACTGGGTCGAGGAGATCTCCATCAGGATATCCGGCCGGATCCCCTCACGGCGGAACACTTCCTCCGCAATGGAGCGGAGAGTGGAAGCGGGATTCATGGTGATAAAGGGACGGTCCGCGATCTCCGTCAGGCGGAGGATGGGCAGAGAATCCCCGGTCTCCCCGTGTCTTGCGCTTACGGACATGGAAGCAGGAACGGCCAGGATCATTTCCTCCCGGACCAGCTCCAGATAGGTGTTGTCATCCTCCTGATCTCTTGTCAGCATGATAAAGCCGAAGTCCAGCTCGCTCCGTCCAAGGGCAGCCTGCTGGGCCCTGGCCTGCATTTCCAGAGGGGTCAGAGTATAGTTGGGGCACAGACGGTGGAACTCGGGGTAGATGGAGGTAAACATCCTGAGGCCCCTGCCCGGAGAGAGGCCGATGGTCAGATGGCAGTTCTGGGACCGGATCTGGTCGCCGATCCTGGCGTAGGTCTCTTCCCTGATATGCATGATCTTTCTGGCTCCCTCCAGATAGATCTCTCCGGCCTTTGTGGGCCGCCAGTTGGTCCTGGAGCGGTGAAAGAGCTGGACACCCAGTTCCTTTTCCAGTTTCAGAAGCTGCTGGTTCAGGGCTGACTGGGAAATGAAGAGCTTCCGGGCGGCATGGGTGATGTTGTTTTCTTCCGCAATCCTTAAGATGTATTCGATCTGGCGCAGATCCATGGCGGTACCTCCGGGAGAAAAAGGCTGACAGTTCAGGAGAAGGCTCTGCGGATCAGAGAGAGCCTTTCTTCGAATTCCGCAAAGAAGCCTCTGACCGGATCCCAGGGCTGGACATAGAACTTCTGCAGAATATAAAGGGCAAGCTGCCGGGATCCTTCGGGATCATGGGACTGCCGCAGGATATGCTGCATGTCTTTTACGAAGTAGTGCCAGGCCGCTGTGAAGGCTTCGTAGGAGGCAAGATCCTCATATCCCAGCCAGCTGCTGATCCGGACCTTGGATTTGCCCGGCATATCGCAGCCGCCTTCCACTACAAAATAGGAAAAGGAAGTCCCGTCATAGTCTCTTCCCAGGGGAAAGAGACGGCAGAGGCCGGGACGGAAGCTGTGGACGGAGCAGCGGCCCTCCCTGTCCAGGAAGGTGCAGCAGGGGAGCCCCTTTTCGTCTTCCTTCATCAGCAGATAGGGAAGGACCAGGCCTTCTTCCGTGCGCAGGGCTACGGAGATATTAAGGAGGTCCGAAAAGGACCGGCCCAGGTTCTCTGTCAGCAGATACAGATCGTAGGGATCCAGATGGATGGAGTCGCCCATATCTCTGCAGCAGGCGCCGCATCCCCTGCAGGCTCTGCAGGCGATCTTTGCCATATCTCTGGAGGTGAGAAGTCTTGTCATGGCAATTCCTTTCGGGAGAGATCAGTTCTCCTGCACAGCGGCGGCTTCCTCCGCGGAGCGGAGGCGGCGCGTACTGCTGCAGGCAGAAGCGATCTTTTTAATATAGTCCAGTTCCGGGAAGGGGTCGAATTCCAGTGAGGCTGCCGTGGGCTTTTTGGAGACGGTCACGGGCATGGCCAGAAAACGGCCCCTTATAAAGAGGTCCATTTCGTTTCCGTGCAGGCTCAGGGCAGTATAGCCGGGGGTATAGGCGATCAGGTCCATGAGAGATTTCATAACGGCCGGGGAAGGCCTCTGGTCTTCCTCGTTCATGGGACGGTACAGAACGGCCTTTCCCTTCAGGGAAGGTTCTCCCAGCTCTGCGTGGAACATGACGGGATCCCTGTCGAAATAGGCCATGCGGATGGGCGTGGGGACCGCGGTCTCGTCAATAATGCAGTAGCGGTATCCCGAATCGGCAGGCAGCACCACGTGGGTCCAGACGCCCACGTCAAAGTGCATCCGGTTCTTTCCGCCTTTTTTCAGCTCGAACTGCTGGGGAATGGAGACGTCGGAGATCTGCAGATGGAAGGGCCCCATATCGCCTTCCATGCCCCAGAAGAAAGAGGGAGAGCCGTCGCAGGGCATCATGCCGGCTCTTTTTATTGTGGAAGCGTTCAATCCGCCCGTACTCTTTCCGCTCACATCCTCCGCTCCGATCTTCTTCATGACGGTCAGTTCGATATTGGAGCGATTTACAAGTTCCGTATAGGCTTTCTGCTGCCTGCGGACATAAAAGATATGGAAGACCATGGCCAGGCCCAGCAGGGCAAAGGCTGCATACCGGTTTATGAATAGACAGACCAGGGCAGCGATCAGCAGGGCCAGCACGGCCCAGACAGACATCCGGAATACCCTGTACTGTGAAAGAACTGTTTCAAGTGTAGCGCTGGTCTTCTCTGTTTTCATATCGGCCTCCCTGCATCGGATCCCCTGCCCGCCTGTTACTTCATCCGGGGAAAACCCCGTCTTTGCCGATTATAGCATGATTCCCGGACTGTGCAAAAGCCCCGGAAGCAGCCGGGCAGGGCCGACAGCACCCAAAAAGAGAAAAATCTGAGGAATGTTTATTAATATGAAATGAAAACAGGATACTTACAGCAGTAAATGAAATTATCATTTCATAAAAATGAAAGAATGTGCAGGCTCCAAAAAAAATGCGGGGCATGTTCGGTATCATTGCCAGTATTTTTGAAAAATACGTACAGATATAATGAGCATACCTGATAAATATATCAACCAATCTATAAGGGAGGAAAAAAATGAAGAAATCTGTAAAAAGAATCCTTGCACTGATGACAGCAGCTGTGATGGCTGCCGGCATGATCGGATGCTCCGTAGGCGGCGGCTCCAGTTCCGCTCCCGCAGCTTCTTCCGAGAATGCAGGCACTGAGGCGGCAGCCGAGTCCGGCACCAGCAGTCTGAAGGGCCAGAACGTCCGTGTCGTCATCGGCTCCACATCCACCTCCGGCGACTCCTACATGATCGCTGATCTGGTGACCCGTTATCTGTCCGCAGAGATGGGCTTCAACGGAAAGGTCGACGCCATCGGCAACGCAGCAGCTCTGGAAGAGATGCAGAACCAGAAGGGTGACGGCACCACCGTTATGATGTTCCATGACATGACTTTCCTGAGCGTTCTGTTCGGCGCAGTCGATGAGGCATACAGCCTTGAGAACATGACCGTCGGTCCCCGCATCGGCCAGAACCCCGGCGCATGCTTCGGCGCAGCAGCGGAAGACAACTGGAACAGCCTTGCAGACGTAACCAACTATATCAAAGAGACCGGCTCCGATGTTTCCTTCAACATTGAATCAGGCGCCACCTCTCACCTGGCATTTGCAGCTTACTATCTGTGGGTCAAGGAGACCGAGGGCGAAGAAGTAGCTTCCCATATCAAGGCGATCGTCGGCGGTACGACCGCTGAAAAGCTCCAGAGACTGTGGGACCGCAACGCAGACGTGATCTACGGCGATACTTCCGCATTCCAGCAGTATACAGAAGAAGGCGTTGACGCTCAGCTTAAGATGACCATGTTCGGTACCTGCGGCGAAGTCGAAGGCCTTGACGTTACTTCCATGGCAGACGAAGGCGTTACCTTTGAAGGCGCTCCTTTCGAATTCGCAAAGGATTTCTGCATGTACTTCCCCAAGGATATGGACGCAGGCGTTCTTGCCGAGTACGAAGCAGCTATGAAGAAGGTCACAGAGAACCCTGACTTCCAGAAAGATATGGCAGCCCTTTACTACAACACTCTGAGCGCTGACGAAGTCGGCGTCGAAGCTTCCAAGGAATACATCTATGCAAAGAGAGAGACCTGCAAGGCTCTGATCGAGCAGGCTCCCAGCCTTGATGACATCGCTTTCTGATCTTCTCTGACAGGAACTCAAAAAAGAACCAAAAAAAGCGTGAGCATGGCCTGCCCGGCCATGCTCCGCGCTTCCATCCGCTTGGATTTAGCATTATGAGGGTTAAGTTATGATTAATGTTGTTTATTCAACAGAGCACTGGATCGTTCCCAGGATCGTCATGGGCGTTCTGGTCGTACTTCTTCTGGCAATCATCATCACGGAAGGCCGCGCCAGAGTGAGTGAAGGCGGGTCCTTCCTTGCAAAGCCCGGCAGATTCTTTATCGACGGCTACGACAAGGTAAAGCTGTGGGGAACGCTGATCCTCTTTGCCGGCTACATCTTTGTCATCGACAAGGTGGGCTTTACTGTTACTTCCATGATCTTCGTTCTTCTGTTCAATCTGCTCTATGCGGGCCTCGGAAAGAAACAGGTCCTGGTCAGCGTGATCATCGCCATCGTTGCGCCGCTTATCATTTCCATTATGTTCGGCGTTGTTTTCAATATCACGCTTCCCAAGGGAATGTGCAGCATTACGTTCGTAGACTACGGATTTACAATCTATTAAGGAAGGAGGATCTCAAACATGATTACAATCACCAAACTTCTTGTTGCGATCCTGGGCGTTGTCGTCGGTATCGTGTTCGGTGCCATCCCCGGCATGACTGCCACCATGGCGGTCGCCGTATTCCTTCCCCTGACCTATGCCTATGATCTGGAGACAGCCCTCTGGCTTCTCCTGGCCCTGTATGTCGGCGGTATCTCCGGCGGTCTGATCCCCGCGATCCTGATCAACATTCCCGGCACACCGTCCTCTATTACCACCACTTTCGACGGCTATCCCATGGCCAAGAGAGGGGAAGGCGAAAGAGCTCTGAAGACAGGTATCGTATCCTCCTTCATCGGCGGCATGATTTCTCTGGTGGCTCTGTGGCTGTTCACACCCATCCTTTCTTCGGCAGCACTGAAGTTTTCTTCTGTCGAGAAATTCCTGATCATCCTCTTTGCCCTGACCGTTATTGCGGCTCTGTCCAAAGGCCAGATGCTGCGCGGCATCTTCGCAGGCTTTCTGGGAGTTCTGGTCACGCTGGCCAACTCTTTCAGCGTCAACAACCAGTACCGCATGGTGCCTGCTTTCCTGAAATCCAAGATGTCTGACGGCTTCCAGCTGCTTCCCTGCCTGATCGGCCTGTTCGCGATCGCCCAGATCTTCGAAGAGGCGGAAGAGGGTATGAACTTCAAGATTCAGAAGACGGATTCCGAACTGGAAGGCGATGTCAAGTTCTCCCTGTCCGACTTCAAGGGACAGGGCGTGAACGTGATCCGGTCCTCGCTGATCGGCACCTTCATGGGCGTACTTCCCGGCGTCGGCGGCTCCGCAGCCTCCATTCTGGCTTATGCCCAGGCAAAGAACTTCTCCAAGCATCCCGAGCTTCTGGGCACGGGCGTGCCGGAAGGTCTGATCGCCTCTGAATCTTCCAACAACGGTCTGACGGGCGGCGCTCTGATCCCCCTGCTGTCCCTGGGTATTCCCGGTGACTCCACCACCGCTGTTCTGATCTCCGCATTCATGCTGCAGGGCATTCAGGTAGGACCTCTGTTCATCACCCAGAATCCTCACACCTGGAACACCATCCTGGTAGCGCTGCTGGCCGCCAACATCATTATGTTCCTGGTCATGTTCTTCCCGATCAAGCTGATCAGCAAGATCATTTATATTCCCAGGACAAGACTCTATCCCGTTATCATCATGATCTGCATCGTAGGTGCCTATGCCACCAAGAACGGTCGTATATTCGACGTATGGGCCCTTCTGATCTTCGGTATTCTGGGCTATATCTTCGGCAAGATCAAGATTCCTGCATCCTGCTTCCTGATCGGCTTCATTCTGGGCGATGACCTGGAGAACTATTTCATCCAGTCCATCTCTGCAGCAAACGGAAGTCTGACCGTCTTCTTTACCAGACCCATCGGCTGGGTCATCTGGCTTCTGATCATTGCCTCCGTCGCATATGCGATCTGGGATGACAGAAAGGACAAGAAGAAAAAGGCAGCAGCAAAATAAGAAGCCATAACACACTTGAAAGCGGTTCGGGCGGACCATTATGTTCCGGCCGGACCGTTTCTTATTAGGGGAGGAACAATATGAAGACAGTAGAAAAAAACGGCGTGGTTGCAGGCCTGCTGAAAGATGTGCAGATTCCCCGGATGTTCCGGGCCAGGCAGGATTTTCCAAGGCCCCTGATCCGGCCGGAGGAGATCCCGGACGTTGTCTTTAAGGAGCTTTCTCAGGAGAAATTTGCCTCCAAAGTACAGCCCGGTATGGAGATCGCTATCACAGCCGGAAGCCGGGGCATTGCCAACGTGGATATCATTACCAGGGCAGTGGTGGACTTTGTCAAAAGCAGAGGGGCTGTGCCTTTTATCGTACCTGCCATGGGAAGCCACGGAGGAGCGACGGCCCAGGGCCAGCTGGAGATCCTGGCGGGATATAAGATCACCCCGGAGACCATGGGGTGCGAGATCCGCTCCAGTATGGAGACGGTCTATCTGGGAGAGTCCGGATCCGGCCGCCCGGTCTACATGGACCGGAACGCCTATAATGCGGACGGTATTATTATTTCCTGCCGCCTGAAGCCCCACAATGCATTCCGGGGAAGCGTTGAGTCCGGTCCCTGCAAGATGATGACCATAGGCCTTGGCAAGCAGAAGGGGGCTTCCAACGTCCACGCCGACGGCATGGACCGCATGGCGGTAAACATCCCTTCCATGGCGGAGGTGGTCCTTGCAAAGGCCCCTGTCCTCTTTGCCATTCCCTGCATGGAGAACGCTTACGACGAGACCTGCAGGATCGAAGCCATCGACGCCTGCGACATTCTGAAGCGGGAGCCTGAGCTTCTGAAATACGCCTTCTCCAACATGCCTTCCATCCTGGTGGGAAAGGCTGATGTCCTGGTAGTAGACCTGATCGGCAAGAACTTTTCCGGAACGGGAGTGGACCCCAACATTACGGGGACCTTTTCCACCGACTGCTGCAGCGGAGGCCTGCAGGTCCAGAGGACCTGTTTCCTGGACCTTTCGGAGGAGTCCCACGGCAATACTCTTGGCGTAGGTCTTTCCAACGCCATCACCCAGAGAATCTTTGACAAGATGGACCTCAATGCCATGTATCCCAACTGTATTACCAGCACAGTCCTGGCTTCGGCCCGGATCCCCTGCATCATGCCCTCGGATAAGACGGCCATCCAGATGTGCATCCGGACCACCAACAAGGTGGACCAGTCCCCGGACAAGCTTCGTATGGTCAGGATCCCCAATTCCCTTCACGTGGGAGAGATCATGCTGAGCGAATCCTATTATCAGGAGGTCCTGGAAGGAAAATATCCCGGTCTGACCGCCATCGACGAGCCCGCTCCCCTGGTCTTTGACGAAGAGGGAAATCTTCTGACCCCTACGGTCCGTTCTTAATAAGGAGGGCGGACTTTCCGGCCTTCCCGGAAGAATAAGGCCGTAAAGGAAGGGCCGGCAGAAAAGGGAAGAAGAGAAAGAATAAGAATGATCCCCGGCAGAATGCCGGGGATCATATCAGATAAGGAAAAGAAAAGCCTATGTCAGCATTATTACACGATCCGGCCCTGGAGGGGCTTCTGGGCCTCATGGGTCAGATGTTTATTTTTGCCGTCTGCGGCATTGTCCTCCGCAGAAAGAAGATCCTGCCCGACCAGGCCAGGACCATCCTGACAGACCTGGTCATGGATCTGATCCTGCCCGCAAATATCATTCATTCCTTTGAAGTGGAGTTCTCCTTCAGCATCCTGCAGAAATTCCTGCTGATCCTGGTCATTGCATCGGCGGCCCAGGCAGTCAGCATGGTCTTTGCGGGGACCCTGTGGAAGGGGCAGCCGGCCCATATGAAGCGGGTCCTTCAGTACGCCACTCAGGTCTCCAACTCGGGCTTTCTGGGAAATCCTGTCTGTGAAGGGGTCTACGGGGCGGAAGGCCTGATGTATGCCTCGGTCTTTCTGATCCCCCAGCGGATCGTCATGTGGTCCGCCGGCCTTGCCTATTTCACGGATGATCCGGACTGGAAGGGGACCCTGAAAAAGGTGGCCCGCCATCCCTGCATCATTGCAGTCTATATAGGCATGTTCCTTATGATCACCCAGCTGCCCCTGCCGGATGTGGCTGAAAAGAGTCTTGTCAGACTGGGCGGCTGCACCATCCCCCTCAGCATGATCCTGATCGGCATGATGATGGCGGACGTGGATTTCAGGACCCTGGTATCTCCTATGGTAGTGGCCGTTACGGCCATCCGCCTGTTTCTCCTGCCCGGGATCACCTACCTGGGCTGCCTTCTTTTTCATGTGGATCCCCTTCTGACGGGCGTCTCCGTCCTTCTGGTGGGCATGCCCTGCGGATCCACCACGCCCATTCTGGCCTCCAAGTACGGAGGAGACTATATTTTTGCCAGCAAATGCGTCTTCTTTTCGACGCTCATGTCCCTGTTTTCCGTACCCGTCTGGTGCATGATCATGGGCGTCTGATCAGGACTCAAAACTGGCTTCAATGCCGTATTTTTTCATTTTGCGCCAGAGAGTGGTAGTGCTGATGCCCAGCTCTTCGGCGGTCTGGGCCCGGTTGCCTCCGTTCTTCTGGAGAATGTTCTTAAGCTCCAGGGCTTCTGGCGTTTCATAGACCACCAGGCGGTTTTCGCCTTCGACCTTCCGGATATTGGGATAAAGATCGTCGTAGGTCTTCTGTATATAGATCTCGTCGACACTGCGTTTTTTGGCGCACAGGACCAGACGCTCCACAAAGGAATGCAGCTGGATCCGGTTCCCTTCCCACTGAAGGGAAAGGATCTTTTTTCTGCCCCCTTCTGTCAGTTTCAGGGGCCGCTTGTAAGTCCTGACGGCTCTGGTAAATTCCTCATCGAAAATAAAAGCCAGGTCCTCCGGCCTCTCGTTCAGAGTCGGGATCTTCAGGGTCAGGCCCTGGAGCTGGTAGTAGAGGGTGGGAAGGAAGGCCCCGCTGTTCACCTGGTCAAGAAGATCAACGGAGGAGAGGCAGATGATCCGGGCATCCAGGGCCTGAAGGGACTGGGTATCCGTCCGGAGAATGTTGCCCTGCAGCATGGTCTTGGACAGAAGCATCTGGACGGAAGGCTTTAACTTTCTGATTCCGATGATGAAGAGGGTGCCGTGGTCCGCCCGGCTGAGGGCTCCCCGGGACCTGTCGGCGCTTTCGGTCCTCTCTTTCCGGCCGAAAAGGACCGGCTCCTGGTCTTCCTGGTCTATGCCCAGGAGGTTGACGGTCACAAAGGGACCGCCCCGGCGGGCCGAGGAATTGTGTATGGCTTCGGCGATGGCATAGGATTCGACCACGTTGCTGCCGTAGATCAGGATCGGGCTGTCGGAGAGGGCATAAGCCCTTGCGTTGACCAGCATATCCTGCATGTCTTTATTACGCGTGGTGATGTCGGAAAAGCTGGAGGTGGCCATAAATCCGCTGTGCAGCAGTTCCTTGCGGGTCGCCGAGGTCTGCAGGGATGCCGTGCTGACGCCGTGCAGGGAAAGAATGGCGCCGGTCACAGTATCGTTGTAGCGGATAGAGGTCATGAGGACCATCCAGGCCCGGCTGCGGATGGTGATAGAGGTGGTCAGATCCTCCCTGGCTCCTTCCAGGACCTGGCGGACTGCATTGAGGTCGATCTGAGGGAGGACCTCCTGCAGAGGAGCTCCGATGATCTCTGCCGAGGGCCTGCCCAGCAGTTCCTCCACCATCTTGTTGACCACAATGACGCTGCAGGAGGTGTTGACCCGGATGATGCCGTTGGCGGAGGTGTCCAGGATGGCTTCGAACTGGGCCGATGAGAGCTTGTCCTTTTCCATGGCGGCAGCGGTCTGCAGAGCTTCGTGAAAGGCCTCCCGGATGGATTCCTCGGTGGAACTGTAAAAGAGGGCGGGATAGCCGGCCTGGGAGGCCAGAGTGCAGGTGGTGTCGCCTCCTATGAAAAGATCAGGAGACAGCAGAGACATTTCCCGGATGGTCTCGGGGATCTCCTCACTGGATTCTATGTAGCGTACGTCCAGGGTCACGCCCAGCAGATTTCCGATATAGGAAATGTTGGAGATCTGATTGCTGAAGGCGATCAGGGCGATGCGGGGCCGCTCCTTCTGCAGGATGGTCTTGGCGCTCTGTATGACCAGGGCGATCTCCTGGGCATGGAGTCGCATTTCCACGACAGGGATGTTGGTATAGCGCTCGATCAGACGGGCCTGATAGCCCCTGGCGATCAGAAGGTCGGCGCCGGCTTCCACGGCGGCACGGGCTTCCGAGATGGTATCGATGGTATCGATGTGCTTGAGGTAAACGACGTTGAGCCGATTGTCTTCGATGATCCGGCGGGCGGTCTCTACCATTTCCTGTCTGGGCAGAAGGACGCCCAGGTTCAGGCTGGAGGGCTGGGCTATGACTTTGGTATCCATATGTATTCCCCTTTTTATGATGTGATGAAACAGTGTCTGCTGAAGCGGCGATATTACATATTAATAAAAGTAAAGGCGGGACTTCGGAAAGTCAATGGCGGGGCCGGAAAAACAGAAAGAAACCGACTGAAAAATGAAATTATGATTTCATTTATTGAAAGAAAATGGATAGTGCAAAAAAAACAGGAGTCATTTCAGTGAATGATTCACATTTAATATTATTCATGAAAATGGAATAATAGCATTACAAGAAATTGGTAGCGCCCTCCGGGGCAGGCAGTAAGGAGGAAAATAAAAATGAAAGTTGGATTTATCGGACTCGGAATTATGGGCAGACCCATGGCAAAGAACCTGATCAAGGCCGGTTATGACGTAGTAGTATTTGATTTCAACCCCGCAGCAGTCGAGGATCTGGCATCCTGCGGCGCCCAGAAGGCAGCCTGCGGCAAGGAAGTGGCATCCCAGGCCGATGTAGTCATCACCATGGTTCCCAATTCTCCCCATGTCAGAAGCGCAGTCTTCGGCGCCAACGGCATTGCGGAAGGTGCTCATGAAGGTCTTGTATTCATCGACATGAGCTCCATCGACCCCGTGGAATCCAAGAAGATCGCAAAGGATCTTGAGCCCTACAACATCCCCATGCTGGATGCTCCCGTTTCCGGCGGCGAACCCAAGGCCATCGACGGTACTCTGTCCATCATGGTGGGCGGCGAGAAGGAACTCTTCGACAGGTTCTTTGATCTTCTTTCCGTCATGGGCGGTTCTGTAGTCTATGTAGGCCCTATCGGCTCCGGCAATGTTGCCAAGCTGGCCAACCAGATGATCGTCGCCATCAACATCGCAGCCTGCGCAGAAGCCTTCACATTCGCCAAGAAGGCAGGCACAGATCCCGAGCTGGTCTATCAGGCCATCCGCGGCGGCCTTGCAGGCTCCACCGTTATGGACGCAAAGGTTCCCATGATGCTGGACGGCAACTACAAGCCCGGCTTCCGCATCGCCCTGCATACCAAGGATCTGACCAATGCCCTGAACGCGGCCCACGCCATCAACAGCCCCGCTCCCTTCACCGCATCCGTTATGGAGATCCTTCAGTTCCTCAACGCTCATGAGTGCGGCGCCGATGACCATGATGCCATCGTCAAGTACTACGAAGCGATCTCCGGTACCAGCATCGTAAAATAAAGCAGGGCCCTGCCAACAGAATGAACAGCCGGCCCGGGCCTGGAGGCCCGGGCCGGCAGGAAGGACAGTAGATGAATACAGACCACATTAAAGGCGTAATCGTTCCTATTATCACGCCCATTGACAAAGAAGAGAGAATCGATGAAGTCAGGATGCGCAGACAGGTGGATTTCGTCATTGACGGCGGCCTGGACGGTATCCTCGCTTTCGGTTCCAACGGTGAGTTCTATCAGGTAGAAGAAGATGAGATGGAGCGCGGCCTGCAGATCATGATCGATCAGGCGGCCGGCAGAGTTCCCGTCTATTTCGGCATCGGCGCCATCAACACAAAGAAATGCGTCCGTCTGGCAAAAATGGCTGCAAAGTATGAGATCGGCGGCATTTCCGTTCTCCAGCCCATGTTCCTTAAGCCTACGGAAGCAGAGCTTTTCGCTCACTTCAAGGCTATCGCGGACGCTGTTCCGGATACCCCCGTTCTGATCTACAACAACCCCGGCCGCGTGGGCTATACCCTCAGCGCAGGTCTTGTGGAGAGAATGGCGCATATGATCCCCAATATCGTAGGTATGAAGGATACCTCCGGCGATATGACCCAGACGGAAGAGTTCATCCGCAGGAACCGTGACATCGGTTTCAAGGTGTTCGGCGGCAAGGATACCCTTCTTTACGTCAGCCTCTGCTGCGGCGCCGTGGGCGGCGTATGCACGGCCGGCAACTTTATGCCCGAACTGATCACGGCTGTCTATGACAGATTTATGGAAGGAGATCTGGAGGGAGCAAAAGAGGCCCAGTTCAAGGTCAATCCCGTCCGTCTTGCCATGGATGCGGCTTCCTTCCCCGTAGCGGCCAAGGATATGGCCAATCTGCGCGGCCTGGATATCGGCGTTCCCTACCTGCCCAGCATGCCTTCTCATCCGGCAGCCTACGAGCACATCAAGGACGCCATGGAAAAGTCAGGCCTGATCTGAGATAAGGTTTATTCAGACAAAACGATAACCAGTATTGGGAGAAAGGGTTATATTCAATGAGAAGAATCGAAAAAATGGAAGTCTATCCCGTAGCGGGACATGACTGTATGGAACTGAACCTGAGCGGCGCCCACGGCCCCTATTTCACCAGAAACGTTGTCATCCTGACAGACTCCGAAGGCAACGAAGGCATCGGTGAAGTTCCCGGCGGCGACAAGATCACAGACGCTCTGAACGAAGTCAAGTTCCTTGTAGAAGGCACCAACCTGGCCGAATACAAGACCACCCTGCGCAAGGTGGAAGAGTACCTGGCAGCCAAGGGCGAAGAGGATGTCCGCGGCAACCAGACATTTGACCTGCGTACCGGCGTTCATGTAAAGACAGCCATCGAAGCTCCCTGCCTTGACCTTCTGGGCAAGATGATGGGCGTTCCCGTAGCAGAGCTTCTGGGCGAAGGACAGCAGAGAGACAAGGTCCGTATGCTGGGCTATCTCTTCTTTGTAGGCGACCCCAACAAGACCGATCTGGAATACATTCATGAGCCCGATGCGGACTGCAAATGGTACAGGATCCGTCATGAAGAAGCCATGACTCCCGACAAGATCGTTGAATTCGCCGTAGCTACCAAGGAAAAATACGGCTTTACCGATTTCAAGCTCAAGGGCGGCGTTCTTCCCGGCGACCAGGAGATGGAATGCATCCGCGCCATGAAGAAGGTATTCCCCGAATCCAGATTCGACCTGGATCCCAACGGCGGCTGGCTCCTTTCCCAGGCCGTGGAATATGTCAAGGGCATGCAGGGCATCCTGACCTACTGCGAAGACCCCTGCGGCGCTGAAGGCGTTTATTCCGGACGTGAGATCGTATCCGAATTCCGCAGAAAGACCGGCTTCCCCACAGCTACCAACATGATCGCCACCGACTGGAGAGAGGTGGGCCATGCACTGGAGTCCCAGGCTGTGGATATCATCCTGGCAGACCCTCATTTCTGGACCATGGCCGGTTCCGTCCGCGTTGCCCAGATGTGCCATGACTTCGGCTATACATGGGGCAGCCATTCCAACAACCATTTCGACATCTCCCTGGCCATGTTCACCCAGGTCGGCGCGGCAGTCCCCGGCTTCTACAACGCCCTGGACACCCACTGGATCTGGCAGGAAGGCATCGAGCGCCTGACCAAGGAGCCCCTGCAGATCATTGACTCCTGCGTGGAAGTCCCCGCAAAGCCCGGCCTCGGCGTCGAGATCGACAGAGACCAGCTCATGAAGGCACATCAGCTGTATCTGGACAAGTGCTACAAGAAGGGCGCCAGAAACGACGCTATCGGCATGCAGTACCTGATCCCCGGCTGGAAATTCGACCCCAAGAGGCCCTGCCTGGTCCGCTGATACAAAAAGTAAGGCTTTCGTGTAAAAAACGTGTATGCCGGTGCCTTCGGGAAGCCGAGGGTACCGGCATTTTTTAAGGATACTGATAATAAGGAAAAAAGAGAGACGAAATTTCCGGAGAAAGGAAAAAACAAATGGCAAGACGAGTATGTATTCAGATCACTGAAAAGGACAACGTAGCCATAGCGATCCATGACATAGCAAAGGGGACAGAGGTCATGCCCGGCGTTGTGACGGCAGAGGATATTCCGCAGGCACACAAGATCGCTTTAAAGGACCTGCCGGAGGGAAGCGAGGTCATCCGCTACGGCGTGGTTCTGGGAACCACAGACAGGGATATCCCCTGCGGCGGCTGGATCAACGAGACCAACCTGATCATGGCCCCGGCTCCCGACCTGGATTCCATGGAATTTGCCACCAATATCCGCACAGATCTGCCGCCCGCTCCCGAACTTTTCTGGGACGGCTACAGGAATCCGAACGGAGGCCCCGGTGGCACCAGGAATATCCTGGCCATCAATACCACGGTCCAGTGCGTGGCCGGTGTTGTCAACGTGGCCATCCGCAGGATTAAACAGGAGATCCTGCCCAAATATCCGAATGTGGACAATGTCATTGCGATCAACCACCCCTACGGCTGCGGCGTGGCCATTGATGCCCCCGAAGCAAAGGTCCCCCAGAGGATCCTGCGCAATATCGCCACCCATCCCAATTTCGGCGGTGTTTTCATGCTGGTGGGCCTGGGCTGCGAGAAATTCACCGTGGACCGTTTCTGTGAGTGGTGGCCAGAGCTCAATACCCCCGAGAATGTCATTGTGCTGCAGCAGCACAGGGGCTATGACGCAATGATAAATGCCATCATGGAGATGGCCGAGAAGAAGCTGAAGATCCTGAACGAAAGAAAGAGAGAAAAGCTTCCCCTGTCTGATCTTCTGGTGGGCATGCAGTGCGGCGGCTCTGATGCCTTTTCCGGCATTACAGCCAACCCCACCGCAGGGTACGCTGCGGACCTGATCGTTTCCGGCGGCGGCACCGTTATGTTCTCGGAAGTTACCGAGGTCCGGGACGGCGTCCAGTTCATCGCCCATCGCTGCATCAGCGAAGAAGTGGGAAAACGCCTGGTGGAAGAGATGAAGTGGTATGACAATTATCTGAAGATGGGCGGCGTGGACCGCGGTGCCAATACCACTCCCGGAAACAAGAAGGGCGGCCTCTCCAACATCATAGAGAAATCCATGGGCTCCATCGCCAAGTCCGGTTCCTCCCCTATTGTGGAGGTCCTTTCTCCCGGTGAAAAACCCACGAAGCACGGCGAGATTTTTGCGGCTACCCCTGCCTCCGATCTGGTATGCGGTCCTTCCCAGCTGGCCTCCGGCATGGGGCTGGAGGTCTTTATGACCGGCCGAGGCACGCCCTACGGCCTGGCTGCGGCGCCTGTGGTCAAGCTCTGCTCCAGGAACGAGATGAAAGAGCAGTGGCCGGACATCATTGACTTCAACGCAGGTCCCGCTGCAGTAGGCGACAGAACTATCGCAGAGCAGGGCACAGAGCTTTTCTACTACATCCTGGATGTGGCCAGCGGACGAAAGAAACCCTATACAGAGCAGTACGGGCTTGAAAACGATCTGTGTGTCTTTAATCCTGCTCCCATTACCTGACAGACCCATAAGTTACTCCATAATAGATACGGAAACGGCGTCTCTTCCTTCCCCGGGAAGAGGCGCCGTTTCTGTCAGGTGCTGTTATGGATATGGATGTTCAGGCTTTGTCGACGGATCTGGTCACGATCAGATCCGCGTCATAGCCAAGGACTTTTGAAAGGATGACTGTGCCTTCTTTTACCGGAGCCTCCAGAGTGATTCCACGGATGGCTTCCATGACCCGGAAGATCTCCTTTTTGGGAACGGGCGCCGTCAGGCGGACGCTGGCAAGGGGCATTTCTCCCCCTTTTACGGCTGCGGAGCTGGCAATGGTCCTGCGGGGATCCGTCAGTTCCTGACGGACATATTCTTCGCCTCGCCGGCAGGTCTGGCCTTCCACGCTTCTTATAATAAGACTGCCGTCTTCTTTCTTTTCATAATCTGCCGTGATCCGGCAGCCGTTCGGACATACGATACAGGTAAATTCTCTTTGCATCTTTCTTTCCTCCTTACTGCGAGATGGATACGGTGATGCTGCCTTCTCGGGAAAGCTTTTCCTTACGGATCTTCAGCTGGATCATTTCCGCCGGCAGGACCTTTTTCATCTTTCTTTCCAGGATGATATTTTCTCCCTGGGAGACCTTCAGCCTTACATCCTGCATGGGCCGTCTGGGCCGGAGGGAAAGAAGGAAGTCTCTTTCTCCGCTGACTTTCTGGGGAAGGGCGTGGCCCACGTTGTCCCCTGCCGTAACGGAAACAAGGCACTCCGGAAGAGAACCCTCCCGCACATAGGCGGCAGCGCCCTCTGCCAGGGCTTCCGCCTCCATGGAGACAAAGTCTACCAGATCATGGACATGAAGGACGTTTCCGGCGGCAAAGATGCCGGGGATATCGCTCTGGTAGAATTCATCCACCAGGGCCCCTTTGGTATGATCGTCCAGGGAGGCGCCGGCCCCCAGGGTCAGCTCGTTTTCGGGGATTAGGCCTACGGACAGGATCAGCGTGTCGCAGGCATATTCTTTTTCGGTGCCGGGAATGGGCTGCATATGGTCGTCGACCTGTGAGATGGTAACGCTCTCCAGGCGGTCCGTGCCCTTGATATCCGTGACGGTATGGGAAAGGTACAGAGGGATGCCGTAATCGTTCAGGCACTGTTCGATGTTGCGGGGCAGTCCCGATGCCACGGGCATGACTTCGAAGACGGCTATGACATGGGCCCCTTCCAGGGTCAGGCGCCTTGCCATGATCATGCCGATATCTCCGGAGCCCAGGATGACGACCTCTTTTCCGATCATGCGGTTCTGGAGATTGATATAGGCCTGAGCTACGCCGGCCGTCATGACGCCGGCGGGCCGGGTGCCGGGGATGGCCAGAGCGCCTCTGGTCCTTTCCCGGCAGCCCATGGTCAGGATCACGGCCTTTGCCTGCACCTGCAGAAGGCCCGCTTCCCCTGCTGCCGTTACCAGTTTATCCCTGGTGATCTCAATGACAGTGGTATCCGTGATATAGGGGATCTGCCTTTTTTCCACTTCCCCTATAAAGCGGGAGGCATACTCGGGGCCGGAAAGACTGACGCCGAAGCGGGTCAGCCCGAAGCCGTCGTGGATGCACTGGCGGAGGATCCCGCCCAGGGAATGTTCTCTTTCCAGGATCAGGATATCCCTGATCCCCATATCATAAAGCCGGACTGCGGCGGCAAGGCCCGCGGGGCCTCCGCCTACGATGACTACATCTGCGTATTTCATGCTTCTCCCCTTACCTTTCCTGTAAAAATGACCCCGTTTTCTCTCTGGTAGCGGATATCCTCCGGCGCAATGCCCAGCTCCTCTTCCAGCATTTTTGTGATCCTGGTCTGGCAGTATCCGCCGTTGCAGCGGCCCATCATGGACCTGGTCCTGTTCTTGATGCCGGTCAGGGTATGGACGCCCAGAGGATTGTGAATGGCACTGAGGATCTCTGCCCGGGAGACATTTTCACAGCGGCAGACGATCTGGCCGTAGTCGGGATTTTCCGATATGGCCTTTTTCCGCTCTTCCATGGTCATCTCCGAAAAGCGCCTTGGGACTTTCCGGCAGGGATCGAAGGAGGCGTTGGGAGAAAGGGGCTTGCCTTCCTTCTCCTGGCGGTCCAGGATCTTCTGTACGGCCCTTCTGGCCAGAGGCAGAGCGCAGGTCACGCCGGGGGATTCAATGCCCACCAGATTGACGCTGCGGCCCTTTTCCGGATCCGCTTCCAGGATAAAGTCCAGGACCTCGCCGGTCTTTTCGTCGCAGTTCTTCCAGCGGATGCCCGCAAAGTTGCGGATGAAATAGTCCCGCTTCATCTGATGGAACATGATGCTGCCGTCTTTGAAGAGAGAGTCCAGTCTGTCCCTGCGGTTGGCGTAGTCCTCCCGGCCTTCTGTCAGATAAGAGTCGGGACCCACCAGGATATTGCCGTCCACGGTGGGGGTGGCGTGGGTGGCAAAGCCGCCCTTGTCGTTGGGAGCGGGGTAGACGGGAATGGAAAGATATTTTCCCGCCTTTTTGTCCAGCACGTAGTATTCGCCCTTAAAGCCCTTCTGGTAATATTCGGGATAGCCCAGCATGGCAGAGACCATGGGAGAGAAGGCCCCTGCGCAGTTGATGACCCAGCGGGAGGAGAAATCTCCCTTTTCTGTATGCAGGATCCAGAGGTCCCCGTCACCTGGCCGGTCAATGGAGGCGACGCCTGCACCGAACAGGAAGGAGGCTCCGTTTTCTGCGGCATTCTCCGCCAGGGCGATGGTATACTGCATGGGATCCAGGATACCGGAGGAAGGCACGTACATGGCGAAATTTCCGCCGGCATACGGCTCTATGGCCTCTATCTCCTCCCGGGTCTCCAGCATGCGGATGCCCTTTACTCCGTTCCGTTCTCCGTTTTCCCTGAACTTCAGGATATTCTCCCGGTCATGGTCCGTAAAGCCCACCACCAGCTTGCCGGTCCTTTTAAAGGGGACGGAAAGTTCGGCGGCCACAAGGTCGAATTCCTGGTTGCCTTCCACCGCGCACTCAGCCTTGAGACTTCCGTTCTTATAGGTGAAGCCCGCATGGAGCATGCCGGTATTGCGGCTGGAGTTGCCCGTGGCCACGTCCAGCTCCTTTTCCAGGACCAGGATCTTCAGATCCCACCTGGACAGTTCCCTTGCAACGGCGCATCCTACGACTCCCGCGCCGATCACTGCTGCATCATAGATCATATGCTGCCTTCCTCCTCTCATCAGACAGTTCGGACATGTCCGGATCAGAATGTAATGGTTTTTCTTACGGATTTAAGTGTAGCAGGAAGGCTGCCCGGGAAAAACCGGAGGGACAAAGATGGGACAGGATGGGCGCTTCAGGATACAATTTTGTACAAATTTGTTCAAAGAAGAAAGGAAAAGGAATATACTTAAATATGGAAGAAAGAGGGCCTCTGAAGGAAAGGAGGACTGAGGATGGAAGGCGTGCGCTACAGGACGCTGCCGGAGAAAACGGCAGACGCCCTTTCCGATTATCTTTATCAGGAAAACTACCGGGTAGGCCAGAAGCTCCCCAATGAGCTGGAACTGGCAGAGAGCTTTGCGGTCAGCCGGGGGACTCTGCGCAGGGCCGTGGAGATCCTTCAGGAGAGGGGGATCCTGGAAGTCCGCCGGGGGTCCGGCACCTATATTTCAGGCCGCATGGGCCTGTCCGACGATCCCCTGGGGCTGACTCTGGTCAGCGATAAAAAAAGACTGGTCCAGGATATGCTGGATGTCCGCCTTATGATCGAGCCGGAGACCGCCATGCTGGCCGCGGAGCGGATCACGCCCTCCGAGATCCGGGCCCTGGAGGAGATCTGCCGGAAGCTGGACGCGGCTGTGGAAAAGGGGGAGAGCTACTATCAGCTGGATATCGAGTTCCACCGCTTTATCGCGGGCTGCAGCCGGAATCTGGTGATCCACAGTCTCTATCCGGCCATCGTAAGGACCATTCTGCTCCAGGAGTCCATTACGGACGTCAGGACAGGAGGGGAGACCTCCCGGGCCCACCGGGAGATCTGCCGGGCGATCTCCTCCCATAAAGGAAGCGAGGCCGCTTATGCCATGCGGGCCCATCTGATGAAAAACAAGGAAAGATTCCGTGAGCGGTGAGAAGCGGATGATTAAATGCTGATCAGGAGCTTTATATGATGCTTTTATTTTTTGCCATCAGTCTGCTGCCGTCCTTCGCACTTTATTTCCTGATGAGAGGGCTGAAGAAAGACAGCGGCGAATACAGAAAGATGTGCCGCGGCGCCCTGCTGGCAGGCGCCACATGCGCCGTACCCGTCGTTTTTGCATCCATGTTTCTGAATATGGCGGAGATCATTCTGGGACGGGTCCTGGGAGAGGATCCGGTCCTGAGAACGGTCTTTCACACCTTTATCACCCTGGCCCTGGCGGAGGAAGGAGTCAAATGCCTGACCCTCTTCCGTTTCATAAAAAATAAAGCCTGCAGCTGGCTGGACATGGTCTGCTTCATGACTATGATCGGTCTCGGTTTCGGCCTTCTTGAGGACATTCCCTATGCCATCGGGGCCGGTGCCGGCGTCATGCTGGTGAGAGGGGTCCTTGTCATGCACGGCGGCTACGGATTTATCATGGGCTATTTTATGGGAAGAGCCGGGAAGACAGGAAAGAAGGGCTGGGCCGCAGTAGGATTTCTTCTGCCCTGGCTTCTCCACGGAGCCTATGACTGCTGCCTCAGCGATACCTTGAATGCTGTCAATGAGGATATCCGCATTATTTCCGTTCTTCTGGCAGGTGCCGCTTTCATTACAGCCATAGTCTGTATTATATTTATTCTGAGAGCCCGCAGGAATGCCCTGTACACAGAGCCTTTTTTAAGGCAGGAAACATCGGAAGGCCCGGGGGAAGATACCGGCGGGCTGCAGAGCAGGGAATCAGACCCGGCTGATAATAATAAAGCTTAAAACAGAAAATGAAGCAGGTTTAGGAAGGAGACGCAGGATGCTGAAGAACCCGGAACAGACAAGAGACGAAATCATCGCATGGATCAGAAAATACTTTGAGGAGAACGGCCCCTCCTGCAGCGCGGTCATAGGGATCTCCGGAGGAAAGGATTCTTCCGTGGCAGCGGCTCTGTGCGCGGCGGCTCTGGGAAAAGAGAGGGTCCTGGGCGTTCTGATGCCCAACGGAGTCCAGGCGGATATCTCCGATTCCAGGATGCTGGTGGAAGCCATCGGGATCCCCTATGTGGAAATGAATATCGAAGCCGGCTTTAAGGGCATGGAACAGATGCTGGAGTCCAACACGGACCTGCAGAAGATCACCGGAACTGCCGAAATGGCCAGGGAAGCCAGGATCAATCTGGCCCCCAGGCTCCGCATGTCCACCCTCTACGCAGTGGCCCAGATGCTGCCGAAGGGCGGCCGCGTTGTCAATACCTGCAACCTGTCCGAAGACTATGTGGGCTATTCCACCAAGTACGGGGACGCCGCAGGAGACTTTTCTCCCATTTCCGCCCTTATGGTCCATGAGGTCCTGCAGGTGGGCGCGACTTTGGGCCTTCCCGAACAGCTGGTGAAAAAGACTCCCTCCGACGGCCTCTCAGGCATGTCGGACGAAGACAAGCTGGGCTTTACCTACGCGGAACTGGACCACTATATTTTGACAGGAGAATGTGAGAACGAAGAGCATAAAAAGAGGATCGACCGCCTCCACGCTCTCAATCTCCACAAGCTCCGCCTCATGCCCCGCTATATGCCCGAACAGGACAGGGAAAAGAGAGAGTTTGCCTGAGGGGACGATGCCGGATACCGATGCGGCCGCTGCCCCGGATGAGGCAGTGCCGGATGCGCCGGTGCGGCCGGCGGCAATAAAATAAAATACAGGAAATATCATTTGGGAAAGCACGGGCCGATCCGTGCGCTTCCCGCCTAAGGAGCGGCTGTCGGACCAATGAGTGGTCCGGCAGCCGTTTTCTGGTGCAGCCCTCAGAATGAAACCGGAGGACGAGAGGCGCCTTTTTATACCGGCTGCGGCTGCAGCGGCCCGGGATTTTTCTTCTGCAAAGTTCACGTTCCTTTTCGTGCATTTCACGACAGGGACCGGTCATCCGCCTTCTGATATGAGATAATCTGTACAGCGGATTTTTGACAGCAGGATAAAAGGAGATGCTTTTCTGCCCGCCCGGGGGAAGGGGACGCGCTGTATACGCCTTCGTCCATGCCGGCCCGGCCTGCAGAACAAGAGGGTGATTAAGAAAACAGTTGCAATTAAGCTGTAAATCATTCACAGCTGACAGGAAAATCCTGTTAAAATAGAAATGGCGATACTGGCGCGAGGGGCGCCTTAACGCAAAATATAATATGAAGGAGGATTATATGAAAGACAAGAAAATTGGTTTGAAGCGCGGTCTTTCGGTCATTCTGGCGTCGGTGTGCGTACTGTCGCTGTTTGCCTCAAGCATCGCGCAGACCTGGGCAGGAAAGATCAACACTTTCCTGGGGACTTCCAGCTTTGAGACCGTCAAGACCGGTGAGAGCACCAGCGACGGCATCTACTTCGAGTCCGAATTCCAGAGCGTAAAGGACGTCATCGACGCCAAGGAAGCTCTGGCCCGCGAGATCTCCCAGGAGGGCACGGTGCTGTTCAAGAACAACGGCGCCCTTCCCCTGGATCCCGCCAGCGAGAAGGTCACCATCTGGGGCCTCAACGCACTGGCTCCCACCTTCGGCGGCCTGATCGGTTCCACCACCTCTGTCAACTATGAGGCAGGGCAGACCACCGTCACCCTTATCGACGCCCTGAAGGAGAACGGCGTTTCTCTGAACGAAGAGCTGCTGAATCTCTACAATAGCTCTGCTGCGGATGCCTACCGCCGCAAGGCAGCATTCTTCGGACAGGAGGTTCCCGGCCATTCCCTGATCCCCGTGTTCTGGCCCATGTTTGAGACGGCTGACAGCTACATGATCGGCGAGCCGCCCGCAAGCTTCTACACACAGGAAGTACTGGACGCCGCAAAGGATACCGCTGCAGTGGTATTCCTTTCCCGTGACAGCTCGGAGGCTTCTGACTACGCTGTCTCCACCATGAAGGATCCCAACGGCGACAATTTCGAGCGTCCCATGGCTCTGTCCGACAATGAGAAGGCCATGATCGAACTGGCCAAGGCCAATTCCAACGGCAAGGTCATCGTTGTCCTGAACTCCGACGTTACCATGGAGATCGCAGAGCTCAAGAACGACCCGGCCATTTCCGCCATCGTATGGGCAGGCCTTCCCGGCGCCTACGGCTTCCGCGGCGTTGCGGACGTGCTGACCGGTGCTGTGAACCCTTCCGGCCACATTTCCGACACCTATGCGGTCAATTCCGTTTCCGCTCCGTCCATGCAGAACTTCGGCCTGTTCTTCTTTGACGTTGCCGACGGTACAATCGATCCCGGCAACGACAAGGGCAACTGGTACATCATCGAGACCGAAGGCATCTATGTAGGCTACAAGTACTATGAGACCCGTTATGAGGACGCTGTTCTCGGACAGGGCAATGCGGACGGCGCAGCAGGCGTCTTCGCTTCCAACGGAGCATGGGATTATGCCTCCGAAGTGGCCTATCCCTTCGGCTACGGCATGTCCTACACCAGCTTTGAACAGAAGCTTGACAGCGTTGAATTCAACATCGGCGGCCAGAGCAAGGCTGTCGTGACCGTAACCAACACAGGTTCCGTTCCCGGCAAGAGCGTGGTACAGCTCTACGCCCAGGCTCCCTATATCCAGGGCGGCGTGGAGAAGGCTGCCATCCAGCTGGTGGGCTTTGCAAAGACTTCCACTCTGGAAGCCGGCGCCAGCGAGACCGTGACAGTGGACTTCGACGCCAAGTATGTAGCTTCCTATGATGAGACCGCCGTCAAGGCAGACGGAACCCAGGGCGCATGGATCCTGGATGCAGGCGACTACTACTTCTCCATCGGCAACGGTGCCCACGAAGCTCTGAACAACGTTCTGGCAGCCAAGCTGGGCAGCGACGAGAAGCTGGTAAAGATCAACGAAGACGAAGTGATAAGCGCTGACAACGCCAAGATGGTCTCTGTCGGAGAAAAGGATATCGAGACCTATTCCGCAGGCGTGCAGAACCAGCTGCAGGACGGCGATATCCGCAAGCTCCTGCCCGAGCGCGGCGTGGAATTCATCACCCGAAGCGACTGGAGCAAGGGCTGGGATCCCGTATGGGGCATTTCTCCCAGCGAAGACATGCTGAAGAACCTGAAGAACCAGGTCTATGAGCTGACCGAGAACGGCGAAGGCGAGACCTGGGACGCCGGCAACGGCATGCGCCTGATCGACATGGTCCTTCTGGATGACAACGGCAACTATCAGGGAACCGTCGCCTTCGACGATCCCATGTGGGATACCCTCATCGAGAACGTCACCCTGGACGAGGCGGTCGCCTTCATGAAGGGTGCCGGCGGCAACTTTGAGCCCCTCAACTCCATCGGCCTGCACATGGTCACCGCTTACGACGGCCCTGTGGGCTTCGTATCTGACCAGGTGCCCGGCTACACCGCCAACTGGACAGAATCCGAATCCGACGAGCCTACCTATGTAGGTCCCGACAGCGAATACGCCAACTGGCAGATGCCCACCATGCCCACTGAGCCGGTGGTCGCCGCCACCTTCAACGTGGATCTGGTAGAGCGCGAAGGCGAGCTCTTCGGCGAAGACTCTCTGTGGTCCAATGCCTGCTCCATCTTCGGACCCGGCCTGAACAACCACCGTGCGACCTACTGCTCCAGAAACCATGAGTACTATTCCGAAGACTCCATGCTGACCAACATCCTGGGCGTCGCAGCCTGCAAGGGCGGTAAGTCCAAGGGCCTGATGATGGAGCCCAAGCACTTTGCTCTGAACCATCAGGAAGCCAACCGGTCCGGTACTGCCACCTTCGTATCCGAGCAGGGCGCCCGTGAAATCGAACTCAGGGGCTTCCAGGGATGCATGGAAGGCAACTATGCACAGGGCGTTATGACTGCCTTCAACCGTCTGGGCTGTGTCTATGCAGGCGCGCACCGCGGCCTTCTGACCGGTATTCTCCGTGATGAGTGGGGCTACACCGGTTATGTGGTCACCGATATGATCAACGGCGCCGAGTACATGAACTGGCGTGACGTTACCTTCGCGGGCGGCGGCGGATGCCTGACAGAGAACGCCTACGATTCTTCCATCATCGGCGATCCCAATTCCGCCGACAACATGAAACTGATCCAGAAGGATACCGTCTTCCAGCAGGAACTGAAGAAGATGCTGAAGTACGATCTTTACACCTTCGCCAATTCCAACACCATGAACGGCGTCACCACCGATACCCGCGTTGTCCGTGTCCATCCCTGGTGGGAGAAGACTCTGACCGGCGTCAACTGGGGCAGCGGCATCCTGGCACTTCTGGCATTTGCCTGGTACCTGTCTTCTGCTCTTCGCAAAAAAGAAGACTAAGTAAAGGAGGGCTGAACAATGAACAATAACAAAAAGATCACTTTCGGCTTTGTCCTCGCTGCAGCCTCCACGGTCCTTTCCGTCGTGTGCGCCGTCCTGTACAAATCCGCTATGATGAAGGACGACAGGACCTACATGGTCCTGATCGCTGCCGCAGCTGCCGGCGCTCTTTCCCTGATCCTGGCAAGGGTCATGGGTAAGGAGATCCCGAACCTGCTGCTCTGCGCCCACGCCGTTCTTCTTATGGCGGCACTGGGTATTTCCATTGCACCTATGGTCAATGAGATGGGCCTGGTATTCGCCGGCCTGAATCCCCAGACCAACCTTTCCGGATTCATCACCTATGCAGTGGCCGCCGGCATCGCCTGGCTGATCTCCGTTGTGGCCTCCTTTGCGGGTGTCACCGGAAAATAATCTTAAACTGTTTCCGTAAAGCGGCGGCGGCGTTTGGCTGCCGCCGCTTTTTCAGATGCCGGGAAAAGCGGGGACCTTATGCTGCCTGCCCATGCCCTTTCCCGGATATGCTTCATCGAGGTGTTTCAGATGAAAGAGAAAAAGGACTTTATCATTTTTGACAGGATCGGCCTTACGGTTTTTCTTGCCCTGTGTCTTCTTGCCGCTGTACAGGTATGGAAATACCTGGGCCTTTCCCTGGCCTCAATGGCTCTTACGGCCCTTACCCTGGAGGTCCTGATGCTGCTTTTTGCCTGGTCTGCCTGGAAGGGAAGAATGCCTTTCCTCCTGGCGGCCGTGGCAGCCGGCGGCTTTGTGCTGAACAGCTTTCTGAATTACGGCGATACCACGCACTTCGGTTCGTATTTCGTCATTCAGGCTGTCATTGCCGCGGCGTGGACCCTTCTGGGAACGGCCTGGATGATTCTGAAGAAAGTAAGGCCCTCAGGGATCCCCTGGGTCCCCCTTGCCCTGGTCCTGGCCATTGCCGCCTGCACGGGATTTCTCTGGAAGAGCAATGCGGACCGGGACAGAGCCTGGGAGGGCCATGCAAAAAGGATGCTGTGGGCCGTGCCCGCAAAGTTCGATACCGGGGAGACCTCGGAGGCCGGGACCTTGGAGGAGCTGGTCTATGAGACGAAAGCCTATGCCACGGACGGACGGAGCGTGGAAAAGCGGGCCCTGGTCTATCTGCCCTATGGCTATGATCCTGACAAAAACTACAACATCCTCTACCTGATGCACGGTACGGGCGACGACGAGAATTACTGGCTTCAGACCCATGCCTATAACAAGACCATGCTGGATAACATGATCGCCCTGGGCGAGATCGATCCTCTGATCGTGGTGACCCCCACCTTCTATGTGGAGGACGACTGCATGGACGGCCTGGACGCCCTGACCTTTTCCTTCCGTGAGGAGCTCAGGAATGACCTGATGCCCGCAGCGGAATCCAGGTATTCCACCTGGGCAGAGACGGCCGACGATGCGGGCTTTGCCGCATCCCGGGACCACCGGGCCTTTGCCGGCCTTTCCCGCGGCGCCGTTACCACGGCCAATTCCGTCCTCTGCGGCAGTCTGGACTACTTTTCCTGGTTCGGCCTCTTCAGCTCCTTCCGTACCACCAGGGAACATATCCTGGAGACCATCCAGTCTGAAGAAGAGAAGGATCTTACGATCCACTACGTCTACGCCACCACCGGCAATTTTGATTTTGCAACGCCCTACATGGTCCCCGGCTACCGCATGCTCTGCGAAAATGTGCCGCGCCTTAAGGAGGGCGTCAACACCAGCTTCGACATCTTCCCCATGCGATATCATTCCATCGGGCACTGGCACCTGTCCCTGTACAACTTCCTTCAGAAAATCTTCTGAACTGCCTGAAACACAGGACTGTTTTATACCGGAAACTTTGAATGATGAATCATTTACAGAAAACACTTCTTTTGCTGCTGTCTGCGGCTGTGCTGGCCGTTTCCTGGACCGGCGTCAGTTTCAGCCCCGGCTTTTCGGAGAGCTTTGCCGCTATCTTTATTACGGCCCAGGCGGCCTCGCTGGTCTTCAGGAATGCTTTCGGGCGGGCAGCTGCCCTGGTGGGGGCCCTTTTCCTTGCCGCGGGAAGCTACATCTACGCTGCCGGAGACGATCATCTGAATACCTGCCTGTGGGCTGCTCTTCTTGGGGCAGCTCTCTGCGCCGTCCTGCAGGCGAAGCGGCCTATGCCCTTTTCCGAGCGGCTCCTTCGTCCTGTTCTCTTTGGCGCAGCGCTCTTTACTGCCTTCTGCGGGTTCTTCAGCACGGCCCTTCTGCCGGCCGGATTCGGAGCCATGCTCTGTTTCCTGGCCCGGTATAAGGAAGAGAAGCAGAGCAGGATCGTGATGGCGGGACTGGTGCTTTGCAGTGCCTTTCTGCTGGCGCCCATGTGCTTTCCGGGAGGTGTATGGTTATGAATCCATGGCTGCACCGCATTGTTTCGGCGGTCATTTCCCTGCTTCTTTTGCTTCATGGCGGAGAGGCCCTTCATATCAATGACGGCAGGACCGTGGAAGATTCTTTCCTGCCCGGCGCCCTCTGGAATGACACGGAGGGAGAGCCCATCCAGGCCCACGGAGGACAGGTGCAGTACATGCCGGTTCCCGACGGAGGCGGCGGGCAGGTATGGACCTACGTCTGGGTGGGAGAGAACAAGACCGCAGGCCATACCGGAAATCCGGTCTCTGTCTATACTTCGGATGACCTCTATCACTGGACAAACCGGGGAGATGTGCTGCGTCCTCTGGAATCTGCAGAGCAGATCGACAGCGATCCATATTTCTTCGAACTGTACGGAGACTGTACAGCTGAGGAAAAGCAGCTGATCTATGACTGTATCGGAACCCATATGGTGATGGAGAGGCCCAAGATGCTCTACAACGCCCGCACCGGGAAATATGTGATCTGGTTCCACAACGACGGTCCTACGGAAAAGAACAGCTATTACTACGACATAGGCATGGCGGGACTGGCGGTCTCCGACTCTCCCTTCGGGCCCTTCCGCTTTGAGGGCCGCTTCCGCCTGTCAAAGTGCCCCGAAGGCCAGATCGACTGCTATCCCTCTTCGAAAGGCGAAGCAAGGGATATGAACCTCTTTGCCGACGAGGACGGCACAGGCTATATCGTCTATACCAGCGAGAACAACAAGACCATCTATATCTCCCGCCTGAACGAGGATTACACAGGCCTGTCCGGGGAGGAATACGGGGTGGACTATATCCGCATCTTTCCCGGTGCCATGCGGGAAGCCCCCGTCCTGTGCAGGGCGGAGGGCCGCTATTATCTCATGACCTCGTCTACCACCGGCTGGGGCTCCAACCAGGCCCGGGTCTGGTCGGCGGATGCCATCTTCGGCAGATGGAAGAACGACGGGAACCCCTGCATCGGCAGGGGGCGGGGCGTTACCTTTGACACCCAGTCCACCACCCTCTTTCAGGCGCCCGACGGAGGATGGATCTACGGCGGCGACAGGTGGAAGGGGGAGGACCTGGCGGATTCCCGCTATGTCTGGCTGCCGGCAGCCTTTGAGGACGGCCGCCTGACCATCCGCTGGGAGGATGAATGGAAATGGGAGGACTGACGGATTCCGGGAGATCTCCGCAGCCCGCGCCAATGTAAAAGAGTACAAAAAACAGGAGCCGTTCTCATGGAAATAATGAAATTCCATGAGAACGGCTCCTGTTATATTCTTTTTGATCTGCCTCAGATATGATCCGGCGCCACAGCAAGGATCCTCTTCAATTCCCGGAGAACGCCTTCGTGCCTTACCGAATGTCCCACCATGTCAGCGGCGTCGCGGACTTCGCTGCGGGCGCTGGAAACGGTGGCGCTGACCCCTGCCTCCGTAAAGGCGGAGAGATCATTCATGTTGTCGCCAAAGTAAACGGTCTCTTCCTGGGGGATATCCAGAAGCTCCTGCAGCAGGGCGAAGGCCTCGCCCTTTCCCGCGTTCAGGGCCACGCATTCCAGCCACTTGGTGCCGGCGCAGAGCAGCTGGACCTTCTTTGCCCAGTCGGACTCTGTCACGGGAGTACAGACTTCTTCGATCCGGTCGCCGGCGTGGAAATAGCTGACCTTGAGGACCTGGTCCGCAGGGACATCCAGAACGTCCGGAATGTTTTCGATGTTGTAATGGTAGTCGTCATGCATGGTGCGGTAGAGTTCTCCGTCTTCCCCGCATTCGCAGTAGGTCTTGTCGGGGGTGCAGATCATGACGGAGATGCCGGGCAGTTTTCTGCCCTCCTCCACCAGGGGACGGACATATTCCGCCGGTACCGGCCAGGTGTAGAGGACCTTTTCCTCCGTACGGAGAATGGTCCCGTTTTCGCTGATGAAATAAAGGGAGTCCGCGATGGGCTCAAAAAGGGTGTGCATGCTCTGGTAGGACCTGCCGGAGCAGGGGCAGAAGATAATGCCCTTCTTCTGCAGAGCGGGAATCACTTCAAAGTATTCGGGGTTTAAGGCGGGAGCCCCGTCCGGCACAAGGGTGCCGTCAATATCGCTGGCAATCAGTCTGATCATTCTGGTTAAACCGGGCAGTGCCCGTTCCTCCTTTCGGTCGTGCGTGAACTGGAACATAAATGGCGGATGGCCTTATAAATCCTCTGAGATCTCCGGGGTGAACAGGGATAAGGGAATACACAAAGTACCGGATCTCATGATTTACAGAGCAGAAAACGGATCCCGGCAGGAATCGGGCATCCGGACTGCTTCCGCAGTCATTCATAATAATACCGGGAAACATGGGCAAAGGCAAATACTCTTTGCGGGTCCGGCATTTGCAAGTAACTGTGGAATTTCGTCCTGATTCCGTGTTATATTGAGCTGAGTATGAGACTGTATCAGCAGGCAGACGGAACGAATGCCGCAGAAGCGGCTTCCTGTATAGCTGCTGTTTTCATTTATGGGGTAAAAATGACAGATCAGAACATAAAGACAATCCTGTGCGGGAAATGCGACGCACTTAATTCAGATCATGCCAGGTGGTGCCGGAGCTGCGGCGCGGCTTTTCCGGAGAATCCCATTCGGATTCTGCCGCCGGGGACCATGCTGGAGCATGGACGTTTTACGATCACTGCCTTTCTGGGACGGGGAGAGTCTGCCCTGACCTACAGGGCCAGGCAGAAGGATTCCCCGGAAGAAGTCGTCATCCGGGAATATTATCCCGAAGGGACAGCCGTGCGGGGCCGGGACGGATACAAGGTAAGACCGGCATCCCCCGACATGCAGGCGGATTACGAACGGGGCCTTCGGCAGTTCATGCATGCCGGGACGACGCTCCAGTCTCTTGGAACCATCCCGGACACTGCCGGTGTCTATGATGTTTTTGAGGCCTGCGGCACTGCGTATGTGACCGGAGAGTATGTGGACGGCCTTCCTCTTTCCGCAGTTCTCGGGCAGAAGAAAAACTTTGCTTTTGATGAAGCCCTGGACCTTATAGAGCCTGCTGTCCGGGCTCTGATCCGTATGCACGGGGCCGGCCTTTTTCACAGAAATCTCGATCCGTCCGGGATCCTGATATCGGACGGGAGGGCCTGTCTGACCGATTTCGGCATGGCAGGAAGCCCGGGGAGCTCCCATGCCCGGGGCTATTCGGCTCCGGAGCAGCTGACGGGCACAGCCGGGGAAGGGGCCCGGACAGATGTCTACGGAATCGCAGCCATCCTTTACCGTATGATCACGGGAGACGAGCCGGATGATGCCGGGGCAAGGATGAGCAGGGATCTGCTGCAGCCGCCTGCGGATTTCGTGGCAGGCGTGACAGCGGCCCAGTCGGATGTCCTTATGAAGGGACTGGCACTGGACCCGGAGGCCCGTTATGGGAGCATGGAGGAATTTCTGGAGGCGCTCGAATCCTGCAGGGAGAACCGGAAAGCAGCGGCGGCCGGGGAAGAGACCCGGAAAAAAAGCCCGGCCTCCCTTCAGCCGGAAGTCATTATCCTGATCCTGTGCCTTCTGATCGGCGCGGCCGGCCTGCTGGCCATAAGGAGCCTGCGTCCCTCCGGCGGATCTTCCTCTGCGGGCAGCGGCAGGAGCGTGTCCGCCCAGGCGGAAAACACAGAGGATGTGGAGCAGGCTTCTTCCGCGGAAGAGACGCCTGCCCCGGCGGAAATAAAACATCTGAGAGCGGATATTGGGGTGCATGGAGACATGCGTATGGGGGGATATCCCACAGTCAACGAGTATGTTTTCGGAAACAAGGACTGCAGGCGGAGAGATATTGAGGAGATCACCTTCGTAAACAGCCTGGAAGGAAAACCGGATACGGCCTGGGATGTTTCGGAGAAAGGAAACGGAGAGGTCTATGCCTGGACAGAGGGAGGACACCTCTATATAGGCGCGGAGGGCAGGATCAGTCTGCCTCCGGACTGCACGGGACTTTTCAGTTTCTATACCAGGGTAAAGAAGATCGATTTCGGCAGCGGGGTCGATACCTCCGGCGTCACGGATATGACGTTTATGTTCAAGCAGGACCTGAAGCTGGAGGGCCTGGATCTGACCTGTTTTGACACGTCCCGCGTAAAAAGCATGGACCGCATGTTTACCCAGTGCAGATCCCTTACCTCCCTGGATCTTTCGGGCTTTGATACTTCCTCGAACACCAACATGCTGGGCATGTTTGCCCACTGCACCGCTCTTACGGATCTGGATGTCAGCTCCTTTGATACCGCCCTGGTCACAAATATGGCATTCCTTTTCTATGACTGCAGTGCGGTCCGGGAACTGGACATCCGCAGCTTTGACACCTCCCTTGTAAAAAGCGGCAGGTGTATGTTCTTCTTCTGCGAAGAGCTCCGGAATCTGTATTTTGACACGGATAAATTCAGAACAGGCAGTATGACCGACATGCATTCCATGTTTTCCTGCTGCAGATCCCTTACATCGCTGGACGTCAGTCACTTTGAAACCGGCGCTGTCACGGATATGGCGTACATGTTCTACGATGACGCCGGCCTTACGGAGCTGGCCTTTGAGAAGTTTGATATGAGCCGGGTGGAGAAACGGGAATACATGCTGACGGGAACCTTATGGGAAGAATAGTCAGAAAGAAAGGACAGGGCCATGTTTCGTATACTTGTCATTGACGCCCAGGGAGGCGGAATCGGCAAACAGATCATCGCGGGCATCCGGGCCAGGAAGATCCCCGCTTATATTACCGCCGCAGGGACCAATACCCTGGCCACCACGGCCATGCTCAGGGCCGGGGCGGACGCGGCGGCCACCGGGGAGAACGCTGTAATCGTGGGCTGCCGCAAGGCGGACCTGATCATAGGGCCCATAGGGATCGTGATCGCGGATTCCCTCTACGGAGAGATCACCCCGGCCATGGCGGCGGCCGTGGGCAGAAGCGATGCCCGCCGCCTTCTAATCCCTGTCAATAAATGCGACAATATCATTGCGGGTCTTGCAAAGGACGGGAATCTGGGCACCTATATCAGCGACGCGGTCCGGATCGTGGCCGGCATGACCGGAGAGAGCCAGGAAGAGATCTGCTGATCCCGGAATCCATTATTGCGGGAAAAGAGACTTTCATGCTATACTTTGTCTGCACCGGGCATAAGGGGCATCCATGCCGGCAGGAAGCCGGACATCTGCGCAGGAAGCGCTTTTTTCCCAGGGCCGGATGCATAAGGCTGCACACTTTGAAAATGATTCATGCATAAGAAGGCATACAAACTCCTTCAGGGGTCTGTATGCCTTTTTTGAAAGGAGAAAGACCATGCATATGGCTGACGCTCTGGTGATCCCTGCCGTGGCAGGCACCATGTACCTTGCCTCCTCCGCGGCTGCGGGAGTATCCGTTCATAAGGTGAAGCTGGAAAACGACCCCGGGAAGATCCCGGCCATGGGTGTCATGGGGGCCTTTGTATTCGCGGCCCAGATGATCAACTTTACCATTCCCGGCACAGGCTCTTCCGGACATCTTTGCGGAGGCCTTCTGCTTTCCGCCATTCTGGGCCCCTATGCGGGATTTCTGTCCATGATCGGCGTCCTTCTGACCCAGTGCCTCTTCTTCGCGGACGGGGGCCTTCTGGCCCTGGGCTGCAACATCTGGAACATGGCCTTCTACGGCTGCTTTGTGGGGGCCCTCCTGATCTGGGAGCCCATGATGAGAGGGGGCGCTTCGAAAAAGAAGATCCTTGCGGCATCTGTCCTGGGCAGCGTTCTGACCCTGCAGATGGGCGCCTTTTCCGTTGTCCTGGAGACCACCCTCTCCGGCATCACCGAGCTTCCCTTCGGAGCTTTTGTCATGGCCATGCAGCCCATTCATCTGGCCATCGGCCTGGTGGAAGGCCTGATCACGGCAGCGGTCCTGTGCTTTATCTATGACGCAAGGCCGGAGCTCCTCTGGGGCATCGGCGGGGAGGAAAAGGCAGAGGGAAGACTGACCCTGGGCCGGACTCTGGTTCTTCTGGGCGGCGGTGCGGCTCTGATTGCCGGTGTTCTGTCCCTCTTTGCCTCGGCTCTGCCCGACGGCCTGGAATGGGCCATGGAAAGAACGGCAGGCACATCAGAACTGGCCGGCTCCGGCGCGGTCTATGAGGCGGCGGAAGGCATCCAGAGCACCCTGTCTTTCCTGCCCGATTACGCCTTTAAGGGATCCGAAAGCGCCGCAGGGACCACCGTTTCCGGCCTGGTGGGAGCCCTGATCGTCGGCGTCCTGTGCTTTCTGATCGCTGCAGCCTTAAGGCGGCGCAGAAGGGTATAAGTAGAAAACCGGAAGATCAACGGAAGATGAAGGGAGGGCTGCCCATGAGCAGAATTACGGGCGCGCTCCGTGAGATGCAGACAATTGAAGAAACATCCTCCAGAGACCAGTGGGTGAACGCCCTTCACCCGCTGGTCAAGTTCTGCGTGACCATTTTTTACCTGGTCTCGGTGATTTCCTGCGGGAGATATGATCTGACCAGGGTCCTGGGCCTGGCCCTGTATCCCTTTTTCCTTTTTGAAATGGCGGAACTGTCCTTCAGGGACGCCCTGGTCCGGCTCCGGATCGTGCTGCCCCTGGTCTGCATCGTGGGGATCTTCAACCCCATCCTGGACAGGCAGCCCGCAGCGGAGTTTCTGGGCTTTACCCTGACCACAGGACTGCTGTCCATGCTGACCCTGATGGCCAAGGGGGTCCTGACGGTCCTCTCCTCCTATCTGCTGGCGGCCACGACGCCGGTAAAGGGGATCTGCACTGCCATGAGGATGGTGCATATTCCCCGCATGATCGTGACAGAGTTCATGCTGATCTGGCGCTACCTCTCCCTTTTTCTGGGGGAGGCCGAAAAGACCTCCCAGGCCTACAGCCTGCGGGCTCCGGGCCAGAAGGGCATCGCCATATCCTCCTGGGGGTCTCTTCTGGGCAGTATGCTTCTCAGGTCCATGGACCGGGCGTCGGAGGTCTATGAAGCCATGTGCCTCCGGGGCTTTACGGGAGACTTTCCCTCTGTCAGGGAGGAGAAAATACACAGAAGGGACATGACCTATCTTGCGGCCATGGGGGCGGGGATCCTCTTCCTGCGGCTTGTGCCGGTCCTGTCCCTGATCGGAGGGATCTTTGTATGAGGGCCGTCCCGGCAGAAAGGTGGAAAGGAAGCTGTGAGCCATATCCATATCGAAGTAAAAGATCTGACATTTGCATATGAGAAGGAGCATAAGATCCTGGACGGAGTGACCTTTACGGCCCGGGAGCAGGACGCCATCGGCATCATAGGAGCCAACGGAGCTGGAAAATCCACCCTGATCAGGATCCTGGTGGGCCTGCTGCTTTCCTTTGAGGGCTCCGTCAGGGTGGAGGAGATCCCTCTGGAGAAGGCCACTCTGCCCCGGATCCGGGAAAAGATCGGCTATGTCTTTCAGGATGCCGACAACCAGCTCTTTTCCACCAGCGTCTACGAAGACGTCGCCTTTGGCCCCAGGAATTACGGCCTGCCGGAGAAGGAGGTGGACAGGAGGGTCTCTCTTGCCCTGCAGAAGGTCCGTATGGAGGGCTTTGAGAAAAAGCCCATTCACAAGCTTTCGGGAGGAGAAAAAAAGCTGGTGTCCATTGCCACCATCCTGTCCATGACGCCGGATATCCTTCTCATGGACGAGCCTTCCGCCGCCCTGGACCCCAGGAACAGGAGGAACCTGATCCGGATCCTGAACGAATTCGACCACCTGAAGATTTTGACCTCCCATGACCTGGATTTCATCTGGGATACCTGCAGCCGGGTCATCCTGCTGGGAGAGGGAAGGATCCTTTACGACGGAGATCCCGAAGAGATTCTGCGGGACCGGAAGACCCTGGAGGAGAGCGGCCTGGAACTGCCCCTGTCCCTGACGACCAGAGAGGAAAGGGCTGCCTCCGGCAGAAACTGAATTTAAGAAAAGCCAAAAAGAAAGCAGACAGGATGCAGCCGAAAGGGCTGCCGATCCTGTCTGCTTTGTGCTTACTGTCGTTTTTTACATTTCTTTGTCCGTATCCCCGGGGACTTCCTCCGGACGGACATCGTCCTCTTCGGGAGCCGTGCCCGGCTTTTCGAGAGAATAGACGAAGACTTCGTCGGAGATCTGGTCTGTCATTACCACTTCGGTGTCAATGCCGTAGTGGCCGCTTACGTAAAGGGCGATGGCCTCTGCGGATTCGGGCTTGGTGGAGATGATAAAGACGTTGTCCTTTTCGGCGATCTCCCTGAAAAGGTGGTCTCCGTCCTCAATACCGAAGGCCTTCACCTGGTCATAATATCTGGGGCTGAACAGGTCCCAGCTGCCCATGCTCAGCTTGTTGTAAAGATACTTGTCCGCGGTATGGCCGTAGACCGGGATGTTGACATTCAGGTCGTAGGCAATGCCGGAGGTCATGCAGTAGAGATTATCGGGGTGGTCCGTCAGATAGGTCCTGACGTTTTTGCGCAGCAGTTCATAGTTGCTGTGGCTGACGGAGGACCAGATGGAGGTCCAGAACAGGGTTCCCGTCAGAAGGGCAGCGGCCGTGATCTCGGCCAGGATGCCCAGATGCCTTCTGGCGATCTTCCATTTGCCGGCAGACTCTCTGTCGTAGTCGGCAGCGGCCGCTCCCAGAATGATGAGCATCTCAAAGGTGCCCAGGAGGATCACGGGGAGGGTGATGCGCAGGAAGGGACGTTTTCTGAAATAGAGGACGATCAGCAGGCCCAGGGTAAAGAGGGCGGACAAAAGGATGGCCGCCGTATCCTTTTTCCGGACCCAGACGCACAATGCCATCAGAAGGACCGCCCCCGCAGTGATCAGAAAGCGGATGACATACTGGTCGGTGAAAGTACTTGTCAGAACGTCGATCACGTCGCAGTTATAGCGCTCCGTGAAATCCTGGACCCCCGACAGGGTGCGGTAGGCTTCGGGACGGAAGACTTCCTGGTCGGCGTAGTTCCAGTTGAAAGCCAGGTACTGGTCGTTCTCCGTCCAGCCCAGGGTGGAATAGACAGACGCGTACTTTTCCGGATCGGGCTTGGTGAAATCCCGGAAGGAAGCACAGGCCGAATTCCATTCCCCGTAGGAAGTCCAGCTTCCTCCCAGGTGCTCTGTCCAGTCGGTGCCGGAGGTGGCTCTTCCTGCCACCAGGACGGTGACAGCGATCACCAGGCCCAGGAACTGGCGGATCAGAGCCTCTTTTTTCAGGCTGTGCAGGATCAGGGGCAGAAGGAGGGCCAGGGTGGTCAGGCATA
>CAMOGQ010000014.1 GCA_946614165.1 uncultured Lachnospiraceae bacterium
GAGCACTGCTATAGCGCAGGCGGCTGGCCATCATCTTCGAAAGGAGGTGATGCTTATGCGTATTACTTTGCATATCGGACGTTTCACAGTCACGATCATTGTAAAAAGCAACAACCGCCACTCTGCCAAGTGACGGTTGTTTAGAAATTAAACACTGTTTATGAGGCCAGCCGCTTGTCGCAGTGTTCCTCTTTTTTTATTGTAAGACCAGCTCTGAAACCTGTCAATGTTCAGCGCATTTCCCGCCGAAAATCCCGCGTCGCAGATTTTACGCTTTGCACCACCACGGTATGGGCAGAATTCTGTCCGCCAGTATGACATTTTGACTGATTTGTCTTCTCATTGACTTATTCATTTCTCTGTGCGAGCAAAAATCCCATAGGTTAACTGCTTCGAAGTCCTGTTAAAATACAAGTGCTCGAAAGAGCAGAAGAGCACTGCTATAGCGCAGGCGGCTGGCCATCATCTTCGAAAGGAGGTGATGCTTATGCGTATTACTTTGCATATCGGACGTTTCACAGTCACGATCATTGTAAAAAGCAACAACCGCCACTCGGCAAAGTGACGGTTGTTTAACTAATAAATTAACCTCATGAGACCAACCGCTTGTCGCAGTGTTCCTCTTTTTTTATTGTAAGGCCGGTACTGACGCCTGTCAACGTTCAGCGCATTTCCCGCTGTTTTCACCCGGCGCTCCCGGCAGCTTCTCCCGCCCTTTCTTCTGTCACTGCTCCTGCATCCATCCGGGATAGTCTCCCCGGCTTACCTTCACTTCGTATCCCACGCTCCGGATCCGGGCCTCCATGCATCTTCTGCATTCGGCGGCCTCGTCTCCCGTACAGATTTTCCCGTCATAGAGCATGTATTTCTTCCTGACGCCTACCGGAGACAGGTTGGGCATGACCACGTTGGCCCCTGCCAGGATCCCCAGCTCCCTTCCCCTGGGATGAATGGTCCCCAGGGCTGTGGTTGCGGGAAGAAGGACCTTTGGCAGCATGAGGCGGAGGATGGCAAGGACCCTCAGGGTCTGGTCCAGTCCTCCGGACGCCTCATCCTTAAAGGGCGTATCCTTGTGGGATATGAAGGGACCGATCCCAATCATGTGGGGCTCAAATTCCTTCATCCAGTACAGATCCTCCAGGATATTGTCGTCCGTCTGTCCCGGGGAATGGAGCATGATCCCGCATCCCACCTGATAGCCGATGTCCTTAAGATCATAGAGGCATCTCTTCCTGTTCTCTATGGTCAGGGGCTCCGGATGGAGGAAGCGGTAGTGGGCGGGACTGGACGTCTCCTGCCGGAGAAGGTAGCGCTGGGCTCCGGCGTCGAAATAGGCCTTGTAGGACTCCCTGGACTTTTCCCCCAGGGAAAGAGTCAGGGCGCAGTCGGGATGGGCCGACCGGATGGAAGAAGCCAGATCGCAGATCCTTTCGTCCGTATACCAGGAATCCTCTCCTCCCTGCAGGACAAAGGTCCGAAAGCCCAGCGCATAGCCCTTATCGCAGCAGTCCAGGATCTGCTCTTTGTCCAGGCGGTAGCGCTGGGCATTTTTATTGGACCTGCGGATCCCGCAGTAATAGCAGTCGTTTCTGCACCAGTTGGAGATCTCGATCAGGCCCCTCAGATAGACGTCCTTTCCGAAAATGGACTCTCTGACCTCCCTGGCTGCGGCATAGAGGGCCTCGCTTTCCTCCCCTGTCAAAGGGCCCAGAAGGGCCTTCAGGTCTTCATAAGGGAGGGTCCCCCTGTCTTTCAGCTCTTCTATCCTGTCCATGACAGTTCTGTTTCCGCTCATGGTCATCTGTCTCTCCGTTTCCGCTCCGGCGCTCCCGCGCCGGCAGCCATTTCTTATGCCTTTTCTTCCCTGGCCCTGTCAAACATCTCTGTCAGATGAGGGAACATGGCGATGCTCCTTCTCAGGATCCCGTGGGTATAGGCGATATAGGTCCCGTAGTTGGTAAAGGGGACGCCCTGGTCCCTGGCGCAGTTCATGCGGTAGAGCATTTCCCTGCCGGTCAGCATGCAGCCGCCGCAGTGGATCACCATCCTGTAATCGTCCAGATCCTCGGGGAAGCCCTTGCCGGAGCTGAACTCGAACTGTATGTCTTTCCCCGTATATTTCTTCATCCACATGGGGATCTTGACCGTGCCGATGTCCCCGCACTGCCTGTGGTGGGTGCAGCCCTCGGACACCAGGATCCTGTCCCCGTCCTGCAGGCTGTCTGCGGCCAGAACGCCTTCCACCGCCGTATCCAGAAAGCCCTTATAGCGGGCCATAAGGATGGAGAAGGAGGTCAGAGGGATCTCCTCCGGTACGATGGCGGAGACCCTTCCGAAGACCTGGGAGTCCGTAATGACCAGAGAAGGCCGCATGCAGTTCTTATGAAGGGCATCGTAAAGCTCGGTCTCCCTGACGCACATGGTCATGACGCCTGCGTCCAGAAGGTCTCTGATCACCTGCTGCTGGGGCAGGATCAGCCTTCCCTTGGGCGCTGCCTTGTCGATGGGAATGACCAGGGTGACCAGGTCTCCGGGCTTTACCAGATCCGCGCAGAGGTGCCTCTCCTCTTCCTTTGTATCCGCCAGGCGGCCTATGGCCTCCTTGAGCTCCCGGATGCCCTCCTTTAAAAGGGCGCTGACATAGATGACCCTGTCTGCGGGGATCCTGGCGGCACCGCCCGTAAGAGGGGCTCTTTCTGCCTTCCTCACCAGGTCCGACTTGTTCATGGCGATCAGGAAGGGGATCTGCTTGTCCACAAAGATATGGATCAGCTCCCTGTCCGCATCCTTTAAGCCCTCGTTGCAGGTAGCCACCAGGACGGCCACGTCGATCCTGTTCAGGATCTGCCTGGTCCTTCTGACCCTCTGCTGTCCCAGGGCCCCCTCGTCGTCGAAGCCGGGGGTATCGATAATGACCACCGGTCCCAGGGGCAGAAGCTCCATGGACTTGGTGACAGGGTCCGTGGTGGTTCCCTTGACGTCGGAGACCAGGGCCATCTCCTGACCCGTGACCGCGTTCACAAGGCTGGACTTGCCGGCGTTCCTTCTGCCGAAAAATCCGATATGGATCCGCTCTCCCGAGGGAGTATCATTCATTCCCATAGTGTTTCCTTTCCCCGGGGCCTATCTCCCGGTCACAGGCAGGATGCGGGCAGATCTCCGAAGAGATCCGGCATATCCTTTAAAAAGATCCGGCCCGAAAAGGCCAGATGGGGCAGGGGGACAAAGGGGCAGGATGCGGGCACGATGGGCTGATAGAGGGGATCCGCGATCACGTACTCCCCGGCCCGGAAGGCCTTCTCCACTTCCTCTTCGCCTCTTGTCAGCATGTCTCCCTCTGCCATAAAGGCTTCGCAGTCCTCGGTGGGGCATACCAGCCTGACGCAGCACCCTCTCTTCTTTTCCAGTACTGCGGCCAGGGACCCCATGGTGACGGGCTCTCCGATAAGGAGGACCTTCTCTCCTTCCTGCTGCTTTCCCCGCAGGTCCCTGCAGGGAAATCTGTCCTTCTTATCCTCCGCGGCCCTTTTCAGGTCACAAAGGACCTCCTGCCGGATCCCCTCTGCGGGAAGACCGAAGACCGAAGGGATACCGAAGGTCTTTTTCAGATAGACTGCCGCCCTCATGCCAAGGGAGGAAACCACAAGATTTACGTCTGCCTCAGGGGCCTTTAAAAGATCGTCCAGACCGTCCCCCATGGCCCAGCAGGATGTGACCTCCATGCCGGCTTCAGAAAGGATCCTCCGAATTGAACTGACGGAGGACGTTGCCGCAAAGTCCAGAGGGGTCATGCCAAGGACATTGACTCTGATCTTTCCGCCTTCGTTTTCCTCTTCTGTCCCTTTCCTTTCCTCTCTGTTCTTCTGATTCCTTTTCAGAAGCTTTTCCGCCAGCCTCTCCAGGGCCAGTCCCCCGCCCCGGACATAGTCGTGCATGCCGTTGGTGGGGATATAGAAGACGGGAAGGCCGGTATCCGCTTCCAGCACCCTGGCGATTCCTTCGAAGTCCGTCCCGTTCAGATAGGGGATGGGAGAGTTGGCCAGGGCAATGAAGCGGGGGTTTGTCTGCTCTGCCGCCACAGTGATGTCTTCGATCAGCTTGTCGTCGTTTCCCATGACCGCGTCCAGGTCATTAAGGCCCGATATATAGATCAGGGAGTCCTGATCGTACCAGCGGATCTCGTCGTGGGTATTGTAGGTGGAGTTGCAGCCGGAAGGATCGTGCATGACCGTCATGCCGCCCAGCTCGTAAAGAGCTGAGCATGCTCCCGACAGATCTCCTGTATATACGGATATGATTCTGTAAGCCTGTCTCATATGCAGCTCTCGCACCCAAAGCCTTTCCGGGGCAGTACGTCCCTTGGATCTCCCGCATGGAGGAAGGCCTCCTCCATCATGGAGGAGAGGCGGATCAGGGCGTCGTACCCCCACATGCCGTTCATCTCCACCAGGTTGACGAAGTGGTCCGTTCCCGTAAGCCAGGCCGCCTTGGGCCCTATGGCCAGGGTCTCCGGCGCGTCTCCGTGGTCAAGGCGGAGGGATACGTGGATGGTGGAACATAAAAGCAGGTCCGGATACCGCTCCTGCAGGTCCAAAAAGGCCTGCTCCTCTTCCGGAGAGACTGCGTCCAGATAGACCCTGGTCACGTTAAAACCTTTATCCAGAAGGAGCCCTGCCAGGCCCAGGGGCCTTGGAACACCCAGGTAGTCGATGGCGACGGGGGTGTCTCCGATGAGAGCAAGGGCTCTCTCAAGGGCCCTGTCGCATTCCTTCTCCCTCTCTTCAAAGTCCATGACCGGGATCCCCAGTCTGCCGCAGAGGTCTTCCGTCTCCTGCCGGATCTCCTCATAGGAGACTGCGCAGGGCAGGTAGAGATAGTCTCCGCCCGTCCGCCTGGCCATCTTTTCCAGGCCGTAGAGGCCCGGGGCGCTCCTTGTGACGTAAAGGCCGGAGGAAGCAAGGCCTTTAAACTCCTCAAAGGTCTGGCAGTCCGTGATCTGGCGGACCTTAATGCCGCGTTCCGTAAGGTGTCTGTACAGGCCACTTTCCTCCTCCAGTGGGAAGTTGTCCAGAAGAAAGCTGACCGCCCTTTGATCCCTTACCTGCGGTTCCTCAAGGGGATCCAGCATGGCCTTTCTCAGCTTCTGGTCCGGGGTCAGACCCAGCTTCTGCATGATGGGATCCATCCAGCAGCGAAGAAAACATATATCGGGAAAGCGCTTTTCCAGCTCCCTGTAGACCCTGCCCGTATCGGTCCCTATGAAGTGGTGGAGACAGACCAGAAAGACCATGACCACCGGGGGCCTCTCCTCCAGCTTTTCGATGCAGCTGGAGACCCCCTCTATGGTCACGTCCTCCAGGTTGCCCTCATAGAGGTCCTTCTCCTCCAGGACCACATAGGAAAAGCGGTCCGAGGCATTCATTTCCGCCGCGGTCAGGACCACGCCCCGCATGCAGTTGTCGGCGCAGACATAGATCTGCCGGCTCTCCGGCATCCGCATCCCGATATGGACAATATTCCAGTTTTCGTGGACAGGGGGATTGAACTCCAGCCGCCCTTTAAAGGGGGCGGGATAGGCCGCCTGTCCTATGGGGACCTGATATCCCTCGCCTGCCTGTCTGTCTTTTCTGACCAGCATATATTAATCCTGCTTTCTGTCCCTGCAGCCTGTGCCGCCTGCGTTCAAAGAAGGTGATTCTGCTTAAGGATGGCTTCCGAAAGGGCCCGGATCTCTCCGGCTTCGGGGCTCTCCGGCGCATACTCCAGAAGAGTCTGCCCCTTTTCCTCCGCCTCAGGGATCAGAAGGCTCCTTCTGATATCTCCCAGGATCACCGTATCAAAGTCCTCTGCCAGCTCCTTTACCCTTACCTCCTCTCCGGATTCCCTTCTCCGGTTGAGGATCAGGCCGCCCAGATCCGCGTAACCCCGCTTTTTAAAGTTGCTTACGGCAGTGCAGATGTTGGCGGCGGCGTAGACGGACATGTTCTCTCCCGATGTGACCACGTAGACATGGTCGGCATAGCCCTGCCGCATGGGCATGGCAAAGCCCCCGCAGACCACGTCCCCCAGTACGTCGTAGAGGACGATATCGGGCCTGCACTCCTTATAGACACCCATTTCCTCCAGCTTTTCCAGGGCTGTGATGATGCCCCTGCCGGCGCAGCCAAGTCCGGGAAGAGGGCCTCCCGCTTCGGCGCAGAAGATCCCCTCTCTTCCTTCCATGACCATGTCCGAAAGGCCGAAGGGTTCTTTATTCCTGACCAGGTCCATGACGGAGGGAAGGGGCCTGCCTTTCCGCAGCAGAAGGGTGGAATCCGCCTTGGGGTCGCAGCCGATCTGCAGGACCCTGAAGCCCTTCTGTGCAAAGGCCATGGACAGATTGGCGGCCACGGTGGATTTGCCGATGCCGCCCTTTCCGTAGATCGCAAGTCTGATCATGCTCTTCCCCTCTCTCCGCTCTCCACGTGGGTGACCACGTTGGAGTAGGCGGCCTTGGCGCTGACCCCCTGCAGGCGGCCGATCCGGCCCGACAGGGCGGAAATGGCCTCCTGGGGCGCGTCAATAGCCACCGAAATGATGCTGATCCCCTTTGCTCTGTAGGGAATGCCCATGCGGCCTATGATATAGGCGGAGTATTCATGGAGAAGGGCGTTGATCCTCTCCACCATCTCCGGATTTTCTATAATGATCGAAATCACAGCGACACGTGTTTCCATTGATCCTCCCGGGCAGGTCTGTTCCTGCCGCATATTTAACTCAGCTGCTGCCTTCCCCTTTTTCCCGGGATCAGCAGATCCTGGGCAGGAGCTCGTTGCCGGGCTGGGGCAGAAGGGTCTGGGACCCGATCTCCGTGGTCATGACCACCCGGCCCTGATTCTCAGAGGTGACTCTGCCGATGACGGCGGCTCCCTCCGAGGAAGGCACCTTCCGCAGGGCCTCCAGTACGGCCTGCGCGTCCCCTTCGGGGACGGCCATGACCATGCGGCCTTCGCAGGCAAGGTAGAGGGGCTCCAGGCCCAGCATGCCGCAGACTCCTCTGACCTCGGGCTCTACGGGGATCTTCTCCGCTTCCAGGCGGATTCCCACGCCTGACTGGTCCGCGATCTCATAAAGGACTGTGCCAACGCCGCCTCTGGTGGCGTCCCGGATCACGTGGATGTGGTCCGAAGCTCCAAGGGCTGCCTGGACTGCGTCCCAGAGGGGAGCGCAGTCGCTGGTCACGTCCGCTTCAATGCCGTATTCGTCTCTGGCCAGAAGGATGGTGCAGCCGTGCCTTCCCACGTCTCCTGTGACCAGGATGACGTCTCCGGGCTCTGCCAGGGCTCCGCCGGTCTTTACGCCTTCTTCAATGACCCCTACGCCGGTGGTGGTGATAAAGACGCCGTCCACCTGGCCCTTTCCGGCCACCTTGGTATCGCCGGCCACCAGCTTTACTCCTGCCTTTGCGGCGGTATCCGCCATAGATTTGGCGATCCTGCGAAGATCCTCCATGGGGAAGCCTTCCTCAATGACGAAGGCGCAGGTCATATACAGGGGCCTTGCGCCCATACAGGAGAGGTCGTTGACCGTCCCGCAGATGGAGAGCTTTCCTATGTTTCCTCCCGGGAAAAAGGCGGGAGAGACGATAAAGCCGTCGGTGCTCATGGCCAGTTTCCCGGCCGGGATGTCCAGTACGGCCGCGTCGTCCGCCGTAAAGTAGGGATTGGAAAAATAAGCCTTGAATACTTTGTCGATCAGTTCGGAGGTCTGTTTTCCTCCGGCCCCGTGGGCCAGGGCTACGGTTTCTGTAAGCATATGTATCTGTACCTCTCTGTTCTCAGTGTCTTAAATGATCCCGCCGTAAAGATAGAAGGCGGAGCAGGCCCCCTCGCCGGAGACCATGCAGGCCCCCACGGGATGCTCCGGCGTGCAGCCCTTTCCGAAGACTCTGCAGTCGGAAGGGGAGCATTTGCCCTGGAGCACGTCGCCGCAGCGGCAGGCAGGGTTCTCCCTGCTCTCTATGCCCTTTATGTCAAACTTTACCCTTGCGTCATAGTCTCCCCACTGGGGGCGGAGCTTTACGCCGGAATCCTTCAGGACTCCTATGCCCCTCCATCTGGCGTCGCAGGGCTCCATCATCTCCGCCACCAGCTTCTGGGCGGCGGGAGATCCCTGATCTGTGACGACTCTGGGATAGCAGTTGACAAAGAAGGGCTCTCCCTTCTGGGCTTTGGCAACCCCTACGGCCAGGGCGGTCAGGATCTCCTTTCCCGTAAAGCCGGCCACCACGCCGGATACCCCTTTGTCCAGCATGTCCAGGCAGTCCTTTGTGCCTGTGATGGCGTGGACATGGCCGGGATAGAGATAAAAGTCCGCCGCGTCCTTCATGGCCTCGTAGGCGGAGGGCATGGTCTTGTTGGCGGTCAGGATGGTAAAGTTATGAAGGCCTTCCTGCTTTGCCTTCTGCACCGCCAGGCAGGAGGAGGGAGTGGTGGTCTCAAAGCCCACCGACAGGAAGCATACCTGGGTATCCGGATGCCCTGCGGCATAGTCTACGGCGTCCATGGGGGAATAGACCACCTTTACCGCGGCTCCCCGGGCCCTTGCCCCTGCCAGGCTCATTTTTGTTCCAGGCACCCTGACCAGGTCGCCGAAGGTGCAGATGGTCACGCCCTTTTCCAGTGCCAGAAAGACAGCCTCGTCGATAAAGTCCACCGGCGTTACGCATACGGGGCAGCCGGGGCCGGAGATCAGCTGGATATCCGGGGAAAGAAGGCCCCGGATGCCCAGGCGGAAGATCTCGTGGGTATGGGTCCCGCAGACCTCCATGATGCGGATCTTTTTCCCGCGGTAGTCCTGCAGGATCTCTCTGGCGCTTTTTGTCTGTTTTTCCATAATTCTCTGTCCTTTACATATCCGTCCTGCAAAGCTGCCGGCCTTAAATCTCGATCATCAGCTGGTCCATCAGCTGCTCTGTCTCGTGGCTGTCCTCGTCCGTGATCCTGGCAATGGCCGCGCCGGCATGGACCATGACATAGTCGCCGGGCTCCAGGTCCTCCAGGAGGGCCGCTGAAACTCTTCTCTTTGCTCCGGATGCGTCCACCAGAGCGGTGCCGTCCTCATCTATGCCGACGATTCTTGCGGGTAATCCTACGCACATATCTTTTCCTTTCTGCCGCAGGGTCTGCGGCCATGGCTTTTCATATATAAAAAAGTATTTCGTTTATTACAGGTCCAGAAGTCCTTTTGACTTCCTGTAGAGCCCTGCTGCCGCCTGGCCCAGGGCAATGCCTCCGTCGTTGGGGGGCACCAGGCTGTGGATCAGGACTTTAAAGCCTTCCTTCTCCAGTCCCTCCTGCACCATTCCCAGAAGGAGGGTGTTCTGGAAGACGCCTCCGCTGAGAGCGCAGGTCATAAGTCCTGTCCTTTCCCGGATCCTGATGCAGGCCCTTATGATCATATCTGCCAGGTGCCTGTGGAAGATCCATGCAAGCCTTCCCGGATCCTCTCCCTTCAGTCTCCTTTCCAGGAGATTCCCAAAGAGAAGGTCCGTCTGCAGGACAAGGCCCCCCTCTTCCTCAGAGGGACTGAGCCAGTCAGGGGAAGAAATACAAGTGTCCTGGGGGTACCTGGGCATATCCTGATCTGTTTCCGGCTCTTTCACATACTTTTCGGCCGCGAACTGCAGGGCCGTTGCCGCTTCTCCCTCGAAGGTGGAGACTTTCCGGATGCCCAGAAGGGCTGCTGCACCGTCAAAGAGCCTGCCCGCACTGGTGGAGACCACGCTGTTGAGTTTTTTATCCGCCATCATGAGCTGGACCCTGGCTGTCCTGTCATCGCACAGATCCAGGTCCCTTATGATCCCAAGGGTCCTGTCCCTGTCCCTGATCAGGCTGTAGATCATGGATACGGCGATCCGCCATCCCTCTCTGGAGGAAGCGTCTCCCCCGGTCTGCAGGAAGGGCCGGATGTGGGCTTCTCTCTCAAAGCCTTCAAAGTCCGCCGTCAGGATCTCTCCTCCCCAGACGGTCCCGTCACTGCCGTAGCCTGTGCCGTCGAAGGAGACCCCTATGACTTTGCCCGCAAAATCGTTCTCTGCCAGGCAGGAGGCTATGTGGGCGTAGTGGTGCTGGATCTCCAGGACCGGAAGGCCGTACTCCCTGGCCAGGAGAGAGGAATTGTAGCGGGGATGGAGGTCGCAGACCACCAGCTCCGGCTCTGTCTCCAGCAGGGTCTCCATTCTCCCCACGGTCTCCCGCAGGGCCTTAACGGACCGCAGGTCCTCCAGGTCTCCTATATAGGACGAAGGATAAAAGAGGCCGCCCGTCCCTATGCAGAAGGTGTTCTTGAGTTCTCCTCCCATGGCAAGAACGCTCCCCTTCATCTCCTCCGACATCATGTAGGGGAGGGGGGCGTAGCCCCGGGACCTGCGGATCATGTAGGGCTTATCCTGATAAAAGTCCATGACAGAGTCGTCGCACCGGATCCGGATCATCCTGTCGTGGGAAAGGATGCAGTCGCAGAGGCGGCCCAGCTCTCTTAACGCTTCCTCGTCGTCCCTGCAGATGGGGGCTCCCGAAATGTTGCCGCTGGTCATGACCAGGGTATCCGGCATGACCAGGCCGTCGTCATAGTCAAATAAAAGGAGCTGGACCGGGGCGTAGGGGAGCATGACCCCCACTTTGGGATTGCCCGGAGCTATGGCGGAGCAGAGTTTTCCGCCCTCTTTTCTCTCCAGCAGAAGGATGGGCTTCTGGTGGCCCGTCAGGATCTCCTCCTGGGCGGGGGTAAATAAGCACTCTCTTTTGACCGTCTCCAGGTCCCGCATCATGACGGCAAAGGGCTTCATGGGCCTTCTTTTTCTCTCCCGAAGGAGGGTGACCGCCTCTTTTGAGGATGCGTCACAGCACAGGTGAAAGCCCCCGATCCCCTTGACGGCCACGATGCCGCCGGAGAGGATGGTCTTCCTCGCGAAGGTGATGGCTTCCCTTCCCCTTTCCTCTCTGCCCGCCAGATAGACCTGGGGCCCGCAGTCGTTGCAGCAGACCGGCTGGGCGTCGTAGCGGCGGGATGCCGGGTCGTAGTATTCCTTCCTGCACCTGGGACACATGGGAAAGACCTTCATGGAGGTCCTGTGCCTGTCGTAGGGCAGGGCGTCCAGGATGGTCAGCCTGGGCCCGCAGCAGGTGCAGTTGATAAAGGGATGGAGGTACCTGGGATTCCCCGGGGTATACAGCTCCTCTTTGCATTCGTCGCAGATGGCGATGTCCGGGGAAATGAAGATTTCCCCCTTTGTCTTTTCGCTCTCGATGATGGAAAAATCGGGAAAGGATCCGGAACCCGCCGCATCCCTTACGTCCATCTTCAGGATGGCGGCCCTCCTTGGCGGCCTGTGCTCCAGAGCTTCCAGGAAGGAGGTTACCTGCTCAGGACTTCCCTGGGCATAGATCTCCACGTAGGGGCCCTTGTTGCAGACGGATCCCCGGATGCCGTAAGAGGCGGCATGTCTTGCCACGGTGGGCCGAAAGCCCACTCCCTGGACGATGCCGTAGACCCGTATTCTTTTTGTCACTTCTTTTAAGTCCGGCATAGCAGATTTCCTCTTATGTCCAGTCCTCTTTTTTTATTCCCACCTGCCGGATACGGCAAAGTGGGGAAGGTCGTGCCAGGTTCCTTTAAAGGATCCGCAGAGGGGCCGGTATACGGCGTCTGCCAGGATCATATCGAAGGCTCCGGAGGATGCAAGGGCCGTCAGGTCTCCTTCTTCCTTCAGGGGGACGTCTCCTTCCCCTCTGCACTCTTCCGGCATCATGAACCAGGAAGCGCAGGTGACGGAGGAAGCGCCCCTTTCCAGAGCTTTTTTCCGAAGGCTCTCCGAAAGGACCGCCTGGTGGAGGATCAGGATCCTCCTGCCCCTAAGGTCCTCCTCCGGAAGCAGGCACTCCGCTCCCGGAACTCCAACTTCCACGGGGATGCCGAATCGCTTTTCCAGGTCCCCGGCCGCCTGAATGGCCGCAGGGGAAACGGCTATGGTAAGAGCGGCGTCTCCCGCCCTTTTTACGTCTTCCAGGGAGGCTCCCATGCCAAAGAGCCGGATCTTTTCAAAGCCCCTGGCTTTCAGAGCTTCTTTCATGCTCTTCGAAAGGCCCGCGGGCATATCCATGGGGATGGTCCCGATGACGTTGACCGTCCTTTCACCTTCTTCGGTCCTCAGGACGTTGTTGTCCGTAAGGGTCAGGATGAGCTCTCTGTAGGCGGCCTCCGCTCCTTTGTCGTACCACTGCATGCCGGTGGATTCCACCGTCAGGATAGGAAGTGAGACCTTCTTTTCCGCCATCCGCTTCAGGGCTCTGAAGTCGGTGCCTATGACCGCGGGGACCGGAGTCCCTATGAGGGCGGCGAAGCTGCCCCCTACCCGCTTCGCGGCGTCCGTCAGCTTTTCGATCAGCTTATCGTCCCGTCCAAGGATGGCGTCCATGTCCCTAAGCCCTGCGGAAAAGACCGCTGCTTTCTCCGTCAGCCACCTGGGCTCGTCGAAGCCGCAGATGTTGCCGGTGCAGCCGCCCGCGTCCACAATGACGTTTATGCCGCCAAGGCCGTAGAGAGCCGCCACAGCCCCCGACTGGTCCGGGGCAAAGGGAGTAAGGACCCTTCTTAAGCCTTTGACCGTCACTTCCGTTTCCTTTAAGGTCCCCTCCTCTTTCAGTCTGGCGTGGGTGCCCACCCGGACAAGAGAGCCGGAGGCGTCCTCCCTGCCCTCCGCCGCGGCGTAAAGGGCCCTGAAAAGGCTTTCCACCCCTCCGAAGCCGAAGGGCTGTACGTCCGAATTCCACTGGACCCCCGGAAGGTCCGGATGGTACCAGGCGGCGTCCTTTCCTATGGTCATGGTAATGCCCCTGTCCTCACCCTCATAGGTCAGCATGGAGGGATCCAGGTTGGAGTAGACCCTGGTGCCGGGACTGAGGATGGCCAGGTGGCGCAGGTATACAAAGTACTCCGGCATGAGGGCCGCGTAGATCTCCCTGACCTGGAAGCCGCAGCGGATCAGGGCCAGAGCCAGCTCGAAGGGGTTGGCGTTCAGGGCTTCTCCCACGGCAAAGACCGTATCGGGATAGGCTGCCCGGAACTTCTTCATGGCCTCCCTGGCCCTCTCCATGGGGCCGGCATCGTCCAGGTCCCTGCCCAGAGCAGAGCCCAGGGCCATGTACTGCTTATGGATCTGGTCGATCTGATAGAGCCTTGTCAGTTCTATATAGGGGATGCCCAGCTTCCGGTTCATGTCCTCCGCTGCGGGCCTTGTCTCCGTATTCAGGACCAGGCTGAAGTTGGCCTCGGACATGCGCATAAATTCCTCCATGTCGGGGCATGTGGAAATCTGCCGGATCGTCCGGATCCCCGCCTGCTGCAGGAGAGAGGGAAGCTCGCTCCCGGAATCCAGCGGTGCGAAAAAGCCCAGGAGGTTGACGGCCCTTGGATCCTTCTTTCTCTTTTCCAGCATGGAATAGAGGGACTGGCGCACATGGACCATGGGAGGCTTTCTGCCCTCCCTGGTCAGGGCGTACATGTAGCAGGGGCGGACCGGTACCCCGGCCCTTTCCTGGGCCTTTCTGCAGACCCTTTCCATGTCGGTGCCAAGGAGAGCGTCCACGCAGGTGATGCAGATCATGACCACGGAGGGCTTTCTGTCCAGTCCCCGGCAGATGGCCTCCACCGCCGCGGGGATCCGCTTCAGGTGCCTTCCGGTCACCAGGTCCGTTTCGTCCATGAGAAGGTAAAAGAAACGGTTCTCATAACCCGGCAGGGTGGAGATGGAGGATGTATTCCTGCCGCAGCAGCCCGGGGATACGATCAGCATGACCGAGCCGGGTACCGACAGACCCGCCCTCTTGACCCCGAAGCCCTCGGCGCCGGGGGAGTTGAAGGCCAGGGTGGCCGGGGAGGAATAGATCAGATGGCTTCCGGTCATCAGGTGGGAGGGGATATGGTCCTTTCCCCTCTCCCACAGGTCCCGGACGGTGTAGGATACAGCTTTTTCTTCTTTATGATTCATAGGTTCCATTGGCTTTGATGTGATTGTCCTTTTACTCCCTGTCCTGACTCTCCAGAAGTAGGTCCGCCAGGTCCAGGAATTTTTTCGAGACCTCCAGACTTATGTCTCCCTCGATCACGGTCTTTCCCATGTCCTCATAGCGGTTGATGTCATGGCTTCTGGGGATTTCTCCCACGATCTTAAGTCCTCTTTCCGCAGCAAAGGCCTCCACCTTTTCGTTTTCATTTTCCACGTTCCTGTGGTTTAAAACGATGCCGAAGACCTTGGCGTAGGACCTGTCCTCGAAGTTCTTTACGGCGGCATAGATGTTGCCCGCGGCATAAAGGGCCATCTTTTCGCCGGAAGTAACGATCAGGACCTTTTCTGCATAGCCTTCCCGGATGGGGGCCGCAAAGCCGCCGCAGACCACGTCGCCCAGAACGTCGTAAAGGACCACGTCCGCCTTCCAGGTCTCAAAGAGCTCCAGGTCCTCCAAAAGGTTGAAGGTCGCGATAATGCCTCTTCCCGCGCAGCCAAGGCCCGGGGTGGGGCCGCCCGTCTCTATGCAGAGGATCCCCCCGTAGCCCACTCTGGAGATCTGGGAGAGCCTGTCAGGCTCCTCGTCCTCCTCCCGCAGGTAGTTCATGACGGGCCTCAGAGGCTCTCCTCCCAGGAGGTTGATGGTGGAATCCGCCTTGGGATCGCACCCGATCTGTATGACCTTCAGGCCCTTTGACGCAAAGGCCGCGGCCAGGTTGCTGGTAACGGTGGATTTGCCGATCCCGCCTTTTCCGTATATGGCGATCTTGAGCATGGATGCCTTCCTTCCTGCCGCCGGGCGGCGCGCATTTCCTTCCAGGAAAGTTCCGGAAAAAAACACATAATAAAAAGCCCTCCCGCTGACGCGGAAGGGCCTGCTGATACATGGCAAAAGACGCAGAAGGTGGGCAGCAGCCCGCTTTTTCTGCGCACAGTGACTGTTTTTCAGGACTTCCGGATCAAAAAACATTTCTCCGTCAGAGGTTTTTTACAGCATTATCATAGATGTGAGTCTGTCAGTTAGTCAATAATAACGCCCTGCTGCCGGGCAGCAGGGCGCTTTCTTCAGACCTTTGAACTTCTTTAGTTTTTTTCTTCTTCGTCTTCCCATTCGATCAGGCCCAGTTCGTAGTTGAGGTACTTGAGGACCTCTTCCCCGTCGATCATGTGGACCATGCAGGCCTCATACAGAGATTCCATCTGGGCGGAAGGGCAGCTGATGCAGGCCATGCCACAGTTCATCAGAATATAGGAGGCTTCCGGATACTGCATCAGGATGTCGCCGATCAGCATGTCGCCGGTAAGGGGCTGCTTCTTCTCCAGGGCTGTTTCGTTTGCCATTTGTCTTCCTCGTTTCTTATATCATTACAGATTTATTCATTGCGTGCAATATAATTGTTCTACACCGACAATATACTCCCCTCCCCTTCTCTTTGCAAGAGAAAGATGGCATTCCTTTGGCAAATATCGGTATAAATTTCAGTGCAGTCAGTCCACGGCATGGCCGTTGGCCCGGATCACGTCCACGATCTCCTGGGCATAGCTGTCGCAGGTCTCCTTGGACTCCGCTTCCACCATGACCCGGATCAGAGGCTCCGTACCGGATTCCCTGACCAGGATGCGGCCCGTTTCGCCCAGCCTGGCTTCCACTCTGTAAACGGCTTCCTTCACGTCGGGGTCGTTCTGGGCTTCCTTCTTGCTGGCCACTTTTACGTTGACCAGCTCCTGGGGATAGATCTTTAAGGGGGCTGCCAGCTCGGACAGGGACATCTTCTTGTCCATCATGACCTGCATCATCTTGATGGAAGTCAGGATGCCGTCGCCGGTCCTGGCGTACTTGGAAAAGATGATGTGGCCGGACTGTTCGCCGCCCAGTCTGCAGCCGTGGCTGGTCATGTACTCATAGACATACTTGTCGCCCACATCGGTCTTGGCATAGCCTATGCCCAGCCTGTCGAAGGCCTTGTAGAGGCCGAAGTTGGACATGACGGTGGTCACCACCGTGTTCTCCAGGAGCTTGCCTCTCTCCTTCATGTAGGCGCCGTAGATGTAGAGGATACCGTCGCCGTTGACGATCTGTCCCTTCTCGTCCACGCACAGGCACCGGTCGGCATCGCCGTCATAGGCAAAGCCCACGTCCATGCCGTTTTCCACCACATATTTCTGCAGGCCTTCCATGTGGGTGGAGCCTGCGTTCTGGTTGATGTTGAAGCCGTCGGGGCTGGCGTTGATCACATGGGTATCGGCGCCCAGGGCGTCAAAAACAGCCTTGGCGATGGACCAGGAAGCGCCGTTGGCGCAGTCCAGGGCCACCTTCATGCCCCGGAAGGAATACATGCCCTGAGAGATCAGATAGCCCACGTAGCGGTTGCGGCCCGCCACGTAGTCCACGGTGCGGCCGATGAGGTTCTTTCTGGCAAAGGGGACGTCCTTATAGGTCCTGCCGAAGATCTCCAGCTCTCCGTCCAGATAGGCTTCGATCAGGGAGATGGTGTTCTCGTCCATCTTTTCGCCGGCGCTGTTGAGGAGCTTGATGCCGTTGTCATAGTAGGGGTTGTGGCTGGCGGAGATCATAACGCCGCAGTCAAATCCGTCCACTCTGGTCACGTAGGACACAGAGGGGGTGGTGGTCACGTGGAGCAGGTAGGCATCCGCGCCGGATGCTGTCATGCCGCCCACCAGGGAATACTCGAACATGTAGCTGGATCTTCTGGTATCCTTGCCGATGACGATGCGGGCAGGACCCTCCTGGCCGTTCATCTTTCTGAGCTCACCGTAGTACCAGCCCAGGAAGCGGCCGATCTTATAGGCGTGGTCGGCGGTCAGTCCCACATTTGCTTCCCCGCGGAAGCCGTCTGTTCCAAAATACTTACCCATACATTTCCTTTCTTATAAATAAACAGACCGTCAGGGAAGGGCCCTGCCCGGAGGGGCCGCCGGCTTTCCCTGTACGGAAAATCAGTTGAAGTTGAAGATCTTCTGAGCGATCTTATAGACGGTCACGATGACCCTGCGGCCGGCTCTGCCGGGCAGAAGAAGGAGGGTCCCGAAGATCCCGTGGCGGAGCTTCTTATAGAGGACAGGATCCTTTTCTTCGAAATACTTCCAGAGCTCTTCCTTGGCCTTCAGGTGCTCCCGGGTGCCGGAGCGGTTTGCCAGGACGTCGGAGATGACGCACATGATCTCCAGATAGTTGTACATGTAGTTGTAGCAGGGCTGTGAACGGTGCAGGATCTCCTGGTTTTCGGGAGCGCAGAAGAAGTCGTACATGAGCCTGTTGACCCGCATCTGCTGGTCCAGGCGGCCGATCATGACCTTCTCGTTGACGGACTGGTCTTCTCTTCCGATGAAATACATGTAGAGGTCCACGTCCAGGTAGTAGAGCTTTTTCGCATAGGGCATGGGCTCGAACACATACATGTTGTCGACATAGAAGGTGTGCTCGGGCAGCTTCATGCCGCAGTCCCTGAGGATCCGGGTCCTGTAGATGACGGAGTGCATGAGGATGTACTGGCCCTTATGGAAGCGTTTTGCTTCGTCCCAGGTAAATTCCCGGCCCACGGGCAGGGAGCTTCTGTACTGCATGACTTTGTGGCGGTTCTCCAGTTCCTTGTCATAGACGAAGTTGCTGATGAGCAGGTCCACGGGCTCTTCTTCCCCGGCGAACTCTCTGAGCTTGTCCAGGACCTCCTTATAGGCCTTCAGGTCCAGATGGTCGTCGCTGTCCACCACCTTGAAGTAAAGGCCGGTGGCGTTCTCGATGCCGGTATTGACCGCGCCGCCGTGGCCCTTGTTGGGCTGGTGGATGGCCCGGACGATGGAGGGATACATGGCCTGGAGCTGATCCGCGATCTCCGCGGTATTGTCCTTTACGGAACCGTCGTCCACGATCAGGATCTCCACCTCGTCTCCGCCGGGCAGCAGGGACTCGATGCAGTTTTTCATATATGCGGCAGAATTGTAGCAGGGAACTGCTATTGTCAGTAATTTCATTTGATACCTTTCTGGAATTCTTATGTCTTGATCCCTGCAGGCTGCTGCCTGCAGGAATTTTTTGTCTGCAAAAGCCTATTATAATACAGATCCGCGGCAAACACAATTTTTTACTGCAAAGACCTGCATTTTCCCGCCATTTTCTTTTAAAAGCTTCTGCCTGCTTTCCCTTACGCCCTGTTTTGGCTGCCCTTACGTCTCCGGTCCTGTTTCTCCCCTGGCCCGGGCCATGTAGGCGGAAAAGGCGGAAGGGACGGAATAGTCTTTGTCGATCTGAAGAAGGCTCACTGTCAGAAGGTCCCCTCCGGGGATCTCCTGCACATCGTCCGTCAGGATCTCGTAGCCTGTCATGTGCCACTCCCTGTGGGTAAAGATATGCCTGGCCTTTCCCAGGTCCCGGATCCTGAGGGGAAGAAGCCCCCTCTCCTTCCAGTAGCCGACGGCTTCCTCCGATGTCATCTGCCCGGGGGCATTCGGCAGTTCGTAGAGACCTCCCAGAAGGCCTCCCGGAGGCCTTTTCCGGATGACCAGGTCCCGGCCCTTCCGGATCACGAAGACGGTCATTTCCGTCACGGTCCTTGGCTTTTTTGCGGGGATATTGGGATAGAGGGTCTCTTCATGGTCTCTGCGGGCCAGGCACTGGTCCTGCCAGGGGCAGAGGCCGCACTTTGGCATGGCGGAGGGCAGGCAGACCGTGGCGCCCAGGTCCATGAGAGCCTGGTTGAAGTCTCCGGGGCGGCCTTCCGGGATCCTTTCCATGTAGTAGGTGGAGGCGGCAGAGATGACGGCGGGATCTTTGATGCTCCTTTTTTCTGCCGTCATTCTGGCAAAGACTCTCATAAGATTGCCGTCCAGGGCGCAGATCTTTTCCCCGAAGGCGATGGAGGCGATGGCCGCCGCGGTATAGTCTCCGATCCCGGGCAGTTTTTTCAGTTCGGACGCCCTCTCCGGCAGGCGGCCTCCGTAATCCTCCATGACGCAGAGGGCCGCCCTGTGCAGGTTCCTGACCCTGCTGTAGTAGCCAAGGCCCTCCCAGAGCTTTAAACAGGTATCTTCCTCCGCTTCCGCCAGGCTCCTCAGATCCGGGAGCCTGTCAAGAAAGCGGGTATAATAGCGCTTTACCGCCTCCACCCTGGTCTGCTGGAGCATGATCTCCGAGAGCCAGACATGGTAGGGGGAAGGGTCCTCCCGCCAGGGAAGGATCCTCCTTTCCCGGTCATACCAGTCAAGAAGGCGGCCTGCCATCTTGTTTTCCTTTGCTTCCTCAGACAGCCTTTCCATCAGCTTTTCCTCCGGCTCTGGCGGACAATGACCATTTCCACGGCGATCCTGTCCGTGACAAGGCCGCTCTTATAGTCCTGGTCTGCCTGTATGCAGTCCTCCAGGGCCGCGGTCAAAACCTGCCTGCCGTAGCGGGAGGCGGTGGGCATATATCTCTTTCTAATAAAATAGGGGCTCATGCCGGTCCTGGAAGCGATCTCCGCCTCTCCCATCCTTTTGTCCATCAGCTCCCTGACCTGGAGCAGGGTATTGAACTGCCTCTGCATGAGGGCCAGGATGGGCTGGGGCGCCGTCTGCCGCTCCAGCAGCTCCATGTAGATCTCCAGGGCCCTTTCCGGCCTCTTGGCCACGATGGCGTCGATCATCTCAAAGATCCTGTCCTGGAGATGGACGCTGCATACGGCCCGGATATCCCTCTGGGTCACCTCTCCCCTGCCGTAGCAGTAGGCGCAGAGCTTGGCGGCTTCCGACTGGATGTTGAACATGTCGTTTCCTGTCAGCTCCAGAAAGTCCGCCAGGGTCTCGGGCCGGATGTTCAGCTCTTCCTTCTGAAAGAGGGAAAAGGCCCATCTGCGGATGGTCTCGTCGTCCAGGTCTCCGCAGGGCAGGATAAAGCCCTCCTTTTCGATGGCCTTATAGAGCTTCTTTCTTTTGTCCACCTCTTTTTCGCTGATCACGAAGTGGGTGGTCTCCGGGGCCCTCTCCAGGAAGGCGGCCAGCTGGTCTCCCCGGCTGTCTCCTCCTTTGGCACCGGCGGAAAGGATCCCGGTTTGATCCAGTACGATGACCATGCGGTCCGCCAGAAAGGGCAGGGTCTCCGCCTGTTCGATCACGGCGGAAATATCCGTGTCGGCCCCCGAGAAAACGCACAGATTCATCCTGTCCCCGTCTCCCAGCAGGGCTTTTTTCAGCCGGTCCCTGTTCTGGGACCGGAGATAGTCCTGGTCCCCGCAGAGCAGGTAGGCCCTGCGGAACTTTTCTTCCTTCAGCTCGCTGTTCAGTTGTTTCTGCAGGGCCGTAAAGCCGGGCCCGTCCTTTTTTCCTTTTGCCATGTCTTTATATCCTCCGGCCGCATGTATTCAGGCCGGATGTCATTTCTCAGTGTATCGCCTTGTAAAGTACATAGATGTGGCCGTTGTCCGCCAGGTTCAGCAGCATGTAGGTCCTTTTGCCGCTGTCCCTGCAGCCCCTGACCGCTCCGGGATTCAGGTAGCGGATCCCCTTCTGAACGGTATCGAAATGACAGTGGGTATGGCCGAAGATCACGATGTCGGCCTTTCTGGAAAGGGCCTCCTTTTCCAGCTCTCCCAGCCAGGGAACGGAAAAGCGGTGGCCGTGGGTCACCATGATCCTGTGGCTGCCGGCCGGAAATGCTATGGTCAGGGGAAGGTCTGATCCCGTCCAGCCGTCGCAGTTGCCGGCCACCGCATAGACCGGGACAGGCGTCATCTTCCGGACCGTTTCCGTATCCAGCTCCAGGTCTCCCGCTATGATGACACCGTCGATATTCTTTTCCCTGTCCAGGATCTTCTGGTAGAGATCCTTTCTCCTGTGAATGTCGGAGCAGACTGCGTATCTGAGCATTAGGCGTCCTCCCTCCCTGTTTCTGTCTGCCATAAAGCATACCAAATCCCGCTGTCTGCGTCAAAATAAAGGCTGAGGAGGACCCATATAAAAAAGAAGGAGGAACTTCCGTTCTTAACAAATCAAGGCTTGAAAGTAATAATAAATGTGCTATCTTTGACTGTATGAATAAGCAGAATACCCCTATGAAAAGATATAAAAAGAAAAACCCGGCAGGCCGCATACTCCTTGCGATCCTGCTGATCCTGGTCCTTCTGTGCACGGCCGCAGGGATCTTCCTTTTTGTCATCAACAAGTGGCAGGTACAGATCACCCTCAGGGGCGATGATACCATCCGCCTGGAATACCAGGAGCCCTATGAGGAGCCCGGAGCGGACGCGGTCTTTACCGGCACCCTCTTTGACCTCCCGGCCTTCGATGATCTGATCAGCCGCTGGTGGGACGTGCTGGATACCAGGCCAGAAGTCAAAATCTCCAGCAACGTGGATACGAACGAACTGGGGTCCTACATGGTCTCCTATGAAGCCAGCGCCTACGGCAGGACCGGAACGGCCCACCGGGTGGTCATCGTAGAGGATACGACCCCTCCCGAGATCACTCTGAAGACCAAGAAAGATTACTACACACTGCCCGGCCATCCTTACAAGGAGGAAGGATTCGAGGCCGTGGACCTGTGCGACGGTGATCTGACAGAGTCGGTGGAGAGCAGGGAGGAGGACGGCGTCGTCTACTACACCGTCAAAGACCGGTCCGGCAACGAAGCCACCGCCGAAAGAGAGATCTTCTACGACGACCGCACCGCTCCCGTCATCGACCTTAAGGGCGGAGACGTCTCCTTCTATGTGGGAGAGACCTGGAAGGATTCCTACAGCGCCGAGGACGACGCCGAAGGCGACGTTACGGAAAAGGTCAAGGTATCCGGCAGCGTGGATTCCTCCAAGGCAGGCACCTACACCCTGACCTATACGGTGGAAGACAACTTCGGAAACAAGACCGAGGTCAAACGAAAGGTGACCGTCAAGGGCATTCCCGTCAACGACGAGAGCAAGGCAGGCTCCGGCAAGGTCATCTACCTGACCTTCGACGACGGCCCCGGCAAGTATACGGAAGACCTCCTGGCCACTCTGAAAAAGTACAATGTCAGAGCCACCTTCTTTGTCACCCACGGCTTCCCCGCCTATGAGGACCTGATCGGCAAGGAAGCGAAGGCAGGCCATACGGTGGCCGTCCATACCTATACTCATGATTACGCCGCCATCTATGCCAGCACCGACGCCTACTGGAGCGACTTCAACAAGATGAACGACATCATCGAGAAGCAGACCGGCAAGAGGACCACCCTCTTCCGTTTCCCCGGCGGCTCTTCCAATACCGTCAGCGCCAACTACAATTCCGGCATCATGTCCAGGCTGGTAAAGCAGGCCGAGGAAAAGGGCTATTCCTACTTTGACTGGAACGTATCCTCCGGCGATGCCGGCGGCACCACAAGCGCCTCGGGCGTCTACAGCAACTGCGTAGCCGGCGTATCGGGACGGGACACTTCCGTGATCCTCTGCCATGACATCAAGTCCTATACCGTAGAGGCCATGGACGACTTCATCGAATGGGCCCTGAAGGAGGGCTACACCTTCCTTCCCCTGACGGCCTACAGCCCCAAGGCCCACCACGGAGTGAACAACTGATTGATCCGAATCCATAAGAAAGCCATAAAAAATGAGCAGAGACCGGCTTCAGCCGTCGTCTCTGCTCATTTTTTCTCTTCTGTGGATGTCTTCCCTGTCCGCATGCAGCAGGGCCGGCCCGCCGCCGGTCAGACCATGGCCTTTTTGATGGCCTCCAGCAGGTCATCGTATTCCTCGAAGGCCGGGAACTGGGGATAGTCCCTGCGGATCTGGTCCGTGGTACGGAAGAGGAAGCCTGCCTTGCTGGCTTCGATCATGGCCAGATCGTTGAAGCTGTCTCCGCTGGCAATGGTCTCGTAGCCGATGGACTGCAGGGCCCTGACCGTGGACAGCTTGGAGTTCTGGATCCTCATCCTGAAATCCGTGATCTCTCCCTTTTCTCCCACCACCAGCTCGTTGCAGAGCAGGGTGGGCATGCCCAGCTTTTTCATCAGGGGCATTCCGAACTGGGTAAAGGTATCGCTGATGATGACCACCTGGGTAATGCTCCTGAGCTCGTCCAGGAACTCCCTGGCGCCCGGAAGGGGCTCGATCCTGGAGATGGTCTCCTGGATCTCCTTCAGGCCCAGACCGTGCTCCTTTAAGATTCCGATCCTCCACCGCATCAGTTTATCGTAATCAGGCTCGTCCCTGGTGGTCCTGCGAAGTTCGGGGATGCCGGACTCCTGGGAAAATGCGATCCATATCTCGGGAACAAGTACGCCTTCCAGATCCAAACAAGTAATATACATAAAGTTCTCCTATTCCATGAAGTTCATTGAATACTTATTCACTCTAACAGGAAGTCCGTGGCAAATCAACGGCCTGACACAAAAAAATGTGCAGACACCGCGGCGCCTGCACAAAGTCATTCCCTTTTCCGGGCCCTGTATTATTCCTTCTCTTCCTCCGTTACGGCAGAATCCGGAGCGTTCTTCTTGATGGAAGCAATGCCGTTCTGGCAGGCCTTCATGGTGGTATAGCCCTCGCCTACGGCTACGATCTGGCCGTTGGTGGCTTTCAGGCGGAATCTGAATTCACCGGCCTTGTCCTGATAGACCTCGAACTTGGGGTGCTTGAGGACTTCGAAGCCTTCTGCGGTCTGGTCTTCCACGCCGGCTGCCGGAGCGTTCTTCCTGACGCTTTCCACGCCCTTCAGGCAGGTATCTTTCCTCTTATAGACCTGAGAGGTAGCGATGACCTGGCCGTTGGTGGCCTTCAGATCGAATTTAAAGCCGCCGTTCTTTGTAGTCTTGATCACATATTTACCCATACTGACACCTCCGAACTGTAAAAATCATATCTGCTGGACCTGTACATATGACCTTCTCTCATAAGAGCGGTTCTTTCTCTGTGCCCTTACAAGTAAAGTATTCACTTATAATTATAAAGCCAGTTTGGCAGTTTTCAACAAAATTATGAGTAAATTCATGGAAAGCGACAGCAGTTTTTTGCAAGTTTCCGCCCTGTCCCGGCACTGAGGGTGCCGGGGGATCCTTCTGCCCCAAAAGGCAGGAGTGGCAGAGCGTCCGGCTCAGACGTACAGGATCTCCGTGCCGGCAGCCCTCAGATCCGCTGCCGTCTTCTCCCCTATGTTTTCATCGGTGATCACCGTGCGGATCCTGTCCCCGATATTGAGGGGAACGGTCCCGTGCCTTTCAAATTTGCCGGATTCCGTCAATACGATCACCTTCTCCGCCTGCCTGGCCATATCCCGGACCGCCTGGGCCCGCATCTGATCCCGGTTGAAAAAGCCTGCCCTTTCGGACCAGCCGTCCACCCCGATAAAGAAGGAGTCCACCCAGAAGTTCTCCGCGCACTGACGGACCATGGGACCCACCATGACCTGGGCGGAGGGCTGATAGATGCCTCCCAGAAGAATGATCTGGAAATCGGCGGCTCCCCGGATGTAGGCGGCAATGAAGGCACTGTTGGTGATGATGGTCAGATCCTTTTTGGACTGTGCCAGGACTCTGGCCAGGAGGGCGCAGCAGGATCCGCTCTCGATCATGATGGTCTCCCCGTCTTCCACCAGGTCCGCCGCCCGGCGGGCGATCTTCATTTTTTCCTCGTAGTGGACGGCAAGGCGGCCCTGCAGATCGTCCCTGTCGGACAGAGCCGCAAAGCCGTGCTCTCTGGTGATCAGTCCTCTTTCTTCCATGTCGTCCAGATCCTTGCGGATCGTGACCTGGGATACCTGGAGCTTTGCTGCCAGCTCAGCCACTTCTATTTTCTGCTGGCCCACCAGAAGCTCCAGAATCTGGCCGGTACGGTCTTCTTTTCTTCTCATAAGATGCTCCTTAAAGGTTAATAGTTATGTTTGAAAGTTATTATAACACAAAACGAAGCGCATGATGCAGGCGGAGGGAATCAGTAATAAAAAAAATAACAGGGGCCCGGCCCGGGGCCGCCCCTGTCATAAAAGATTACTTCCTGAAACTATGTGAATACCCGCTGCTTTATTTATGCCTTTTTTCCAGCTGATTCCTGCATCGCTCTGATTCTGGCCTTTAATTCCTGGATCTCCAGTTTCCTTTCCGCTATCTTTCGATTATTTTCCTCTATTTCCCGGTCCTTTTCCGCCAGGATCCGGTCCATCTCCTGTATGGCCTCACTCTTCTCCTTTAATTTCCGCAGGGCCCTGGCCTCTCCCTCCATCCTTCCGGCTTCAAATTGTCCTCTGAGGGTCGCCATATACCTGTCATGATACCTCTCAAAAGAAACTTCGGGATCCTCAATGCCCATCACGCTCATTTTTCTGTCACCTCCCGGATGCATCCGCCGCTTCAGGAATTATACGTTCCCTTCCTGTGATTCCTTCAGTTTTTTTATTTCTTCTCTCAATTTTTCGATTTCCTGATCTTTTTCTTCCAGGGCCTGACTCTGTTCCTGGATCTTCTGCTGGCTTTTAGCTTCTCCGTCCATCACACCGGCTGCATACTGCCCCCTCATGGTCGCCACATACCTGTCATGATACCTGGCCATTGACACTCTGGGATCCTCAAGATTCGATTTTACCATGGATTCTGCCACCTCCCAATATACCGGATCTTCCGCGGCGATCTCCCTGAGTTCCTCCCAGGTTCTGCACAGAAAGAGCTTTGCCCAGAAGTCCAGGTGATTTATAATGTCTGTTTCCGTGGCGCTGTCTGTCTGAGATAAGTCTAACACATTCAGTTCAAAATCGGGAGTATACAGATGACCACTCTTAACATCTGTCAGGCGGTATCTGGAATAAAAACGTCTGTGATCGGGAAACAGAGAGTAGCTCATGATGCTCACATGAATCGCCGGCACCAGGTCCGAATAGGGGTCGCCTCTGTTCAGACTGTCGTAAGATCTGCACAGATAGAGCAGGGCCCTCTCCCTGTAATAGGGATCGTAATAAGTCTGCAGCTCTATATTTACGATCTTAAAGTGGTTCAGCTCAGCCTTTATATCCAGGACCAGTTCTTTGGACATGGCAGTTTCAATGTCGATGGGATTTAAGATCTCCACAGCGGTGATCTCCTCAGCAGGGATCTGCAGCAGGGAAGCCAGCAGTCCCTTGAGACTGACCATGGGGGAATCTTCCATGGCGATGTGGAAAACCGCATCGTTGGTAAGTGAATACCGGATGGGACCGGACATGCTTTTCAGCTGGTCAGAGAAATGGATTTCGGACATAGGTGTCTCCTTTCAAAGATATGGCAGCCGGGAAGGCTGATACAGATGCGCATTACAGAAATGCAAAGCAGAACCGGCAGCATTGAGAAGTGGAATAAGGATGCCGCCGCCATAAGGATAACACGATATATGTAAAAAGATAAACAGGGGCGCCCTTCCGAACTGTTTTGACCTGCCCGGAGCAGCCTGCCGGATATTCCCTGAAGGACGGAAAAAGGCAGGGATACGGCTCTGCCGTACCCCTGCCCTGTCATTTTCCGTTTATGAAGTATGAATGCAGAAATGAGTCATATATGAACATCTTTCTGCAGGTTTCCCGGTCCGCTGCCCTCCTGCAGGCCGGCAGCGTCCTTTTCTGAACTGACAAAGCCTTTCAGGTATCAGCCTTCAATGGAAGACCGTCCCGCGCCGGTCCTCAGCTTATTGAACTCGGCAAGAAGCTTTTTCTCTGCCTCCTCCTCAGTTCTTCGCTGTTCGGGAGAAAGGGCCTTTACTCTGGCCGCTTCCTTTTTGGCTGCGGCGGCCTGCTTCTTCAGCTCTTCTTCATAGGCCTCCTCTCCTTCCTCCATACGGATCTTCTCCGCGGGAGAGATGTAAGGAACGCCTGCCGCTTTGGCCGCAGCCTTCTGGTCGGCCACGATGGCGGCGTGGTCCAGCTTCGAGTACTTCTCCACGTCCATCATCATGAAGATCAGAAAGATGCCCAGATAGCAGATGGTCTCGCCTCCGATGAAGACCCAGGGCATGGCGGCCCGGAGGGCTTCATTGGTCTGCAGGGTGGATACATCGTAGTGAAGGCCGGAAAGGACCGCATTGAGGACGCCCGTGGCAAGGCCGGTCATGCCTGCCATGATGGCTCCGTAAATGGTCATGGAAAGTCCGTCGGTACGGACCCCGTGGACTGCCTCCTGATGGTCAAAGATGTCCGCCAGAAGGGCCAGGGACAGATACATGGCCGGGGTGGAGCCCAGGGCCTTGATGATAAATGAAACAGTAACTACTACAAAGCTGTGGGGATTGATCATGCCGATGGCACCGCCGACGACAGCCATGACCGCACCGGTGAGGATAGCCTTGGACTTGCTCTTTAAGAGATTGGCCAGAGGCAGGGAAATGACCATGCCCACGGCCGTGGGAACGGCGCCGATGATGGCCAGGATGCCCTGGAGCTGTCCGCCGTAGGCCACAGTATAGTTGCCCATGGAATCAGCGAACATGGCGGTGCAGAAATAGTTCTGGGAAACATTCTTGATCATGCCGCCGAACTGGTAGAGGAAGAAGAATACCATCATGATGACCCAGTAGCGGTCCCTCAGGCAGATGGCAGCCTGCTGCTTCATGGGCAGGGCAGCCTTTGTCTCGCTTTCTCCTGTCCCCATGGATTCTTCGGTGATACGCTCTCTGGTGAAGAAGTATTCGATCATGACACCGATCAGGGTGATGATGATGAGAGCGATGACAAAGATCTTCCAGTGGTCATAGGAGGCCTGGGCGTCGTAGATGGCTGCCCCGGTCTCGTCGATGTAGTACAGGACCGCGCCCGCGTCGTTTGTGACGGGGGTCCCTTTTCCGCTCATGTCATAGACAAAGAGCAGGTTCAGGAAGAAGGGCAGGATCATGGAAGAGAGGCCCATGGCTGCCAGCATGGTGGCGTTGGAAATGGTGGCCAGAAGGCTTCTGTCCTTGCTGTTCCTGGTGGAAAGGCTGACCAGGGAGGCATGGGGCGTATAGTACATGGGATAGGCAAAGGCGAACCAGAGATTGTAGCCTATGGCGATGCAGACCAGAGCCCCGGTATGCCACTCTGTCCCCGTCGCACTGTAGGGCGAGAAGACAAAGAGGAAGAGGAGGGCCGCCAGGCTGATGGGCACCGACACCAGAAGCAGGGGCCTTGCCTTGCCGTTCTTTGAACGGATCCCGTCCATGAGCCTTCCTACCAGCACGTTGCCGATGACCACGAAGATGACGGAGATCACCGGAAGCCAGGTAAAGAAGGCGGAGGCCCAGGAATTGATGTGGAGCACGTCGGACATATATTTGTTGAAATAGTTCGACAGCACCGAGTTGGCCAGAAGGGCCAGGGTAGGCCCGATCAGATAGCCTATGGCACCTTCCGGGATCAGAGTCACGTTGTTCTTTTTTATGAGGGTGGGCGGCAGCCGGTCAAAAAGGCTGCCGCTTGTTTTTTCTTTCATACCGCTTATCCTTTCCATAAGTCACTGCCGGTCCTTCATGCCAGGTCGAAGGAAATAAAGTCGAAGGTTCCCTTGCCCTCCAGGCTGAAGTACAGGGCTTCCTTTTCGCCCAGGCCTTCGGGCATGGCGCCGGTAAAGGTCTCCGCCTGCTTACAGGTATGAACGGGGATCCTGCAGATGACCTCTCCCTTTTCCCTGGTACGGATCACCACGGCGCAGCCGTCTCCATAGCCCTGGAGCTGTACGCTGACAGAACGGGTCTCCCGAAGGTCAAGATACTTGAATGCAACGGTGCAGTCCGTGCAGAAGTTGGAAACGTACTGGTCGGGGCCGGTCTCCCGGTCTTTGCCCTTCTGGGTGATGAAGGGGCATTTGCCTCTGGGGTATTTCAGCATGGACAGGAACCTGGTGCCGTTTTTCCCGTAAACGTTGCAGGCGCAGTAGGCCGGCACGTGTCCCTTTCCGGGAAGAGGTCCCCGGTTGAGGCCGCAGGAGGTCATCTCCGCCTGGAAGAACTTTCCGTCCTCGAAGCGGATCTCTTCCGCACAGGCCTGGCGGGAGGACTGCTTGCGGTTGGTATGGCGGTGGTAGAAAACATAGTACCTGCCTTCGATCTCAATCAGGCTGCCGTGGGTATTGCCCGTATCCATGTGGGCATGCTTCGTGTCCGGAACCCCCGGAAGGCCGATATCGCCGCAGGAGATCAGAACGCCGCCGAAGGAGAAGCCTCCGGTGGGGGAGTCGCTGACGGCATAGCAGAGGTTGTGGCTGTTGAGGGAGCTGTAGATGAAATAGTACTTATCCCCGAATTTGCGCATGGAAGAGGCCTCGCCGAAGGGCTGGGGCTCATAGGGAGTGCCCTTGGCCTTTTCTCCGGTCAGGACGCCCAGGTAGTTGAGCTCGTCCCCGGAGATGACGGTCAGCATGTCGGAGGTGTCCAGTTCGAACCACATGGGGCCTTCCGTGGTGGGCTTGGAGCCGTCCAGCAGGATGGGGTTTCCGCCGAAGGCAAAGCCGGTATAGAGATAGAGCCTGCCGTCCGTATCCATCAGACAGCCGGGATCGAACTGGAAGGGCTCTCCCCTCTTGCCGATGGGGGTCCCGTCCTTGTATTTCACATAGCCGTAGAACTCATACTTTCCGGCGGGCTCGTCGCAGACGGCCACGGAGATCATCTTGGTGCCGCCCATGAAGTAGTAAAGATAATAGCGTCCGTCGGGGCCCACCACCATGTCGGGGGCCGCCAGGCCGTTGGTGATGCGGTTTCTGGGGGCTGCGGGATCCTGGTCTCTTTTGAAGATCACGCCGTGGTAGGTCCAGCTGCCCAGATCGTCCACGGGAGCCGACCAGCAGACATAGTCGCCCAGACAGAAATTGATGCCGTTGAAAAGGTCGTGGGAGCCGTAGACATAGACTCTCCCGTCCACGATATGGGGTTCCGCGTCCGGTACATACTCCCAGCTGGGAAGATAGGGATTCAGTGCCTGTTTTTTCATTGTGTTCCTCCTGCTAAGAATGAGTGCAGAGGGGGACCCGGGGCACATGGGTGCTCCGCGTCCCCCTGCATGTTTTTTAATTCGGTTCAGATGACCTGCTTACTTCTTTACGCTGAAGAAGGCAGCCAGGCAGGCCAGAAGGGCCGCTGCCGCAAGGGCTCCGATGGCTACCAGAGCGCTCTGCAGATCTGCCATGTTGGCGGCGTTGTTCTCAAAGGTCATGATGGCCGCGATGCCGTTGACGCGGGAGTTGACCAGGGTCAGCAGGGCAAACATAAGGAGGGCGGGAGCTGCGATGGGAAGGATGTCCTTCCAGGTAGGGCGGGCTTCGCCGATCAGGGTCCAGATAAGGAGCGCTGCGATGGCGGCGCCTGCCGCGCCGATGACGGCGGGATTGGTCCCCAGGCCCTTAAAGTAAGTCGTTCCGGCGTTGGTGAAATACTGGGCAAGGCCCACACAGGCCGCTGCCACTGCCAGAAGGTTCATGACCATTCCGGGAATTGATCTTTTCATGATAGGCCTCCTTTCCTTCAGTCTTTGCGCGCTTTGAAAAGCATGAACGCGCAGAGGAGGAACAGCACTGCGGATGCGGCAGTGAGTCCGGTGATCAGGTTGTCGTACCAGGTCTTTACGTGGACCAGGTGGGATGTGGCTACCAGGCCGTCCATGGCGTTGGAGTTGGCCAGAGCGTAGTTCTGCATCTTCATGCCCTTCTTTAAGGCTTCCTGCAGGGCCTGGTCGGCGCCCACGGTCTCTTCGTTCCAGTTCAGAGCCGGATAGTAGGCCGCCACCGCTTCAAGGGAGTTGTCGCCGGTATTGCAGGACATGGTGATGCCGTTCTGTACGGCCTCCTTGAGGGAAGCGTAGACGGGATCCATGATGAAGTCTTCACTGACCAGTCCGTAGAAGCCAAATTCCTCATGCAGGATTCCCTGCTGCAGGCCGGTATGGGCGTTGTCGGTATAGACGCCGGCTCTGTTATAGGCGGTCATGACGCCCAGGCACTTTGCGTCCTCGATGGGGGACTGCATGGCGCGGATGTCGCCTTCTCTGGCCTTCTGCTCGGTCATGAAGGGAGCCACGCCGGTACGGTTCATTTCCGTATCGTTGAAGGCGAAGTGCTTGACGGCTGCGATGACTCCGTATTTCTGCTCGGCCTCGGTCTGCCTTGCGGCCAGGAAGGAGGACAGGACAGGATCTTCAGAGTAATACTCCAGATTTCTTGCGCAGTAGGGCAGTCTGTGGAGGTTGGCCGAAATGCCCCAGAGGATGGTGCAGTTGGACCACAGAGAGTAGTTGCCTACGATGGAACCCCACTCATAGGCCAGATCCTTGTTGAAGGTCTGGGCCACCACGATGTTGTTGGCCATGATGTTGCCCATGAAGCCTGCGTTCTTGTCATTCTCGGCCACCACGCAGGGATCTCCGGAGGAGGCGTCGTGGTTTGCGTACTGTCCCAGAGGATAGGAAGCGAAGCCGGTAGGGCCGTCGTTCTGAATGGCCTCGGGGGAGGTGATGGAAGCGATGGCCTTGGTGGAGGTGCCGCCGAAAGCAGTGCGGATCAGGGCCTCGGAGAGCTGCATCTGGTCGATCAGCATATCCCAGGCGGGATCGTCCCTGTCGGCCACACCCTTGAGGTTGGCCAGGGACAGGCCGTTCTCGGCGCCCCAGGTCACGGTGCCTTCTCCGCCGGTCTGGTACTCGTAGACGTCGTTGTCCATGATGGCCAGCATCTCGTCGGTGGCGGTCAGGCCGGAATAGGTGACGGGGAAGGTGCCTGCCCAGTCATTTCTGGTCAGGTAGACGGCTGTGCCGGGCATCCAGAAGTTGATGTCCATGTCAGCCAGGCGGTTCTCCACGTTAGTGCCGTTCTTGGACTGGGCGAAGGTGGTGGTATCCAGATCCGCCAGTTCCCAGGTCTGTACGTTCTCAGCGCTGCCATCAGCGGTCATGCCGTCTGCGGAGGTCTTTCCCTGGGCGGCCAGCACGTTGTTGAGAGCCTCGTGGGCGCCGTTTCCTACGCTGAAGTAGTAGGTGCCTGCGTCAAGGATGTAGGTGCCCTTGGTGCCGGCGGCGTTGTCTGCGGTGCTGTCCCAGCTGGCCATGTAGTAAAGGTCAGGATTCAGGGTAACGGTCACTGACTGTCCGGGCTCAATGACCTCGGTCTTTGCGAAGTCCAGGAGCTGGATGGCGGATTTTTCCACCAGATGCTCTCTGTCATAGTCGGTATAGGGTACGGAAACGTAAAGCTGTACGGCATCCTTGCCGGCCACGGATCCGGTGTTGGTGACTTCCACGTTCACAGTGGCGGTTTTGGATTCCAGATCCACGTTCACAGACTGGATCTTCTGCTCAAAGGTGGTATAGGAAAGGCCGTAGCCGAAGGGATAGGTCACTTCGTTGGCATAGTTCCATGCGCCGCCGGTGCTGCCCACTTCGGAATCAGCGCCGCCCTGGTCCAGGACAGTGTCCGCGTAGCGGGTCTCATAATACTTGTAGCCGGTATAGATGCCTTCCGCCTCTACGATGGCGTCGTTGATGTAGACGGCAGGATTAGCGTTGGCCCACTGCAGGTCGCCGTAGTTCATGGCGGCGGGGCTGATGGAATTGTCCACTGCGTAGGTATCGGTCAGATGGCCGCTGGGGTTGACGATGCCGCTCAGGATGTCGGCCACGCCGTAGAAGCCGTAGCTGCCGGGGGTCCCCACCTGAAGAATGGCGTCCACAGCGTCATTCTTCTCCAGCTCGTCGATCTCCATGGGATTTCCGTTGTTGAGAAGGATGATCAGCTTGCCGCCGTTTTTTCCCTTGGCCTCTGCTGCTGCCGCGATCAGGTTCCTCTCATCATCGGACAGGCCCAGGGGGTCTTTCTGGTTCAGGCCGTCTGCGGGATTGACGCCGGCTTCCCCGGGGGTATAGTCCGCGTTCTCGGAGCCCGCCCGGCCGATGGTCAGGATCAGGATATTGTTTTCGGCCAGGGAATCTCTCCAGCTGCCATCCGCGGCATCCAGCTCGGCAACGGAAGGTTCCTTATCGGTATAGACGCCGCCCACGGCGGGAGCCGTCAGGTTGAGATACTCCATGGTGCCGGTCCAGGTGGCTACCTCAGACTTGAAGATCGCCTTCAGGGCGTCGCTGTTGTACATGCTCTTTAAGGTGGCGTTCAGGCCAAAGCCTTTGGCCTCCAGAGCGCCCACCAGATCGACGGTGTCCGCGTCCGTTCCGTGGTTTTCCGCTGCCACAGGGCCCAGGATGGCGCCCTTATTGGGGAAATAGGAAGAGAAGCCCAGAAGAGAGACCTTTCCGATCTCTTCCCCGCTGAGGGGCAGGGCTCCGTTGTTCTTTAAAAGAACGCTGCCCTCTTCGCTCATTCTCTCTCCGATATCTGCCATGGCCGTCACCAGAGCGGTGGTGTCTGCATAGTCAGAAGTATAGGTGTACATTTCAGAGACATCGGCTTCGCCTTCTGTCACGATCTTTGTGCTGGACGTGCCCAGAAACTTGTCGATGTCCGTGCGATGGTCGGAGACGACCGTGCCGGCGGTGACGGACAGAGCCAGAAGCATGGCCGTCAGGGCCGAAAGTCCCCGCCAGATTTGAGATTTCCGCATAGTTACTACCTCCCTTTTTCTTGCTTCCTCCCGGAGCTGTGCGGACTGCTCCGGAAGATATTGAAACTGCTGATCCTATTTTACAGCCTCAAAGTCCCGGACCTCTTTTTTTTCGCCAGATGTATCCCTGCGGCGCGAAATGACATGCAGGAAACTGCAAAATCGCCTATACTTGTGTTTGACTGAAAATGGGAGGCATCTGCCCTCCCCGCCTGTTGCCTTATGTTTAATACGGAGAACTGCCATGCTGCACATCGCCATCGTCGAAGATGACGCCGCCATGCGGCGCTATCTGAGGGATCAGATATCGGAATCCCTGTCCGCCTCCCGCGCATCTGCCGAATACGATCTTTTCGAAAGCGGAGACTCCTTTCTCTCCGCGGCCGGAGACCACTATCATTTCGACGCGGTCTTTCTGGACATAGAAATGCCCGGGACCGACGGGATCGGGACGGCCCGGCGCTTTCTTCGCCTTCAGCCGGAGTCCCGGATCGTCTTCGTCTCTGCCAGGGAGGACCTGGTCTATGATACCTTCGCCGTCCGTCCCTTCCGCTTCCTTCCCAAAAGCAGGCTCCTTCAGCGCCTGCCCGAAACGGTGGAAGCCCTGGTAGAGGAGGCAGGAGCTTCCCTGGCAGACCGCCTGGTCTTTTCGGACTCCTCCGGGGACATGTATTCCTTCTCCCTGAGGACCGTCGTCTATATAGAAGCCAGGAACAAGGACTGCCGCATCGTCACTGACGGCGGCGAGACACTGATCCGCTGCCGGCTGACCGACATAGAGCTAAAGCTTCCTTCCGAAAATTTCATCAAGATCCACCGCAGCTACATTGTCAACGCTTCCTACATTTACCTGATCGGCAGAGCCTCCGTTTCCCTGACCACGGGAGAGGAGCTTCCCCTGTCCAGGAACCGTGTCCAGGAGGTCCGCAGGGCCTTTCTTCTTTTTGCAGGAGACAACTGATGCAGACAGCATACGAATTATTCAGACACTTACATTTTGAATGGGCCCTCTACGCCGGGATCCTTTCCCTGGGCCTGGGCAGATTTTTTTCGGAGGAAGCCCCGGGCCGCAGAGAGATCCTCTTTGTTCCCGGCTGCGTCATCACCTGCGCCCTGGCCATGCCCCTGGTCAACCTTCTGCCCTTCCGGCCGGTCTTTTCCTCTCAGGGCAGCGCTATCTGGGCCCTCTACCTGCTCTTTTTCGTGATCATGCTGGTCTGGACAGCCGTCTGCTGTCCCGGCCATGTCCGGACAGGGGCGGCCTACACGACCTATTACCTGCTTTTTATCATTCTCTTCAAGGGGGCCATGGCGCCCTTCTACGCCGCGGAGCCTGCCCTGGACCATGTCTTTTACGCCCTGGTGGATATGGCGACCATCCTTGTGCTCTGCGGCATGCTCTTTCTGATGACTCTCCTGTTCGGACGCTTTCAGCTTATGATCCGCCATTCGGACGCCCCGAATTATTACAACCTGGCTGTCCTGATCCCTTTCCTGATCATAATCGTCTTTTCCCTGATCGTTTCCGGACACTCCTTTTTTACGGAAAATACCCAGCCCATCCTTTCGGGCTGCCTGGCCCTGCTCCTGCCCCTCATCTACTATAACTACGCCCAGGGAAGCCGTGCCTTCGCGGAAAGCCGTGAGCTGGAAACGGCCCTCCTGCGCACCCAGGCGGACCTTGCCCACTACCGGGGGGCCATCGAACTGGATGAGAGGATCCGCAGGGAGCGGCATGAACTGAAGAACCGCTACCTCCACATCCAGGTCCTCCTTAAGGAAAACCGCCTGGAGGAACTGGACGCCTATCTGTCCGAAGAGATCGGCTCCCGTATGGAGGCTATGTCGGAAGCCTATACCGGCAGTACCCTGATCGACTATATCCTGCATCTCAAGCAGCAGGAGGCCGAAAAGGTATCCGTCCCCTTCAAGGTATCCGTCCTGCTCAGAAAGACCCCCCGGGTCCCCGACGATCTCTTCTGCACCATCCTTCTCAATCTCCTGGACAACGCCATAGAAGCCTCCCGGACAGAGAAGGATCCCGGGATCCTGGTCACCCTCAGCAACAAAGGGGCCTACCTGGTCCTGCAGGTCAGAAACCGGGTGTCCAGAAACGTCCTTCTTTTCAATCCGGGCCTTCTGACCACAAAAATGGACAAGGAACATCACGGCCACGGCCTGTCCATCGTCCGCTCCGCCGTGAAGGAAGCCGGCGGCATGATGGAGATCCGGACGGACGACGGCTTCTTTGATGTTACGGCCGCCCTGCCGGACTTCACGGAGCGGACTTCCAGAAAAGCGGAGGATGTCCGCCATGCGCCCTAGGATCCTCCTCTCCCTCTGCCTTCTGTGCGGTGCCCTCGTCCTCTCCTCCTGCGGGGGGCATGCAGACAGAAAAGAACGCACGGTCCGTGTGGTCCTGGAAGAGGGAGACGGCTTTACGGCCCCCGAGTCTGTCTTCGATCTGCCCTCCGGCACTGACTTAAGCGTCCGGATAGCCCCCGAGGAGGGCTGGCAGGTCACGGGCTGCGACTATGAGGGAGCCCTTCTTGAAACAGAATCCGAGGGGCAGATCCTCCTGACCCTCCCCGGGGTGCGCTATACCAGGACCGTCAGGGTCCATGCACAGAAGAACCCCTTTGTCATCCGCTGCCACCTGGGAAGGGAAGGAAGCCCGGACGGAGAAGAAACGGTCCGGGAAATGACTTATCCCGCATCCCACCTGCGGATCAATACCCCGGCGGGGTCCGGACAGGGCCTTTCCCCGGATGAGGGAAAAGAAACAGATCCCCTCCGCATTCCCCTGATCTCGGGGGACGGGACTGCACTTCTGTGCGGCTGGAACACGGCTCCGGACGGAAAAGGGACAAAGATCGGTCTGGGAAGCCGGACGGAGGTCTCTGCTTTGGAACCCCTGGATCTTTACGCCGACTGGAGGCCCTTTGCGGACGCCTCCCTTTTTGACTATGCCCTTACACCCGGGGGCGGCGCCAGGATCACGGGCTATGACGGAGCGGAGAAGGACCTGGTCCTTCCCGCCTTTATAGACGGCCATCCCGTCACCGGGATCGGGGAAAGGGCCTTTTCAGGCCTCTCCTGCGCCTCCCTGGTCCTTCCGCCCACCCTCCGGGAAGTGGGCCTTTATGCCTTCGAAAACGCCTCTTTCTCCTCTCTGACCTTTTTCGATACCCTCTCCTCCGTGACAGACTATGCCTTCTCCGGCTGCAAAAATCTTGAGACAATACGAATTCAGGCCGCAGAAGCCCCTGTCTGGTCGGGGACCTATTATGACACCTTTACAGACAAGACGGACCGGCTCCGCCTCCTGAAGGAAAAAAAGAAGATCCTTCTATTCTCCGGTTCCTCCGCCCGCTTCGGCTACGACTGCGGAAGGATCGACGCCGCCTTCCCGGACTATGGCGTGGTCAACCTGGGGGTCTTTGCCTATACCAACGCCCTGCCCCAGCTGGATCTGATCCTTCATTTCGCCGGGGAAGGGGACATCCTGGTCCACAGCCCGGAGTTTGACGCCGCATCCCGCCAGTTCTGCTGTACCAATGCCATGGACTCCGCCTTCTTCCGCATGATCGAGTCGGACTACGACCTGCTCTCCCTTCTGGACTACAGGGACTACGGAGGCCTCCTTTCCGCCTACGCCTCCTTCCACAGGGAAAGAGAAGGCATGCAGGCGGGAGACTACCGGATCAGCGCCTCCTCCTTCGATGAGGACGGCCATCCTGTTTCCGATCCCTCTTACAACGAATACGGAGACTACGTGGTCCCCCGCCCCAATGCAGAAGGCGACGCCCCCATCTATGACCTGCCGGTGGATTACACCAGGGGTTCCTTTGCGAAGGATCGCTTCATCGATCCCCTGAACGGGGTATACAGGCGCTTTCTGGATCAGGGGGTCACGGTATATTTCGACTATGCTCCCAGGAACCGGGAGGCCCTCTCGGACCAGAGCACCCCTGAGGCAAGAAGGGAGCTGGACACCTGGTTTCGGGAGAGCCTCTGCGTTCCGGTCCTGGAGGACATAGAAGACTCCCTCTATCCCGGCAGGTACCTCTTCGGAACAGACAACCACCTCTCTTCGGAGGGAGTGCAGATCCGCACGGACCGTTTTCTGAAGGCCCTGGAGGCGCGGGAGAAAGGAGGCGCAGAATGAACTTTACCTCGCTTTTCTTTCTCCCCCTCTACGCTCTGACCGCGGTCCTTTATCCCAGGCTCAGGCCCCGGCACAGGACCTTCCTCCTTCTTTTTTCCAGCTGGCTTTTCTTCCTGCTGGAGAGCCCGGCCTCCGGAGTCATCCTCTTATGTATGATCCTCCTGACCTTCTCGGCAGGCCTGGCCATGGACTCTGCCGGGGAGCGGCCCGGCCTTAAAAAGATCCTTCTTGTCACAGTCCTGGCCCTCTGCCTGGGGACTCTTGGCCTGTTCAAATACACAGGCCTCTTTTTCCTGCCCGCAGGCATCTCCTTCTATACCTTCCAGGCCCTCTCCTATACCATCGACGTATACAGAGGCCGTTTTCCCGCAGAGAAAGACTTCCCCCGCTACGCCCTTTACCTTTCCTTCTTCCCCCAGGTGGTGGCAGGTCCCATCGAAAGACCGGGAGACCTGCTGGACCAGCTCAGGTGCAAGAATCCTGTGACCCCGGAGGATTTCCGGATCGGCGGCTTTCTCATGCTGCGGGGCTATGTCAAAAAGATCGTCATTGCAGACGCCCTTGCCCCCGCTGCGGACCTGCTCTTTGCGGGAAGCGGAGGATATACAGGCCCTAAGGTCCTTGCAGGTGCCTTTCTTTTTGCCCTGCAGATCTACGCGGACTTTTCCGGCTACTCCGACATAGCCCTTGGGAGCGCCCGCTTCCTGGGGATCCGCCTGAGCGAAAACTTCCGGGAGCCCTATCTGGCGGCGGGCCTTCGGGACTTCTGGCGCCGCTGGCACATTACCCTTACCAGGTGGCTGACAGACTATGTCTATATCCCCCTGGGAGGAAACCGCATGGGGCCAGTCCGCACCGCCTTAAATACCCTTCTGGTCTTTGCCGTAAGCGGACTCTGGCACGGAAGAGGCGCCCACTTCCTGGTCTGGGGCCTCGTCCACGGCCTTCTCCTTCTTGCGGAGGACAGTCTCAGAGCTTTTCTGAGAGGCCCCGCAAAGGATAAATCCTCAGGGACCTCCGGGATATCCCGGGTCCTTCTGACTTCCGCCACCTTCCTGACCGTCTCCCTCCTCTGGATCCTCTTCCGGGCCCCGGATCTTCCCACGGCCCTTGCCATGTACAGGGCCCTTCCCCTGGGCTGGGGACAGACAGGGGAGGTCCAGGGATGGATCATGATCCATGGCCTTGCCTTTGTCCGCACAGCCCTGGCCATCCCTCTCCTTTTCCTCCTGCGCCGCATCCCGGACCGGAAGGAAGTCCCTCCGGATATGAAAGCCCTGGCAGGAGGCTACCTTCTTTTTGTCCTGACCCTGATCAGCCTCTTCCTGAACCTGCAGTCGGGGGGAGCAGCCGCTTTTATCTATTTCCAGTTCTGAACCGCCATGAAGACAACAAAACGTTTTATCCTTATTACAAGTCTTATAACGCTGCTGGTCCTGGCCCCCCTGACCCTGGGCGGGATCCTTCTGCCTGCCGCCTACCGGGATACCTTCATGGGCGAGCTGCCTTTCAAGGTAAAGCGCCTTCATGAAGCGCCCGGCCCCCGGATCATCGTCATCGGCGGCTCCGGCATGGCCTTTGCCCTGGACAGCGCCCTTGTGGAAAAATCCTTCCCCGGATATGCTCCCGTCAACATGGGCATGTATGCGGATCTGGGCACCTCCTTTCTCCTGGACCTGACCGAGGACGAACTCAGGGAAGGGGACCTGGTGATCATAGCCCCCGAAGAGGATCCCCAGACCCTTTCCATGTATTTCGGAGGGAGAAGCGCCCTGCAGGGCATGGACGGCGCCTGGTCCCTTCTGAAAAAGGTCTCCCGCAGGGATCTGGGGACCCTGATCGGGGCCCTGCCCGCCTTCTCTCTGGAAAAATGGCGCTTTGCCCTGTCCGGGGAAGTTCCTCAGGGAGAGGGGATCTACAAAAGAAGCTCCTTCAACGAATACGGGGATATAGACTCGGATCTGGCGGACAAAAACCGCATGCCGGGCCGCTTCGACGCCGCAAGGCCTGTCTCTTTCGATCCGGCCCTTCTGGACAAAGACTTCGAAGACCGCCTGAACCGGTATGCGGAGGCAGCTATGAAAAAGGGAGCCCTTGTCTTCTGGTACTTCTGCCCTGTGGACCGCCTGGCTCTTGGGGATCCTTCCTTTACGCCGGACGATTTCTACGACGCTCTTTACGAAAGGCTGGATTTTCCCATCCTAGGAGATCCGGGAAGCGCCGTCATGGACGAAGCCTGGTTCTATGACACCAACTTCCACCTGAACCGGAGCGGCCGGACCCTCTATACCGTTCAGCTGATCAGAGACCTGAAAGCCCAGCTGGGGATCACGGCGGCCACGGACATCCCCCTGCCCCAGGCCCCTCCTCTTCCTGCCTCCTCGGGCACCGTTCTTACAGCGGACCGGTATGCGGGCAGAACGGACCTGGAAGAGATCTCCCTTCCCGAAGATACGGCATATATAGAAGACTATGCCTTCGATGGGTGCACAGGCCTTAAAAGGATCATTCTTCCGGTGAGAGAACCTTCCCGCGTTCTGATCGGAGACCACCTGCTGGACGGCACCGGGGCCTTCCTTTATGTCCCGGAAGGGACCCTGTCCGCCTACCGCACCGACTACCGCTTTTCCCGCTATGCCGGCAGGATCAGGGAGCAGTAAATCTTCCTCCTCTCCTTCTTTTTTTGACCTTCTCAGACAGCGGCCCGGGCAGGCCGCTGTTTTTTGACTCTTCATTATAATCCGCGGGATACCACGTCCATAGGAGCAGCTGCACCGCATGGGCGTGGAGGAACGCGGTCTTTTTTCTTTCCACGAAAGTCCGCGCACCTGCTGTCCCGCTTTCTCCTCCCTATAGTGTCAAGTGAATAATTCCCTTAAAATCAAGGTTTTTCTGCGTTATACCTCTTCCGAATAAGCCTAGGATATGAGCATCTCTGCGTATCTGGTACGAGAATAGAGGTGTTTTGGGTACACAAAATAAACGTCATTACTCTAATGGCCTTTTGTGTCCCCTTCCCTCTATGGCAGCGAACCTCCCGTATCTACCAGGATCACCGTTGGTTTCCCGCCGGGTCCTCACTTCCTTCGTCCCGCCTGCCCATATCTGGGGTGTCGGCCCAGCTTTCTAACAGGGTCATGCCCTATGGAGAATATTCCTGCCGACTACTGGCTCATTCTATGTTGTTTGCTGACTCCAGTTCCGGTTCTCCAGCACCTTTCGGTGGACGTTCCCTGGCGAACCTTCTCTCTCGTCACTCCCTCACGGGAGCCGGTCACCTGCCTGTGGCTGGACCCGGATCCCTGCTCGATGGTCAGAGACCCGGGTCTGGCCGCAGACATCAGTTATGCTGTGTATCAGCAGCTTTTTCAGGCCGCTTCTGGTCTGCGGATATCCTTTATCATTTTTGTGTTCATGCCGGGCGTCGCCCGGCCCTCCTTTCAGTCGGCCGGCTC
>CAMOGQ010000015.1 GCA_946614165.1 uncultured Lachnospiraceae bacterium
ACTTCCGGGAACTGGGGAGCCTTATGAGGGATGCCCTGCTGATCGGGGCACAGGCCGGAAGGAGCGTAATAGACCTGAACGTCATACGCTCGGCATTAAAGCACAGAGAGCTGTAGAACAGCTCCCCGGGAAAGGATAAAGAGATGGTACATTACGATATAAGTACGCCTGACAGGGACGATGTAAATGAACTCCTGGAGGAACTCGGGACCCATCTGGAAGAAATGGAGGATATCCGCGAACGGCTTTCAGACTGTATAGAGGAATACCTGGATGAAGCTGATAATAAGATCATGGAGGCCGGTATATACCTGGATGGTGCTTCACGTGACAGCAGGATCAATCAGATGCTCTGCAGTGAACTGACGGCAGGAAGGAAAGAGATCCGGTTCCTTATCCATCTGATGGAGGATAAAGGAATAGGAGTGCCTGAGGGATCATTCATCGACCACAGGCGGCTGGATCCGGATCTGTACTGGCAGGATCCAGAGCTTCCGTTCTGTTATGAAGATCCGGATGAACACTATTTTTCCCTTCTTAATGATCAGATCACAAGACTTATCGCGTTTGAGGAAAGGACGCCCATGACTACATCGGAACGAAAGGCCCTGAGAGAATATGTCATCCGGGAAATGGGATTTGATCCTGATCCTGAAAAAGAATGGCTTCATTTCCTGGACGGAAAAAGAATGCGCGCAGAGAACACAATGATATAAAAACTGAACCGCCCCGGATAAAGACGCCCCTGCATTCTCTGCAGGGGCGTTTTGCTCTGGATCCTGACCTCAAAACTGATTCATGCAATCTGCGGAAACGATGCATTTCACTTGTCATTAAACCTGAAAGAGAGGATCTTTGTGATTCAAATATTTTGAGTATTTTGGTTCATCTAAACAGCGGGTCTACAGAATTGAATTCTTAAGGATAAAATCAAAAGGAAAAGAACATTATTGTACAGCATGCCGCTCATGGTCTCACAATAGGTTATGTCCCTGCCGCCTGCGGAAGACATTCTGGAAGAAGCCTGGGAACTAAGAGGCGGCCGGTAAATGACCAGGAAAGAAAACTATTACGGAGCTGATTGATTTGGATATCATATTCTGCTCTTCCAGATTCATCAGCAGACCTCATAAAAACAGACCATCACCGGCAGCTTACAGCTCCTGTGACGGTCTGTTTCATGTACTAAAGGGAAATGGCCGCTCCCTAGCCAGTCTGCACGTTTTTTTAAAAATCTCTTTAATAAAACTTTCCCAAAATGCCGGACTATAGAATGACCCCTTAAGTCCTTCATATTACATGATTATCAGCTAATCCAAGGCACCAGTCAGTAATAACCACTGGTAAACAGCTCATATCAGCCGGATATCATTGAAAATAGTCCGCTTTTTTCTTGTAAAAAATGCATAAAACACTACTATATATAGTCCGTATATGATATAATAGGACTATATAAAGGAGTGATTTTTATGCCCGTACCAGCCGATATCAGAGAAGTTCCAAGACCGGTTAATACTATTGTGGATGATAATGGCCGTGATGGTCCAAAGCGTTATGCCGTCAGGCAGCGCGCTTCTTCCAAATATGTATCCGGTGGCAATCCTCAGCCGCGTAATGGAAAGGTCATCGGCCATATTATTGACCATAAATTTGTTCCAGTAGCCGATAAAAGCCTTAATAATGCAGAACCGGATATGCTGTCATATGGGGCTTCCGCACTCGTTAAGTCGGTTATGTCGGATATCAAAGATGACCTTCTTGCGGTATATGATGCGTCAGATGTGTATGCAATGATGTCTCTGGCCACTTTAAAAGTTATAAAGCCAGCCATTACAGCAAACCGGATGGCAACACATTACCGCAGGACATTTGTATGTAAAGATTATCCGGGGGCCGCCTTATCGCCGAATTCTATCTGCAGCCTTCTCCAGAGGATCGGCATGAACGGTTCCAGACGTAAACAGTTTTACCAGCTCCGCATGAAAGCGACTGCTGCAGACCATCACATCGCGATTGATGGCACCCTGAAGCAGGACAACAGCAAGGTCAATGATCTCTCTGCCTTTTCCCGTAAAGCCAGGGTAAAGGGAGTTTGCGAAGTTTCAGTTCTGTACGCTTATGACATTGAGCGGATGGAACCAGTTTGTGCAGAAGTTTTTCCGGGAAACAGCATCGATGCCAGCAGCTATCCGGCATTTATTCGTGATAACGATATCAGGAGCGGGATCATCGTTGCGGACAAGGGCTTTCCTCCAAGCAAGATCAAAGAAGAACTCAGGGAACGGCCGGATCTGCATTTTCTCACACCAATAAAGAGGAATGATTCCCGCATATCCGGTAATGATATGCTTTCATTTGAGGGAGTCCTCTCCGGTATTGAAGCCCACGTATTATATAAGAAGAAGCAGATCAAGGGCGGCAGATATCTGTATGCTTTTAAAGATGCCCGGAAGGCTTCCGCTGAAGAAACGTCATACATTACAAATGCGCAGAAAAAAGACACCTTTTCACCCGAGAAATATTCAAAAAAGAAGGCTGTTTTCGGTGTAATCGTTCTTGAATCCGATCAGGACCTGGAACCAAAGACGGCATATCAGTGTTATGAAGACCGCTGGCTTTTGGAACTGGTATTTAACCGCTATAAAAGCGATGAATGCCTTGACCATACCGACGTGCAAAATGATTTTTCTGTAATCGGCAGCGAGTTTATCAACTTCCTATCTACAGTAGCTACATGCCGGATCATCCGCAAGGCACAAAGTGCAGGTCTTTTCGAGCAGATGTCTTATGGGGAACTGATGGATGATCTCTCATCTGCCTGGCGTAAAACAGATGCACCTGAGGATCCGGCAACCGATGATGGTTACTGGGTCCATACACTAAAGATGGTCTTCGATGAACTTGAAGCACTCGGTTTATCTAAGCCTGTTCCAAAGCCGGAACCGAAGAAAAGGGGCCGCAAACCAAAGCCAAAAGACGAAGCTGAACAGAAACCGAAGCGGTCACGTGGCCGTCCAAGGAAGAGCCCTATCCCTTCTGCCGAGACTATATAGTCCGGCAGATTGGGAATGTATTACTTTAATAGTCTTCCCTTTCTATGCTGACACGTTCCATCATGGCTGTCAGGCGCCGAATCAGCCGGTCCTCCTCTTCCTTTGTATCATCAGTATAAAAATGACGGACCGTTGCTTCGATGAAGGATTCCGTCGTCAGAGCGGACAGAGCATTCTCAAACAGGTCCAGTTCCTTGGCATTGAAGCGTTTTTCGGCAAGGGGATCTGCTCTGTCGTCCGCCTGGATATTAAGGATCAGACGCGCCGTCTGATAGCTGGTGACCATGGTCGTGGGATAGTCGACGATGTGCAGTTCATCCCCCAGGATATGGTAATAGAATTCCACTTCTCTGAAACGGGCCCCCGAGACCCGTCCCTTCTTATACTGCTTCATCCTGGCTCTTGTACTGGCAGGAGTCAGCTCCGAATATGTCAGAGGCAGAACGATATGGAGGAAGATTTTTTCATCCGGAAAAAAGCAGAGTTCCTTTTCTCCCTCCAGCAGAAATCCTTCATCGCACTTCTCCAGAAGACGAAGGACAAAGTTGCTGACATAGCCGTTGGCGGTAGAAACAGAAGCACCGATGACCGTGGGAGAAAGGATCATCTGGTTCTGTCTGATAAAGAGATCCATATCCCGGACCAGGTCTTTCACCTCCAGGATGGCCTTTATTTCCTCGCTGACACTGTTCAAATAGTCTGCAGTCTCGGCTGCGGCCTTCCGATAGGTCTTCAGATCCTCCGGCTCGTATTTGATCACCTTCAGCGCCGACTCGTTATGGATCCCCATCAAGTCCTCCGGCAGCCTTGTGTCGCTTTCTGTCAGCAGGATGACCCGGTTCATTCCCAGTGCCATGGTACAGAGTCCGATCTCGAAGAGAACATTGTCTCTCATGGTCTTTACGACCTTGGTCTGGCCGTGCCTCACCAGCTGGGTCTTGTCATGTCCCTCACAGATCAGGACCGCAAAATCAAAGGTGGGGATTTTTTTGATCAGGACCGGAAGAAGAGCAATATTCTGGGGATCCATGGCTCCGCTGAAAAGATCTCTCCAGTAGCTGCAGAGATAGCCCTGGACTTCCAGTTCTTCCTTTACAGAAAAAAGGATCCCGTTATTTTCACTGATTCCGGAAGAAAACAGTATGATATTCTGCGCCCGCATACGCCGTTCCTTTCTGTATGGTCCCGTTTCAGATAAAGAGACATCTCATTCCATACGCCGGATCATGGTCCCAAACCTCTCCCATATACCATAAAGCTTCCTCGGATAGGCAGGAAATACGCAGGGAACAGGGCTGTTGGAAAGAGGTTTCTCTTACTGTTTCGAATCCGTCCCTCCCTCTTCCTTCAGCCCTGTGCCTGAGATTGTCAGATCACATCATAGCTCAGGTCAAATTCTGTCTTTGCCACAAAGTTGTAGTCTGCATCTGTGACCCTGCCGTCATCTCCATAGCTGACGCTGTAAAACACAAGCACGGCGTTGCGGTCCGCGGCTTCCGGATTTCCCCAGAGAATCGCAGAATAATATTTATCAAAGCTTTCTTCATCCAACTTCAGGCCCTTTTCACGGATCAGAAACTCCACTTCCGGACACATCTCCTGATCTGCCGTCCATGCAGACAATGCTTTGGGAATCTGCTCATAATCATCACCGCCGGCCGGCCTCATGTTTTCCTGGAACCAGTCATGGGTGCAGGGATAGGGAAATCCCTTGCTGTCCAGCCTGATCCAGTCTCCGGCCTCCGCCTTTTGTCCGTGTCCGCTTCCGGACTGGACTGCCTCCTGGGAAAAGACTTCGAAACTGCCGTCTTCCATAAATAAAATCTTCCCCTCTGCCATGAGTCCCTCCAGGACAGGATGCTGGTCTCCCAGTCTGTAGGCTTTGAAAATTTTTCCGTGTTTTTTGATAATTTTCAGCATAAGCTATTCTTCCTTTCTGATAGAGTTAATGGATTCGATATGTCTGCTTTCAGCGGATCCAGGAACTGCTGGACAGGTTTAAACTCGAATTCCATCTCTTTTTCCATGTCTAAGACAATTGTACCAGATGCTGTTTTGGGAAAAGTAGGGGGGAATCATACTGATATTCCTGACGGCTGATTTTCGTAAATCTGCCAGGAGAAATATTTTCTGCATTTTACGGCTTGAAAAAGTGGAGCTTACTCTGATTCGGAGCAAACTCCACTTTTCATACGTTTTCCGGTGCGCAGTATCAGACACTTATGACCTGACCATTTAATCGTTCAAAATCATTAGAATGGATAATATATCGATGGTAATACATAGGAACCTGCATTTTTGTCTGCCGTGTTTCTGACAAAGAACGATGTAGGGTCTATCAAGCCGTCTGGCCTGTCCTGTCCCATGTAATCGCAATTATATGCATAGCAGTTCTCAAATGTTGCCGAGTGGATACTTATAACATTGTCAAAATGAATATGATTGAATATACAGTTTTTAAAAACTGCACCTGTAAATACTGTACTTTCAATATTGCTGTTGGAAAGAACAGAATCACTGATATGCGCTCCAGAGAAATTCATTCCTCTCATATTGGAATTCTCAAGTAATAAGTGAGAAGCATCACTGAGGTTGATTACGGCATTCGACATGTTGCAGTTGCTGAAATCAATGTAACTCATTTTGGTATTTGTCATATTTGCATTAGAAAAATTTGACTGGCCCCAGCAGCAAAAAGATATTATTGCATACCTGAAGTCTGCTCCTATGAAATCCGAAGAGATCATGCGGCAATTTGTAAACAAAGCATTTTTGAAGGATGTGTTATTGAATGTGCTCCTGTTGGACGATATATTGATAAACACCGATTTATCGGCCAGAGCATCTATAAACCTGGTATTATCCAATCCGCAATTTTCCTGCCAGTCATTGGAAGTCTTTTCTTTCTGCACGACATCTGAATCAGGTGCTACATAATACTTGGGGGCATCAAGAATAATCCTTCTTTTCGGTGAATTCTCTGAATCAAAATCCACATACTCATTAACCTGTAATGTAATATTGGGCTGAGGCAGAGGATTAATTACTGGGATAAGATACTTCGAAAAATCGATAAAATAACTCTCTATCAAAATACCTTTTGTCCAGTTTGTATTGCTTAAATTACAATTCACAAACTTTGCTTTGTTCGCCAATGCATTGGAAAAATTGGCCCCTTCGAAATCTGATTCGAAAGCTTCAATCTGGTTAAGATTACTATACATAAAAGAACTGAGCGAAGCATCTGTATAGAATAAAGCAGATCCACTTAAGTCAGAATCCTCAAATGTGGCACTTCCCATTTTGATATGGCAAAAATCAAGGTTGCTCATTAATGTATGTTTTGCTGTTATATATTTAAGATCAGCAACCGAGAGTTCTACTTTACCATGGTTATCTATTCTGGTACTTCTATCATCGTCAGTCTCATCTGTGAACACTTCCTGTACCTTTTTTAATAAAGCCGCTGGAATATGTTTGCGCAAATAATGCTGCAGGACCTGTTCAATATTATTATAAAGTTTTGAATTCGTATCTGGATCTAAATGGTAGTCCAAAACTTTTACGGGAATCGGATCCTGATTCTGGATTCCTGTTTTCTCAAATAAAGGCTTCTCTGTTCTTATATCTTTAAAACTTTTTATTGTTTCTTTCAGATGATTTGTTTCATTTGCCCCATCATGCCAGATGTACAAAAGATTGCATATTAAAGAATCCTCCTTTTCCTTTGCAGCAGATTTATTCCATGCCGAAGTGACAGCTTCAGTATATCGGTCAATCACCGGATCTCTGAATAAAGCGTTCTGAAATTCGCAATTACTGATAGTTGCATCTGTAAGGCTCATGCCAGCCAGATTTGAATAGTTTAAGTTAGAACTGCTAAAATCTGTATTGCTTGCATCCGCCAGAGATAGATTACAAGTAGAAATATCACAGTGTTTGATTTTGCAGTTTTCCATTCTTGCATTTTTAAAATTAGATCCGGCATAGTTGCTCTCCGACAATTCCGAATAATTAAACCAGGATCTGTTGAATTCACTGTTGCCAAAATTAAGATCATTTATTTTAACAAATGATACAAAGCGATCAGTTAAAACACGCAGCGCTACTGAAGAGAGATTGATTATATAATTATGAACTAAAGTCGGTTGCGGTATTTCTGTAAGTGGATTACCCTTTTCATCTGTAAGTGGATTGCCATTTTCGTCTATCATCTCAGCTAACAATTCCGTTCTGAGTTCCTTTCTCATTTCCTCCTCTTTAAATAAGGCATCTCTGTGACTGATCAGCAGTTCATATACATTGAAAAAATCATCAATAAGTTTTGTTACAACTTTTTTGAATTCGTCAATTCTTCTTTTCCTACCGATTCGTACTTCGGTAATATTTCCTTTTATTTTTTTACTGACAGTTTTATCAAAAACATCGTTATCAAAAGCTTTCTGTATCAGCTCAAAATGTTTGTCTATATCGTTAGATTTTATCGGAAGATATTCAAAGCTGTCATTAAACTGACTGGTTACCATCATCTGATATTTTATATAGTCTAAAAATCTATTTCTATCCCGGATGTCAATTCTTTTATAGTCTTTATTTCTATTATTATCATTATGACAGAACAGCCATTCAAAACCAAATTTGATGCTGTCGAAATGCTTATCTCCCTGTATGATCGACTTGTCAATATTATTCGTACAGATCTTATTTATAATGTCCTCCATGATTCGAACATTTTTGCACAATAATATTGATCCCATGTTATCAGAAGCTGTATCCCATTCTAATTTGTTTTTCACTTCATAATAAGCAGTGGAAAAGTCATACGTCAATTCACTGTAACAATCAAGTAGTTGTTTATAATGATCCTTCCTGTCTCCCTGCTTAATTTTCTGGTAAATTTTCGAAATTTTGTCACAGATTTTATCATTTTTATCATCATCTTCTTTGTCAACCGTTAAATTTAAATCCCGGCATAATTTTTTAGACTGTTCAAGATAAACGTCAATCTGATTACGCAATTCATTATAATCTTTTACCGTATTTTTATTATGTATCTTGCGGTCTACTGAACCCAGAGTATTCAGTATGCTGTCTAACTTATCAGCACTTAATTCTGTATTACCAGTGCTGCTTCTCTGACCATCATTTTTCTTGTCACGCTGTGTTTCATCTGGAGAACCACCGTTCTGCTCATGAGAATCATTATCATTATTGTTCATATTTACCTCCAAAGTTCTGCTGCTGATCGTCGATTTTCCATACGGATTTAACTACATTTGTTTTCTGAATATTCCAGGGGAGGCTGACAGTATTGTTCTGACAGCAGGGACAGCTGGGACCCAAAAAAGGAACAGATTCAGGGTGTTCAGCATGATAATCCGCAAGCATATGACTGACCGTGTTAAATAAATCATAAACCATCTTTATGGACGGAGCATTAAGATTTTCCAGTTCAGTATCCGGAAGCGGTCTGAATACAGAAAGCATGGGTTCTATATCATTCTGTATCAGATTCCAGATTCCCTGAATCATATCCTCATACGGTTCCAGGCCTACAATGACCATACTTCTCACGGCAGTTCTGGCTCTGTGATGTGTCGGCCTGTTCAGAATCTGTCTTGTACGAACAAGCCTTTCCATATAAGTATCTACAGATATCCGTGATTTTCCCGGCATATAACGCTTTCTGCATTCTTCATTAAAGATCTCAATATTATATGCATATTCCAGTACGCCGTTCGCGACCAGTTCTTCCACGGTTTTATCTTTCAGGGGAAGAGTCATGGCATAGATAGGAAATCCTCTGTATTTTCCAAGTACCCTGGATACGTCAACTATTTCATTGGAACCTTCTTCCGGAGACTGACCGCCGATCAGGAAATGTCTCAGCGTGACGGTTTCTCCGGGAATATATTTTCCTGAGCTTTCTATGCTATGCTTATCCTGTATGTATTTATCGACTACATATTCAATATCCTCCGGGGTGATTTTCTTTTCACCAAAATTAGGTTTTATATTACAGAATTTGCATTCACTGCATGTTCCGTCTTTATTGATCTTTTTATATCTGCAGACATTTGTAATGTGGACTCTTAATCTGTCTGTTGAAAGGTAGGCAATTTCCGAAAACAGATGCTCCTTGTACCGAAGATTCTGATTTGCATCGGCAGAAAAAACACCTACGTTGTCAATCAGTAAATCAAAATAATATTTGATACTGTATTTGTCAGGATATTTTTCGGAAGGCACTAGCGTAAACGGCGAAAACTCAACATATTTGATGTTTGTCGGCGCATTGATGATCATCAGCGAAGCCTTGCTGCCGATCTGCAGATCCACTGCATTATTAGTAGCTTCTCTCAGTCTGCTCTGTATTTCGGGAGCGATTTTAATTCCCTGGATCATCAATGATATTTTAATGGCCAGCTTTTCCCTGGAACGGATTTTCCTCACAAGCCGCTTTTCGGGTTCACATATGTTTTCATGTACCAGTACCTGACCGTCTTCATTTATACTGGCAATGTTATGGTTAAAAGAAACACGATACAGGTATGCCTGCGCCCTGTACTTTCTGCGGTCTGGCGTATATCCGTCAGCCTGAATATTTAATCCGGGATATCTTTCATTTTTATACTCTTCCGCACATTTATAGATCCATGAATCATGGTCTGTGTGGCCTTCATAACTATAATTATAATTGCTGTACGGCACTGTTGACTGGCTGTTAAAGGGCTCAAAGTTATCGCTCGGACATACCCCGGAGAAAGCATCCAGATTCATCTCCTGCACAGTTTTCTGTCCGTTAGCCAGAAGCGACCGGTTAAGCAGTTCTGTAGACGCCTGGAATCTGCCATTTACTTCCAGTATATTTACACGCTTGTCATGAATAATCGCGTCAATTCCGCAAACACCCCGGTATCCATTATTACGAAGAATTTCAGCAACAATCATTACCTGTCTTCTGAATTCTTCTCTTAAGTATAAAGGTATCGTTTTATATGCAAAAAAATCAGCCCCTTTATATAACAGCTTATTTTCTGTAGGTACCTCTCTGATGATCTGTATGGACCCCGGGAGGCACACGACCCGATTATCGTATATGACAGCATGCATATTTACCGAAATATTGCGGCTGTGATACACAGATACAAGGTACTTGGATTTTTTATCCAGCGACGATAAAAGGTAATCCGCATTTTTGCTGTCTAAAATAAAAGTTCCGGAACCGCCGGAAGAAACCGGAGCCTGCACAATAAAACGAAGATTTCTGTCATACCTGATCGGCGGGACTTCGTAAGGATATTGTCCGTTATCAGTAAAATAGCCTTCGGTAAATAAATGATGCAGATCTGAATAATCACAGTCCATGCGGGTTCTTTCCACAATCGGAAGAAGCGGAACGCTTTCTCTGATCATTTCTCTTAATTCGGACTTATTATTGACCCTGCTCAGCAGCTTCTTATCATTGAGGCACAGAAAGTGCTTCCGTTCATCATCTGTAAAGGATAAGCGATGGGCTGTCGTTGGGTTATAAAACATAAATCTGACATCCTCTTCTCCTTTTGAATCAGAGATGATTTTTTTTATGGCTTCTTCATAAAATTTATCTTGTGACAGATCAGATGCATCATTGTGGTCAACGCGGTCTTCCGAATCCCCGTCCTGGTCGCACATTATGATCCGGTCTTCTGTGTTTTTCTCTCCGAACAGAAAAATACCGCCCTCAAATCCAGAAAACCCTTTTGTCTGCCTTACCGGCATATCCGACTCCCTTGTCCCGACCCAGTAAATCTTGGATAAATCCGTATGCTCTATCTCTCTTGCTCTTCCGAGACGGCTCTGAATCTTCTGAAAGAAGGCTCTATCGGTATCATCTTTTTCTCTTATGACACAAGCAGGGGCAGCGTCCCTTCCAAAACTGCGAAACAGTTTATCAGCCAGATCCGAAAGATATGATCTGCCTTTATCAGATTTATAGAACACCGGAATGATATTTCTAAAACTGTCTACAGCCGCTTTTAATTCTCCGAAGAAAATGTTTCTAAGCTGAGGATTTATACGTTCTTCATTCTGGTAATTCAGCCAGGACAAAAGATATTTAACCGAGTCCTCCGTCAGTAAAATAATAAAGTTGTCTCTTTTTATGATTTCCTTTGTAAGATGAGCCAGCAGTTCTTCATCATTCGACATATTCTCTTCGTCATAATAAGAATCAATGTCCGCTCTTCTTAAATGATTCTGAAGATTCTGAGGAGTATTCATCCCATCTGTTGTGCGATAGCTGATAAAAGCTGAAATATTTGTATTTTCCAATTGTTCTACCTCGCTGTTATCCGAGTATTGCAAAGCCGCTTAAACTATTGTACCGCGAATTAAAACCATCCGCATTTAAATCTTATGTTTTTCCGAACCTTAAGATATATTTTTATGTAATTGTTCATCATCCTGTGAATGCCGTTAATAAGACACATCAACTATCCGGTCAGGTATGCAGAGGTCTGTGCCAGCAGAACCCTCGTTCAATTATTCAGCGCAGTCTTACCTTTGTCTGTCTTCCTGCCGGCTCCGGTTTTACGGCTTCTTTCTTCTGTCGCCCCTGGATTCAAAACCACATACCGCTATTTTAACATCCGGAAAGGGCTCTGTATATCACTTGACGTCTTTATGTACCTGACGGAAAATATCATAGAGAATATCAGAAAAGGGCCACCGTTTTTGTAATGGTCCACGAAACAAGAATCTGATGAAGTGAGGCAGAAATGGAGAAAATACGTTTTGGCAGAACGGAAATGATGGTCACCCCGCTTACCCTGGGTACCTGGGGCATCGGTGGGGCCGGCTGGGACCCCAATTCAGATGAAACAAGGCTGGATGCGATTGCCGCTGCCGTTGAATGCGGCATCAACTTTATCGACACCGCTCCTGCCTACAATGCCGGTCAGGCAGAACGGTACATAGGAAAAGCCCTGGAGGATATGGGGAAAGGTCAGCGGGAAAAAGTCTATATCGCCACAAAGTGTGCCAACGCTTTTATTGGCGGTCAGTATGTCCGCTCGGGAAGGGGCGATCTGATTCTGAAGCAGTGCGAAGAGTCGCTCCGGAATCTTCGGACGGACTATATTGATCTGATGATCGTTCACTGGCCAGACCCGGTGGTCCCCTATGAAGAGACCTTCGGAGCCCTGAACAGGCTGAAGGAAGAAGGATCCGTCCGCCATATCGGAGTCTCCAATTTCAGCCTGGAAGAGCTGCAGAAGGCCATGGAATGTGCGGATGTGGAAGCTCTGCAGCTCCAGTTCTCCATGGTAAATCAGAATAATACCAAGGTCCTTGAATGGGCCCATGCCCATGACCTGGGTGTCATGACCTACGGGTCGCTGGGAGGCGGTATCCTGACAGGCAGATACAGGACTCTGAAGACCTACGAGACTATGGACAACCGGAACCGTTTCTATCCCTATTTCAGAGAGCCCCTTTTCTCCAGAGTCATGGAACTGCTGGACGTGATGCAGCCTGTGGCAGACAGACATGGGGTCACCCTGGCCCAGGTCGCCATTAACTGGTCAAGGCAGAAATGCTTCGTGGATACAAGTATATTCGGGGCTCAGACCAGGGAACGGATCCTGAGCAATACCGCATGCCTTAACTGGTCACTGACAGAAGAAGAAATGCAGGAACTGGACAGGGCCATCCTGGAAAAACTGGGATAAGATCCGAACAGAGAATCCGGAAAGAAGGCCCGCTGCAGAATCTGCGTCAGCAGCAGCACATATAAAAAAGCAGAAAAAGGTGTGAGGAAACATGCATCTGTTCCTTCACACCTCTTTTGCATCAGGCAAAAATTCACAGCCCCTTTACTTTATCTTTCCCGGAAGTTCCCGGAAAACTCTCTCCGGCAGATTCCCGGCGTCCCGTACAGAAATCCCACATTATCCATTTTCATCTGAAAACAGCAGATTCACTTCCCTGAAGACCCTGTCCAGGATCTGCTCTGTCAGCCGGTAGGCATTTTCACATTCGCTCTGCCTGGGGCCTCCGACGCAGAGGTCAAGACCGTCCGGCAGGCTCTCCAGCCAGGCAAGAATTCCGGCAGCGTCCTCCATACCGACAGCCGTATACATGGGCTTTCCGAGACGGATTCCTTCCCTGAGGCCCAGATCCGTACCTGCGGATGCAGCTCCTTCCGGCATAATGGTCAGTATGGCGTCAGCATCCCGCATATTCCATACAGTCCTCTGAGCGGTTCCCGGAGACGGCGTTTCCGTAAGCTGGGGATAGTCTGCAAGAAGGCCGGGGGCATCGGGGTAATCCTCTGCCCAGCCCCCTCTGGGGCACCAGCCGCACAGATCGATATGATATCTGAGCGCTGTGTCCATGGCGGCCCTGTCAGCGCCGGACTGGCCGCCGGTCCGAACAGTCTTTATCTTCTTCATCTTTCCTTTTCCCGCCTCTCATACAGGTCAGTAGGGTGCCTTACTCCAGATCCCCCAGATACTGTTTAAAGGCATCATAGTTCTTTCGGTCTTTCGGCGTGCAGTATACGGCAAAGGCGATCACGTCGAAAAATCCCCTGAATTCTTCGGTTGCCTGTCTGTAAGCCCTGGCCACCACACGGGGATCGTTCTGAAAGGCCCCGCATCCGAAGGCGCCCAGTACCAAAAGGTCCACGTGGTTTGCTGCCGCCACCCGGAAGATGTGTCCGGCTCTTTTTACATGGATGTCAAAGAGTTCTTCCTCTGTCAGAGAAAGGGGCTTTCCGGCACCGGGATTATACATATTGGAGGGTCTCCTCCTCAGATTCGGTGCGGCGCAGCTGATCACATCGACCTGCCTCCAGTCCTCCTTCTTCATTCTGACAGGGATACTGTCATCCGTCTTGCAGATAATTACGCCGGGAGAATAAATGCAGGCATCCGAATAGCGGGCATCTCCCCTGTTTCTGTTGACCGTATAGTACTGGTCATAGAGCCATTTTCTGTCCAGGGTGGAATACAGGGTAGAGCAGCGGCAGAGGCTTTCCTCCTGGGCCCTGCTGCCCTTTAAAACGCCGCCTCCAGGCCTTGTTGCGCTGGCAAAGTTCAGTACCGCGATCTTCTTTCCTGGATACCTGTCAGAGAGCTCCATGGCTGTCTCAAAGGTCTTATGGTCCGTTACAAGGACTCCGGCGGTTCTTCCTTCCCTTCCCTCAGTGCTCTCCGGAATGGGCACTTCCGGGTCCTCTCCTTCCCTGTACAGCCTGGTATTCAGCCTGCCGAAGGATACGGCATCACGAAGACAGGGATCTGTTTCATACCAGTCTCTTGTATCCTGAAACACTTCCACCATCTTTTCCTTTATATCGCTTTTATACACTGCTGTCCTGTCCTTTCCCAGTATGTGCCTTTGCTCAACAGCTTTTTTACTGTATCTGTTCCCGCTTTTTTATTTCATGATATCAGTTCTCTTTTCCCTTTATGATGCGGGGGATGACCATCTGCATAAGAATTCCTCTGGCATCCGCTTCCGGTACTGCAGGAACCGTTTCGCACAGTCCGTGAGCCTTCATGCCGGCCGCTGCCGCCAGGCAGAGAGCGTCCAGTATGTCATCCGGCCTGCAGTCAAGCTTCCCGGACAGACGGACGGCCATGTAGGGATCTTCCATCTCAACGTATTCCGAAAGGATATCCATCCGCTCCGTCATTCCGAAAAAGTCGTTTTTACGGCTCCTTACCACTTCTCCCTTCAGCCGGGCAAAGCACAGCTCCGGATGGCTTTCGCAGAGGACATTTTTATATTCCGGATGCCGTCCCAGAAAATCATCCAGTTCTCTGATCCTGGGAATAATGGCCAGGGTCTGCCTGGAAAGGCTCTTCCCCAGGGCCGCCATGTTGGCTGCCTTCCGGGCCTCCTCCTGCCTTTTCTCATCCTCATCTTCTGCGTGGACAGCCTGCCTGCAGGGAATGGGAAAAACGGTCGCTTCTCTGCCCTTTAAAAGCTTTCTCGCCTCTACCTCAGGTCTTTTTTGTTTCTCCTTCTCACGAAGACCCAATGCCATATCGATCAGGTATGCATCTGCGGAAGGGTACCTGCTCATGATCTCATTTATATCGGGATACCTTTCTATACGGATCCTTCCGTGATCCAGGGCCGCCAGGATCCAGCCGTTTCTGCAGCCGTCGATCCCGATATAAAGGCCTTCCGAAAGCATCTTTCTTCCCGGGATCGGAAACATAAGCGCGGCGTTCATGATGTGGGCAATGTTCTGGTCTCCTGCAAAACGGTCCCTGTCTGTAAAGTCCTCCGTCAGAGGGAGCCAGACAAGGGGATTTTTCTCCTCCCTGAGCACTGCATCCTTCTCCAGCATGCCGACATAGATCTCCAGAACAAACTGCTGGTAATAGTAGGTCAGATCCATCAGGCGGAAGAGACTGGTCTCCCTGCAGGTAATGCCGGTCTCCTCTTCCAGTTCCCGGTAGGCCGCATCCTCGGAGGATTCCCCCTTTTCCACTCTGCCGCCCACAAAATTGAGTTTTCCTTCATAGGGGTCCTTTTTCCTCCTGCAGAAGAGGACCGCTTTCTTTTCTCTGTCAAACAGCACGATGCAGTTCATATGCGGAAACCCCGCCGCTCTGTCGTTTCTCATAAACCCCCTTCTTCCTGACACTCCGGCCTCTCCGACTTTTTCGACAGGCTCTGTCATATATTTCCTGCTTCCTGCACTTGCCGGAAGGAGCTCAGCTTTCCCGGTTCCTGCTCAGAGGGACCTTCGCTGTGAATTCTCCCGGTCCCGGAACGTCTATGCGGATGACCCGCTCTCCCTTCTGGTCTCTGTATCCCTCAGGGAGCAGGATCTCATAAAAAACGCCAGTCATAACAGGATTGTTCACTCTGAAGACCAGGGTATCCTCATGGATGCCGAGTTCCTCTGCTTCCCCGCCCATGGCAAAGTGGGCATCCGATCCCACAACATAAGGCATGTCTTCATGGCAGACCTGCAGACGTACCAGTTCCGCGTCGTGGGGGGTGATTTCAGGAAGTTCTGCCCCATCCTCTGCGCTCAGGACCTGCCAGCTTCTGTGATAATAAGCAGTCAGAAGAAGCCTCTCTCCCTTCCATTTCTCCGGCAGATCGAACCATTCCTCCAGGACATCTGCCCCGGGGCGGATGGTCTGATCGTCGCTCCAGTTGAAAAAGGCGGCCTGCCGGAAGGGACTTTCCCCGGACTTTTCCCGGATCCTGACCCTGGAAGGAAACCGCTCTCCCGTAAACAGATCCGGGGCGGCCCATACCGGATGCAGCGGAAGAAGGCGGCGGATCTCCGTCAGCCGCTTCCCGCTGATCTGAGAGAGGGGCTCTGTCTGGCTGAAAAGCCCGCCGGACAGGTACTGATTCAGCAGCAGGATCCTGATCTCATGATCATTCAGAAGCCCCAGTGTAAGCCTGGTCCCCCTCTGCATGACCCTGTTCTCCCGAAGCATCAGGCAGTCAGCGTCATTGTCCCACCACGCTCCCGTCTCCCCACCGGCCGGGAGTACAGATCCCGAAGCCGAACTGGATCTGACTGGCTGATATGGGCTGCAGTCCCCGGGCCGATGCACAGGCATCCGCCTCCAGAATGCGGGAAGCCTTCCAGTTGGAAACGCCAAAATACCGTATCCTTCCTTCCCTTACCAGGCAGTTCATGGACTCCATGATTTCTCCTGCATCTCTTTCCTCTTCATCCCGGTGCAGCCAGTAGAGATCTACGTAGTCTGTACGAAGCGCTTCCAGACTCTCCTCCAGTTCTCTTCTGATTCTCTCCGGGCTCAGGTCTCCCCTGGTACTGTTATAGCCCCTGGGCATAAGACAGCCCTTGGTTCCCAGAAAGATATGTTCTCTGTGCTCCCGTCCCTCTCTTTCCAGCCACCTCCCAATGGTCCTTTCGCTGGCTCCGGCTCCTCCCGGAAGCCAGGAAGCATAGCTTCTTGCCGTATCGATCTGAGCGCCATCCCTGCATGCATGGGCCTCAAGGAGAGAAAATGCCCTCTCCTCCTCTATGCCCGTTCCCAAAAGCATGGTCCCAAGGGCCACCCTTCCGGGCAGGGCTCCGGAAACCGTTCTCATGACTGGTCTTTTCATAACTTCCTCCCGGCATTGCCTGATCTTTGCCGGCAGTTTCCGCATCTGTGCCCTTTTCTCTGAAACATCGGGGCAAAATCCTAAGCCCCGGAGGCCGCAGGCTTTTTCTGCTCCATATCAGAGAACTGGCAGATGCCTCCGCTGCCCGGCTTAATAAAACATCTGATCCCGACTGGTCCGGCGGCGAAGAAAACCGGCTGACTGAAGCTGCGCCGTGCTGTCAGATATTATTATAAAGCCGATATCATAAATGCGGAACACTGTGCGGGCCGGAATGCGGAACTGACTCCGGAGAAGGGGGCAGCATCTTGTCATGCTGTGCAGAAAACCGATTCCTGCCAGTTCCCGGAGCTTCCGAAGACAGGCCTTTGAAACATAAAAAAGCCCCCGGCCGCATGGCCGGGGTGCCGGGCATAATAAAGCCCGCCGGTAATTTCCGGATTTTTGCCCCTTAAAGACCGCTCTTCACTCCCCCCTCAGAAGGCTTCTGCCTCAGGTCGTCCCCTCTCCCTTTACAGAGCCTGGAGTTTAAAGCTGGACTTCACTTTCTTGCCGGACGGCTCGCTTGCCTCTACCTTCAGAAAACCGTCGCTGTCAAGGCCGATCCTGCAGGTCAGCTCAAGGGATCTGGGAGAATCGGGCGGCAGATCAAGCGTTACTGTCCCTATCAGTCTTTTATCGCTTCCGTAGTAGTCGTATTCCTCGTCCGTATAGTCGGACTCGTAAACACGGAAGGATACGTACTTCTGGTTGTCCTCCACCGGGGTATAGGTCTTATATGCCGATGCCGGAAGGACTGCTCCCTTTTTCAGAATGTTGGAGATGATCACCCTGTTGTCGGGATAACCGTAATGGGTGTTGGTGGCCTGTCCATAGGAAAGGCTGACCACATCCCTGAGCACGTTTGTCTCGGGCATATTGGCATAGAAAGCCGCCCCGTTCACCACTGCGTGTTCAGGCTCATAGAGCCTGATCCTGCAGTCCGGGAAGCGTTCCACCAGGCCCTCCTCTACCTGGAGCATATTGGAGCTGCCTCCCACGCAGATGATCTCTTCAATGTTGCAGCGGTCCTTATGGGCGTCGTAAAGCTCCTGAAGGCATTCAAATGTCTCCTCCAGCAGAGGCTTTGTTCTCTCATCAAATACCGCTCTGGTAACAGGCACTGTATAGATTCTGCCGTTCAGCTCCACCCTGGCCATGGCTCTTGTCTTTCCGGGGTCCGAAAGGTCATGCTTGACGGAAACAGCCGCGCGGCGCACCTTCTCTTCAAAGCCCGGATTTCCCACGATGGTAATGCCGGATTTTTTCTCAATATTCTCCGTAATGTAGCCTGCCAGTTCTCTGTCCCAGTCTCTGCCCCCTCTGCGCACCATATCCGAAGCTTCCACGGTATAATGCTCCGCACAGGAAGAATCCGCCCTGACCAGGGCCGTGTCACAGGTGCCGCCTCCCAGGTCATAGACAAGGATATATTTATTGTCTTCCATCTGAGACTGGTAGTAGGCAATGGCAGCAGCCACAGGCTCCTTGACCACAGCCCTGACCGGCAGACTCCTGTTTTCCATACACTCTCTTGCCGCTTCGGCGATCAGATGCTTTTCCTGCATGCCGAACTTGGCGGGAACTGTAATGACCATTCCCTCGATTTCCTCATCGATGGAGCGTTTTCTGGCCACCTGCACAGCCTTGGATACCAGAGCCTTATAGATCTCGCAGACGATCTCCTTGGCGCTGAAGGTCCTGCCGTCCAGGGTAAAGGACTTGCCGGACAGGATGGCCATCTTCACATCGCTCACCATGTTGACGGCAGCCTCCCCCTGGCCAGCATCCAGAGCATCCTGCCCTATCAGGATCCCGCATTCCCTGTCATAATAAAATACAGACGGGATGCCGTATTCTCCGGGATTTAAAAGCATCTGGGGCTGGTCCAGAAAAATCGTGGAGACCTGAGAATATGTAGTTCCAAAGTCAATTCCGATAAACATAAATCAATCGTCCTTTCTGATTCTGACCTTCTCCTTCTGGAGGACCTGTTCCCCCCAGACAAAACCGTTTCTGAGACTGGTTCTGACAGTCTCCTTCCGTGGATCGAACCCCTCTCCGGCATCGACTGCCTCATGAATTCCGGGGGAAAACTTTTCTCCCGGCAGGGAAGCCGTACTCTGAATGCCGTAGTCTGCAAGATATTCGCAGATTATGTCCAGAAAGACATCCAGATTCCAGGCTGCATTCTCCAGATCCGTATCTTTCTTCTCCCTGGCCTTGGCCGTCACGGAGTCCCTGTAATCCGCGATCAGGTTATACAGTTCCAGGTACTGATCAAAGGCTTTTCTGACCAACTGGTCTTCGGCAGCCTTTTCCATCTGTTTCAGAAGATTGCTGATGCCCAGCATGCTCTTCCGTACCTCCGAAAAGCCATCATTCATACGGGACTGGGCAGTTTCAAAGTTCTTTCTTCTTTCTTCTGCTCCGTCAGATGTCATGCGGTTTCTGGCCATGCAGAGTCTTTCCTCTGCTTCCTTATAGGCTCTTTTTTTGACTTCTTCGGCTTCCCTGCCGGCTTCCTCCAGAATGGCTTCCTTCAGCTTATCCGCCTGTTTCCTTCCCTCTTCCAGAATCTCTTCCTTTTGTCTCTGTGCTTCTCCGATCTCTGTGCTGATGCGCTCCCCGATCTCGTCCCTGACCAGCTGGGTGATTACGATCTCCCTCATCTGATCCGGATCAGGCCAGTCTTTTTTCTTCTGCATCTCTCTGTAGATGTTTTCTCTCAGCCTGGGAAGTGCTCCATCGATCAGCATGGCCGCATTGGAGAGCTGCGTAATGTCAGGATGTCGAATTTCGCAGTTTTTGTAAAAATACTGGGCCGCCTCTTCCAGCTCCACTTTTCCCGGACAGTTTTTGTCCTGCATATGATCCGCCAGCATGGTAACCAGGGTCCAGCCATCAAAGGGAGGCATGACCGTCCTGCCGGCCGGCTCTGTCAGAGTGAAATTTTCCGGCTTCCAGGACCAGACTACGAGCCGTTTCCTGATACATAATCCATAGCATGCCGAAAAAGCCATATTTAAAAGAGGGGAGTTCAGATAAATAATGAGTTCTTCCATCATCATCTCCAGAAGAGTCATGATCTCCCCGGCATCCTGGGTCTTTCTGCTGATACTGAAACGACGGTTATAGTCGGAATAAAGATTAAAGTAATAATCCAACGAATTCATTTTTCTGCCCGCAGTTTCCATTGTCATCTCTCCCTTCTTACCTGTTTTCATATCCCAGAAACCTCATGGCTGCTTCCGGATGCCCTGCAAAGGAAATCCTCATTCCTGCAGTCACTGGCGCCGCCTGCCCCGGTAAAAGTTCATTTTCTTCCCGATCTGTCATAACGGTCCAGACGATTCCGCTCATGTTCCTGATTCCCAGTGTATTGGTCCCTGCCTTATAAACGATCTTCATAAAGGCCGATCCCCTGCAGGGGATCCCCAGGATCTCTCCCGTAAGCACTGTGCCCCTTCCAAAGGAGATCCTCAGCCTGTAGGAGGAATCCTTTCTCTCGATCAGCCACCTGGTCATCAGATCTTCCTTTATCGTGGTACTGCCGCAGAAGGGACAGGAAGCGGCGGGTACGAACATATGCTTTCCGCAGAAAATACAGGCCTGTGTCTGATCTTCCTCCTTCTGCAGGATCTTCTCCCATTCCTCCGGTGAAAGGATTTCTCTGGCTTCCGGCTCTTCCAGACAGCCCTTTACGAGCGCCTTTCTGATTTCCTCCGGCAGGATCTCCATACATTCCATGGAAGGAGCATAGCCGCAGATTCTTCCATTCATATCCAGATAAAGGAACCTGTCCTCCTCTTCAGTAAGCCCCAGAAACGGATCTTCGTATTCGGCAGGCCAGGCTCCTGTCAGAAGGCGGAGGATCATCGCCGAAATACTCATAGAAGGCAGTTTCTCCGCTGCTTCTTTCTCTTCACCTTTTTCCTTCATATCTCTGTAATCGTAAAGATAACGGAAGAAACCGTAAGCCGCATTGAAATAAAGCTGATGACCGTCCAGTCTTTCCGGCGTAAGGCCCTTGTTCTGCAGATGTCTGAGGGTTCGCAGAAAGGAAATGACACTTTTCAGAGCCCCCTTTGCGTCCGCTCCCGACTTTCTGACATACTCCGGATCCAGCAGCCAGGCGTAGCCGTTTAAATAGCTTCTCAGGTCGCAGTCCGCTATAAGTCCCCTGCGGCCCCGGCTGAGATCATATCCGTCGACGGGAAGAAGAATGGTATCTGTTTCGATGCCGTTTTCATCCTCCAGAAAGCCGCTGTCATAAAGTCTGTCTGCCTTCTTCAGCAGGTCATTCAGATCTGCCTCCCCGTCCAGGGGAAGAGCCATGCACTGGTGTCCGGATCCTTCATAGAAGATCAGGAAGGGCTCCCTTCCCTGATTCCTGCCTGCACATCTGACCGCTTTTCCCAGAAGGGTTTCAAACCTGCCGGGCATCTCCGACGTATTCCTTTCCGTATCCTGATTATTATCCATCAGGTGCTCCTCCTATCCCTTCTTTTTGCCATTCTGCCGCTTTCCGGCGGGACCGTAAGGAGACCTGTCCGGCTGTCCCCGGGATCCGGTCTTTCCTTACATCCTTATTATGAACTGCCGCTTTTTTCCTTTCGAAGGGGGGATGTGGCGGAAGGGAAGGGAGGTTCAGCGGATATCTTCCACCGTAAGCTGGAGTCTTCTTCTAAAGACGGTGATGATCATACCCTTCTTCAGAATGACTCTTCCTCCCGGTCCGCAGTTCTTCTTTATTCCGTTATCCGTAACGATCCAGTCGGAGCCGCTCATGTTCACTGCCGCAAGGCTGTTGACCCTGCTGTTGTACTGGATCTTCATCCAGCCCTCGTTCAATCCCGGGTAAACCTGCCTTCCCGCCATAAGGGCTTTTCTCTTAGCTGTAATGTTAAGGCGGGTCGGCGCGATGTCTCTCCGGGCCAGGAATGTCACAGTAGTAAGCTCGTTCGGGACAGGTCCCTGCACAGGCGCTGGTACAGGTGCGGGCTTTGGTCTGTCTTTGATCAGAGAAAGCTTTTTGCCGCAGAAGATACATATCCTGTGCTTTGCCCTGTCTCCGAAGTTCATCCTTCCGCAGCTGCATCTGACCAGATCCGAAGCCGCGACGCCTTCGAAAATTCTGATCCAGTCAGTGTCCTTGACCCGCATATGCTTGTTTTCATTTTTAAGGCCTGTGGAGAATGTCTGGATAAAGCCCTTCTTAACAGCCGCGGGAAGGTTTTCCCAGCAGATCACCTGGGCTTCATAGCGGTAAGGGGTCAGGGGATCCTTCAGATTTCTGATTTCGTTGGAGTGATCTCTGGGATCGAAGGCAAACAGGGCATCGCTCCCGTAAATCACAGCCCTTGCATCATGGATGTCCAGATTGTTTTTCATCAGGTAGTCTCTGGTTTTTTTACCGTCCAGCGGATTTCCGCCTACCAGAATGAAATAAAAGAGACATGCCATGGAGAAGTAATCCGAATAGGTATCGGGCGTCTCTGTCACATAGATCTCGGGAGCGGCAAAGCCCTCCGTTCCAAAGATGGTCTTGACAGACTGAACACTGATATTGTCGCAGTCAATGATCCGTACATCTCCGGTCCTGGGGTTTATAAAGACATTATTGTAGCTGATATCCTTGTAGCAGACCCCGCGGAAATGGACCCTTTTGAAGAAATGGGCGATATTGATGCAGGCCTTGCAGAGGATGTCGGCTTCGGGAAAAACATCATCGTGCCTGAGCTTAATCACCTGAATATATTTATCCGTATCCACCAGCTCCATGATGTAGCCGAAGCCTCCGCTGGCGGGAAGATCGACCAGATCCAGGGGCCTGATAAAAGATTCCAGAAATGACTTTCCGTCATCATCGGTGAGAGGCCTTCTGATCAGATCCTCGATGTTTTTCTTAATACAGCGGTGTACACGACGGTTCTCGGGAGAGGGCTCAAATTCCTTAAAGGCAAATTCCTTCTGATCGGAGCATCTGCGGGCCCTGAAGACCGCAGCCACTCCGCCCCTTCCCAGTTCCGGGCCGATCATATATTCTGTTCCGGTCCTGGAAACAACGATCCTGTCGGTCACGGTTTTTCCGGATCTGGTCCTTCTTTTTCTTTCCTTATAATCTCCGCTGATCATAAGCCCTCCTTCGATCTGTACATATAGGTCTCCAGTTCTTTCCCCTCTTTATCCATAAGGGTAAAGGTCCTACCGTCCTCCAGATCCATCACTTCTCCCTTTTCAAGGAGGCTCCCGTCCTCCAGTTTCCAGGCAAAGGCGCTGATATTCTGAATCATCAGCTTTCTGCCGCGGCGGACCAGCTGCAGAAGATCCTCTTCTTTTCCGCCGGCCTTTTCCTTCATCCTCGGACACCTGCTGCCCCTGTCCAGATATCCGATATCGTATAAGGGATGGGATGCATCCCGGCATTCCAGAAATCCGGGGACATGGCTGAAATATCTGTCTCTTAGGGAAAAACTGTTCTCTCCGGCCGCCTTATCTGCCTTCTCCAGAGCCTCGGCCCTGATATGGAGCTTATCTCCATCAAAAAGCAGATTGAAAGAAGACGAAGTATTCAGCCGAAGGCCTTTTTCCCCAAGTTCCTTTTCCAGGGCCGCTGCGCTCCGGAGGATCTTTTCCACCAGGCGGTCCGCCTCCTCAGCACCGGTCCTGCTTCTCCTGAAGGCTCCGCCGGCATGAAGAAATTCCAGAGAAGGCCTGCCTTCATCCGGATACAGGCAGAAGCGGTATCCGCCCTCTGTCCATGTATCTGCCGGCAGATCCGGCACTGCATTCCTGAATTCCGTTATGATCTCAAATGTCTCTTCCCTAGAGATCAGGACCTCGGCATATGTTTCTTCGTGTCTTACGTAAAAGCTCATGCAGGCAGGGTCCCATCTGTCGAAAAGAGATGCATCCGTATGACTGCGGATACTTTCCTGCAGAGCTCTGAAGTCTGTCGGTTTCTTTTTTTCATCCAGAGCCAGGACGATGGAGCAGTCGTCCCCGGTCCGCATGACGGAGAAATCCTTGTAGGGTTCTCCCTTCTCCTGATAGCAGAAGGGCTGATAGGGTTCTGGATTTTCCCTTCCCGTAAATCTTTCCTTCATCTGAAGTGCGTATTCGAAGAAATGGCTGCTCTTGTCCAGACTCTCATACATGCCGTCGGTACTGAGCAGGACACCGGTAAAGCAGTTCCTGGGATAGATTCCCGTGACGAAATCCTCCCTGGCACACCTTTCGTTGACCAGGCACCTGACCCTGGGGCTCTCCTTTGGACCATGGACACGCAGTTTTACCCCGAAATCATCATTAAAGATCAGAATCTGGCCGTCCCCCAGGTTTCCTGTCAGAATATGGTTCTCTGTAAAGACCGCATACATAAGGGTCGAACCATATCTGGTAAATTCCTCAATCCGGTTGAACGTTCCTTCAGGCATGGCTTTGTCGATCTCTTCCATGACCATTCTGATCCAGGCAGAGACCAGCTTCTCCCTGAAAGAAACGGAATGGATCCTTCTGACCAGCTGATTTTCGTCTCTGCAGGATTCGGAAGCCGTCGCAACAGTCTTTACCAGAGCTTCACAGGCAAGCCTCGCCCCAATATCGCTGCGGCTGCAGGAACTGACTCCGTCAGCACACGCAAGAACCGTCAGCCCGTTTACCGCAGCAGTCAGGCAGTAGTCCTGACAGGGCATCTTTTTATCCTTATGGCTCGTCCCTTTGCGGCGGGCCGCAAAAAGCATGAGTCCCTTCTCCGCCTCCGATTCTGCATGGATGTAAGTCTCATAGGCCTCAGGAACGGATGCGGCCTCTACCTGGCTTCTGATCAGCACAAGATGCGGATCTTCCTTTACAGCCGCTTCTTCCTCCGCCAGCTTTTCTTTTTTCTTTGCCTCTGCTGTCTGCACTTCCTCTTCCTGGGTCACTTCTGCCTGCTCTTTTACTGCCTGTACTTCTTCTGTCTGTGCTGCTTCTGCCTGTCCCTTCTGCAGAACGTCTTCGATCTTTTCTGTATGATCCATTCAAAATCTCTCCTTCAGAGCTTTCCTGCCCCCTCCCGGGCGGAGGCAGAAAAGCTCCGGCTTTGTGGTATGATTTCCTGCGGCTTTATTCAGCGATGCTTAGTCTTCCCAGTCATCTCCTGTCTCTTTGCTGTCATATACAGGATCAATGATGATCTCGTTTCCGCCTCCTTCGAGTCCTGCACCGATGGAAGATGCAATGCTGCTGAGAGCAACGCCCTTCAGAAGACCCTTCAGCATAGCTACGTCGTCCACATCGAAGACCAGAGGAACATTCTCGTCGACGCTGCCGTCTTCTCTTACAATGTTTCCGATGGAAGCGAAGTTTTCCAGCTCTGTTCTGTTTGCGCCGTGGACGCCGATGGCGATCCTGGTGATCTTATCCTTTCCGGGATCTGTGCTGCTCTTCAGGGATCCTTTCAGTCTGCCTACGGCTGCGACGGTCTCGCTGGGATTATTGCTTTCGCCGTCTGTGATCAGGATCACAACGGGACGGTAGTTTCTCTCTCCCAGATACTTGCGGGACATGATGCTTCTGGTCATGTCCAGGGCTTCTGCCGTATTGGTCCCTCCGTAGGCGGACAGGGGAGCCCAGTCGATATGTTCCACGCCGGAGTGCTGATCTCCGTAGGTCCATTCGGCATGATCGTTAAAGCTGATGACGCGCATCAGAAGCTGAACTTCCTTTTCGGCAGCTGCTTCCTCGCATACCTGAACGGCTTCCGCCATGGCAACGTTCAGCTGATTCATGGGTTCTCCCACCATGGATCCGGATTTATCCAGATCAAATGTGATGTTAAGCTGGGGCTTTGTTGTGCTTGCTTCAATAATACTGGGCATAAAAAATACTCCTTTTTATATATGAGCTGCTCATTATATGGCAGCATGATTATTTTCCTTTGTAAGGAGGCCGGTCCGGCTGTCCCCTGGATCCGGTGCCTTAGTTCCTTACGTGCTTAAGTGTATGATCTGCGTTTTCTGATCTTAGAGGGGGGGAAGAGGATAACCACGGTCCGATCGGAAGGGCTCCGGATACCCTGTCCTTCATTCCGTTTGCATCAGCTTTACGGTAGGGAGGTCATGGCCGGGGCATTACCCTGACCGTCCGTTACCGGAATTGCCTTAGGCCGGTATAATGTAAAGACATAATCGCCTTCGGGGAGATCGGCTTCTGTCTTTTGGTAAGGAGACCGGTCCGGCTGTCCCCTGGATCCGGCGCTTTTGTTTCCTTACATGCTTAAGTATATAGCCCTCCATTTCCTGTCCCGGAGGGGGGAGGCTTAGGAAGAAAAGTCTTTTTTCTGTGTCAGGAAGAACATATCTTTTTCTCCACTTTTTCCCCCGCTCCCCGGGGCCTTTCAGTCCTCCCAGTCCTCTCCGCCTACATCCGGATCGTAAACAGGACTGATAACGATCCCGTTTTCTCCCCCGCCGGTTCCGCCGGCAGTGAGGGAGGAGTGAATGCTGCTGAGAGTCAGCCCCTTGATCACGCCTTTCAGACGGCTGATATCTTCCACTTCAAAGACCAGAGGTACATTTTCCTCTCTGCTTCCGTCTTCCAGGACAATGGTCCCGACGGAGGCAAAGTTCTCCAGCTCCGCTCTTTTGGCGCCGTGTACCCCGACGGCGATCCGGATGACCTTGTCCTTCTCTATGCCGCTCCTGCTTTTCAGAGAATTTTTCAGCTTTTCGGATGCTTCCACTGTCCTGTCGGGCTGATTGCTCCCTCCGTCCGTGCACAGTACCACGATGGGTCTGTAATTTCTCTCTCCCAGATATTTCCTGGACATGGTGCCGCTGATCAGATCGATGGCCTCTGCCGTATTGGTCCCTCCCTTTGTTTTCAGAGGGACCCAGTCGATATGCTCCACGCCTCTTTCCTGATTTCCGGCGATCCACCGTGCATGATCGCCGAAGGCAACAACGCGCATAAGGACCTGTACTTCCTTCTTTCTCCCTGTTTCCTCACAGACCCTTACCGCTTCCTCCATACCTGCATTCAGCTGCCCCATCCTGCCTCCTTTTCTCATGGACACAGAGCTGTCCAGAAGAAAGCTGATATTTACCTGGGGTCTTGTGGTTCCACTCTCAATTAAACCGGGCATATGATTCTCCTTGTTTTCAACGATTTTTATTATGTAACCTTTCCGGCTCCGGCGGGATGCTGCATCCGGCTTTTCTCCTCTCCGTCCGGAAAACCTTAGCCTCTGCTCTGGCCGCCTCCTCCGGATGCATGGCCCTGTCCGGAACCTCCGGATCCCGCAGAAGCACCCTGACCGTTTCCCTGACTTCCGCCGGTCCCTTTTCCTTCTCCGGATCCTCTCACACAGTCTCCCCGGGATGTACTCCGGGAAGCTCCGCTGTTTTCCCCTGTCCCGGAACTGTGATTTCTGACGCTCGCACTTCTGGAAGCCCCGTTATCCTTATTTTCAGCATTTTCTTCGGATGCGGCCCTGCGGACGCTCTCACTTCTGGAACTGGTGAAGGATGCAGTCCGTCCCCTGGTACTGCCTGAGGAGTGGCTGCGGCTTTTTCCCAGCGGGTTTCCTGAGCCGGCCCCGCGGCCGGTATCAGCCTGTCCCCCGCCTTTTCCCGGTCCTTTTGCTGCTGCCTGCGCATGGAGCTGGGAGGGGAACTTACCCACGGAATCCGGCCGCATGCTGCAGTTCCTGGAAAAAATCTTACAGTTTTCCGTGATGCCCGCCGCCTTCTCCGTGTTATGGATCTCTCCCTTGCCTTTGTGAGCGTTCTTCGGAAGGGCCACTGCCTCTCCGTCGCCGCCGATATGATGATGGACAAGGGGCTGGCCGCGATATCGGGCCCAGCCGGGATTGGCATTAATCATCTTCTGGTCCACAAGGGGATTATGGCCTGCCTTGACCCGGGCCTCGTTTTTTTTGCTGAACATTTCCGGATGATTCTGCAGAAGGGTATTGAAATAGCGGCTGCTGCTTCTTTCCCAGCCCTGGGCATTGGCCGAGGGATTGCCCTTTCCCAGATACTGCATTTCCACCTTCAGACTTTCGTTATGGCGCAGGGTATAGGTCTCTCCTGTGGATGTGGTATGCTGAGCGTCCAGTTCCTGGTCGGATACACCTCTGTAAGAATAAAAACCCATCAGATCACCGCCTCCATGGAAGAAATCAGCTCTTCAAGGGAAAAGGAAAGGGAATAAATGAAACGCTTGTCCCGGTCATAACTGAAAAGCTCTTCCTTTTCCTGGTCATAGAACAGCAGAAGGTCGTCATTACCCTTTTCGGAACAGACGGCGAGCAGGGCCGCCTTTCTGGGGGGAAAATAATACCGGCCGTCCGACAGGGCGGTCAGGGCTGCTTTTTCCGCTTCCTTCCGGCAGGGCTGAGGGGCAAAATCAAAGGCCATGCCCTTATAGACGCCCCGCATCTGCCAGAAGTACCAGGATCCGAAAAATTCCGTCAGTTCCCTGCCAAGTCCCGGCAGAGAGATGCCCTGCGCGGGCTTTGGCTTCCAGCAGATTTCACCGTCCTCATCGGGCTTTCCGATAAAGAGGGACTGATCCAGTTCCGGATCCCAGGACACAGAAGGCAGGGTCCCGAAGGTCTTTTTGTATAAGGTTTCCAGTTTCGTAAAGTATGCATCCTGTGCGCTTTTGATCGACATGATCCGATCCTCCTTTGTTTACTGAGGCAGAAAGGTCTCCACGTAGGCTGTTTCTCTTTCCGCGGCGGTATAAATATATCCGCTTCTTCTGTCCAGCCCCCGGATCTCTTCTCCTCTGATGACTGCTTCGTCCTTATTTGCATAGGCATAGCCCTGATGGGTGCCGTTCTGACTGTTCCAGTTTAAAAATCCGTGAGAGGGGCTGCCCGGCTGCAGTCCGAACCCCCAGCCGCCTGTATGGTTTTTTCCGATATTGACCGTGGTATCGATCTTCCGATAACTGGAGAAAGCCCCGGACCATTTTTCGGCGCTGAGTCCTGAACTGTGATGGAAAACGAACCATTTCCCGCTGCTGCCCAGTATGGTCCCGAAAAGCTTTTCATTCCCTCCGCAGAGAGCATAAACATCGTCTCCCGCCAGAGCACAGCCGAAATCTCCCGCCTGTTGCAGGCAGAGACCTTTCATGCCGTTTTCCTCCCTGATGCCTATGTTGTCCAGAATCAGGAAAAAAGGCATCCGGCGGCGGATCAGGGTCTGCAGCTGCTCCGCAAGGATCTTCAGAAGGAGGCTGTTTCCGTCCGAGATAATATCCAGGCTCAGTACCTTTTTCTGCCCTGCGGCACTGAAAATACTTTCGCATCCGGCATAGGCGGACTTGTCCGGAGGCAGAAGGGGAATGCATTCATCACAGAGCTCGCTCAGATAAGCCCTGACCTTATGGGCCTCCTTCTGTCCCTGGGCCAGACTTGTCTGCAGATCCCTCATGATGGAAGGCGGCAGGGGCACGGCGCCGGCCCCGGAAGAGATCAGGGCCGGCAGACGGGCATGGGGGCAGCTGCATAGGCCCTTTAAAGTGATCATGCGGCCCTTTGCCGCAAGGAAGCCTGTCAGTACATCGATATAGGCCTGGCCGTCGCAGGTCAGCCCGTATTTTTCGGGTGCCGTATCCACCATCAGCCTGCTGATCCGGGAAGGCTGCATCCCGTACAGAGGGTCGAAATACCCTGCCCCGGGCCCCAGCTCCGTATATATGCCGCTGCCTCCGAAGACCTTCCCGAACTGGCTTTTCAGGGCGGCATCCCCCTGATGGAGCACAATGGCGGGTAAGCCGGCATTGGCCGCCGAAACGCACAGGCTCACAATGACTTCGCTGCGCAGATCCTCCGAATCTCCCGAGCATACCACCTTCATGCCGGTAATATCCGACTCCACAAAGCCGCCGATCTGGGAGGGCTTATAGAAGGTGATGCCCCTTCTCTGTATATTTGTTTTTGCCACCTGCCGCTCCCGCAGGATATCGCCGATATAATCCAGTAATCCCATTTGCGCTCCTTATTTACTGCCTGTCGAACCGGAAACGGAAAGGCTTTCCGAAGGCCAGGGAAACGATGGCCTCTCCCTGCCCCAGAGAGATCAGGTCATAGTCCTCTATTGTATGGGCCTGTCTGGGCCTGCCTTCCGCCATCTGTCCCTTCAGATCCAGATATTCATCCAGTACTACGTTCCGGCCCGACCGCTCCGTCAGGTATTTCAGAGAAGACGGGTCATCGTTATGAAAGAGGAAAAGATTGGAGAAACCCGCCAGGATGCTCCTGCCCCGGTGCTCCCCGTAGATCTCGAAGAGCTGGGATACATTCTGAACGGCGGCAAAAACCTTTACGCCGAGGCTCCTGCCGAAGTTGACCCCGTCGTCTATGTGCTGAAGATAGGGAAGAAGCCTGAATTCATCCAGGATCAGATAGACATTTCCCTCAATCCTCTGTCTCCCCAGGGCCTCCTTTAAGGCCAGGTCAAAGAGCAGACGGTATATGGGCGTCAGCGTCTGGCCTATGGACAGGTCATACTCCACGTAAAGCGTCCTGCCGCCCTTATTCCTTACAAAATTCCTAATGGAAAATCCTCCGTGCTCGGCGAAGACTCCCGTAAAGATATCTCTTGTCACGGAGTACATTTCCGCCAGGACCCCGTTGGCCTGCTCCCCTTTTCCGTCGATATAGGAAGCGACGCTTCTTGCATCCTCATCAAAGCTCAGAAATTCCAGTAATTTGTCGGCATCGCTGCTGTCCAGGATCTTTCTCAGCTGATCGTTGTAAAGAAACTCCTTTTTAAAATCCGGTTCCTCCTTCCCCGTCCGCATCATAAAAATCAGCAGTGAGGAAAGAAGATCTCTTCCCGCATGGGGAAAGAAAGTATTATTGGTCCTTTTTTCTCTTTCCGCAAAGAGATTTCTGCAGATCTCCTGGGCATTGACCGTCAGGAAACGGTCTTCCCAGCCATCCGCGCAGATCTCCCGGAAAATATTCCATCTGACCGAATCGTTGTAAAACCGTCCGGAATTTCCCAGGACTACCGATCCCTTCCTGTGACCGAAGGCGGAATAAAAATCCCCCTTGGTATCAAAGATGATCATGACATCCTCCGGTGTCATCCGGGCCTGGATCTGGTCCACCATCCTGTTCATGCCCGTAGTCTTGCCGCATCCGGTGGAACCGATCAGAAGCACATGCTTGTCAATGTGGTCGTCCGTCATGCCAAAGGATGACCGCTGTCCCTGATAAGTCCCCTGAAAAAGTATTTTTTCCCTCCCCGTCCGGGCAGGCGGGCGATTGGCACTCACGATACTTCCGTGCTCAGGCTGTCTTTCCATCCTTACCTCCTACTTCCAGCAGATAAACAGTGTTCTGCTGTAGTCCCTGTACCAGTAGGTCCCGATATGGCTGTACCAGTCCATGTCCCTGGGGGAAAGTTTCCTTCTGATCTTTTCCGTCAGATCCTTCATGGTAAATCCCTTTGTCATGCGTACCTCGGAATGACTGGCGCCGTTCCTGTATTCTTTTTCGAGAAAGCCTAACAGCTCCGCCGTTCCCGCTACGGTCTGCAGGACTCCCCCTCCGGCGGGACAGTCCGGCAGGGCAAATCTGTTGCTGATGCTGTGGTCCGTCAGGATCTCTTTCGTGGACAGAAGAAAGTAGGCCCGGGAGCAGTACTGCCCAGCAATGAGTGAATCGAATGTAACGTCCACATGGAAGCAGGCGTCTCCAAGACGGACCAGGTTCCAGGCATGGCCTCCTGAGCTTCCGTCCGGATGGATGCCTTCTCCGATGGCGACGATGCAGGGAAGGCCAATCGTGTCGGCCAGGTACTTATAAGCCTTTGCATAACCCTCACAGACACATTTTCCGCAGAGAAGGGGCCCCAGGATGTTATGGCCGGCATTGGGATAGGCTCCGCATTCCCCGTAGCTGCTGTTTTTGAGCAGGTAGTCATGCAGGTAAAGGGCTCCTGCACGCATGGTCATTCCGGTAAGCTTTTTTCTTAAGGAGGCGACCAGCGTATTAAGCCGCTTTTCCAGCCTCTCCTGTTCCGATGCCTCCAGAGTATAGGTCACCCGGAAAACGGAAGACCGGGCGCTTGAATACAGGCAGCTCCTTCCGAACCCCACATAGAACAGCTCCGGATTGTCATAGTGAAGGGCGTCTATGAGCCTCTGGAAGTCCTCCGGAGGGAAGGGGCCAGCGGCGATCTCCTCCTTTCTTCCCCTGAAGCCCTCCAGCACCGTCTTATATACGTTCTTTAAATGCGGCGGCAGCTTATGCAGGTAATATCTTGAAACTCCCATAGACAAATCTTCCTTTCATGACTGAAATCCTGCCCTTGCCCGGGCCTGCGAAAAACCGGGCCAGTTTCCTTCCTATTTCACTTTACCCGAGGACTGCGGACTCTTTTTCAGGGGGGGGTGCCTGACAGAGCCTCGGAAGAGTCTTTCTGAGCAGATCTCCTGGCGGCTCTGCAAAAGCAAAACATCCTCCGGATATGATTCGAAGGATGTTTCCATGTTGAAAGATCTCACAGGTCCGCAGGGTCCCGGAGCATTTTTCGGGGACCGGATATTCTCCGGCCTCCCCCTCTTCTGTCAGTTCCCCTGATCCTGTCTTCGGAAGCGATTCGGGATGCATATGTCAGGGGATCACAGCCATCTGTGCCATGACCTTTTCCCAGGGTCCTGTTCATTTTTATTTCCAGCCGGGCAAACAGTTGGTCAGGGCATGCATTCAGGATGACCGCTTTTCCTTCTTCCTCCGGCCCGCTTATCTTTCTGGCAGCCTGCCCCCCTTGAGAAAAATCTTCTTCATGGATGAGTGCCTGGCCCCGGCTTTTAAGCACTGTTCTGATTCTGTCAAGAAGATAAAGGAATCCTGTCAGTCTCTTCCTGAAACGTCTCTGCCCGGCTGCAGTATCCCCCTCTGCAGGATCTGTTTCCTCTCTGGTCTCTCTTTCCTGGACATAACAGAAGCTGAGGATCCCCTCCTCTGTTATTTCCAGGCCGGCCTCAAAGCAGCCTTCCTCCCGGACCCGCAGGTCCCGGCATTTACGGCGCAGAGCAGGCAGGGGATCTTCCGCAAGATATGACCATACCAGGGTCCTGCCGCCCCGGCAGATCTTAATATTAAAGAGGACATGATGGCGCGCCCTGCATAAAAAATATCTGTCTTCTCTGCCTTCGAGGATTCTGTACCTTACAGAGAGTTCCTTCAGCACTCCCTCAACACACTCCGTCTGCAACGTTTTCCACTCTTTATATCCTTTCCGGACCGGATATACCGGATCAGTGCTGCTCCTGTATATCCGGTCCTGCAACCGGTTTTTTGTTCTGACTGTAGTATGTATGAATTTTTCCGGCAGGATAATGAACCGGCGGTTAAAGAATGAAGCCGTCTGCCTGTCCGGGAACGGAGGCTCTGCTCTTTTCCCGGGAAGCTTTCTGCTTCTTCCTCTCCATTTCCCTGGCGCGGTCGTCTGTGATCACCAGGTCATCCAGGCTGCATTCAAAGATCTGACAGAGGGCCAGAAGGTTGCGGACCGTAGGGCATTTGATTCCTTTTTCCCATGTGATGTAGGCTTCTTTGGAGAGACCCGCCGCTTCTTCCTCGGCGCTTGCTTCGCTTCTCCCTTTGACCGCGCAGATATTGTCGACCATCTCATCCTGACTCAGGCCGAGTTCCAGTCTGTGCCTTTTGATGCTCTCCCCTGTCTTTTCTTTGTTGATCGCCCATCCGTATTTCGTTTTTTCATAATTGCGGGAAACCGGCGGGACCTGTCTCTCTTTCTGCCTGGCAGGATCATTGATCTGTACCAGGTCATCCAGACAGCAGCCAAATACTCTGCAAAGAGCCAGCAGATGATGGAGCGTAGGATGCTTTGTCCCGTTTTCCCAACCGCTGTAGGTTGTAGAGGAAACGCCGGCGCCGATCTCAGCCAGATGGCTGCGCACTTCGGCCTGTCCTGTTATCCTTTCGGACAGATCACCGGCCTTCATTTCCTTTCTGTGAATCCAGATGCTCTCTCCGGTCTTTATATAATTTACTGCCCAGGCTTCAAAATCTCTTCCCATCCTGTTTCCTCCCTGATTGTCGCTGTTTAATCCGTCAGACCGCTGTTTTTTGGTATTTTCATTCTAGAAACATAAAAATCGGCAATTTGAGGGGGGGAGAACGAAACGGGAGTTTTGATTTTTAAACAACCGGACTGTCTATCCATTCCATGATGGAAACGCTCTGTCAAATGCCGGAGGCACAGCTGTATGGGACAGAATTCACATGTAACAGACAGCCTTTCAAAAGAGCTTGAACATCCTGAGACCCGCCGCATGAATTAATAAGCCCGACTGCAGCTCCTGCCTTTTGTCAGACCCTTCCGGGCATAAAAAAAGGAAAGCCGGAATTTTATCCGACTTTCCTCTGTAAATATTTTCTTCCTGCCCGAATGATATATGCGCTGTTTAGATGCCTTCTTTATCCTTTTCTGCAGTTCCTCTGCGTAACGGCCCGGTCACCCGAAGCAGGGCTTACGCTCCGCATCAAGGGTAATCGTCTTCGCTGAAGGTTCCGCCCGGAGAATTCTGCTGCAGAGTTCCCCTCCGGGATTACGGGAAAAAGGCTCCGGAGTGTATGGATAAGAAAACACAAAGTTTTCCGCCTTTCTGACTCCCTCGATCATCAGACGACCTTTCCCTGCAGCCGCGATCTCCTCCAGCACCTCCAGACAGATGCAGGACAGCCCTCTGCAGCCTTCGTTGTTTTCGTATCTGCCTTTTATATTGGAATCTATATTAAAGGACTGCAGAGACTCGCTGAAAAAAACATGCTGCTTCTCCCAGAATACGCTGCGAGGCCTGCCGTACGTCAATGCGGATCCCTTTTTGAAGAAGCAGTAAGGCGAATGTCCGTGAATGACACAGGCCCTGTTTACGGACATGCTTTCGACAGAGGGCCAGGGGGAATGCCCGGCATACCTTGAATAGAGTCCGTTTCTCGACCAGACGATCTGACGAAGCGGAGCATCCCAGGCTGTCGCCGCATCGTCCAGTCGATAGGCAAAAGCCCGTTCCTCCGGATCCTTTTCCATGTCCCGGCTGATCAGATCAAAAGCAGATGCAACCATGCCTGCATGAGCCAGGAAATAATTCATGACCCTTCCCCTTATGACCAGGATGTCCGGAAGGTTCTCCAGAGGAAAGATCGGGTTCAGCTCCCGCTCGTGGTTTCCGCGTATCATATGGAAACCGCATTTATGAAGGTCCTCCTGATAGTATCTGTCAAGATATCCAAGAAGTGAGTATGGATTTCCCCCTTCGTTGTAATCTCCAATAAAGTACACGTGATCCTTTTTGGGATCAAAACGGATCTTTTTCATAAGGCATCTGAGGGTCTCCGTCTCGCCGTGAATATCTCCGACTGCGAAATGCAGTCCTTCGGGATATCGTCTGCGAAGAAAATCTATATTGTCGTCGTCACAGCGAATAATGACCGACTCTGCCTTTTCTCCGCTTTCCGGGCGGTGCATGTCCCTGCTCATTCCAAGAAGCCGGTATGTGGAATAGTCTCTTTTCCCATGAAAGTATTTTTCCAGTACTTGGGCAAATACAGAGTCTTTTCCGGCGGCACATTCAAACAGGGTCATGGAAGACATCAGCTTCCGGGCATCGATCGGACCAAAGATCCGGACAGGATCCTTTTCCGGCAGGCGTAAAAGGGCATTGCAGATCTCTGTCAGATTGCCGCCCAGATAAGGATCCTTCGAAAAGGTCCGGGCTTCTGCCAGGTCCCGGATTCCGTATTCCTGCGACATATAGCTTTTTCCCAGCCCTCTGACCTGCGGAAAGATGTACCACATCCAATGGCTTTCCTTGCGGCCGGCCTTTATTTCTGACAGTGCCCTGGCATAGTCACGCCTGTGCATCTTTACAAATCTGGATATATTGCCTGTCTGTTCCATGAATATCCTCCTGCCGGCTTTTGCGCCGGCAATACGTCTCCTGTTTGCATCCTCCCCGGTGCTTCCGGCTCCGGGATTTCAAAACCGCCGAACCAGTCGATCAAAACATGCACCTCTTTAAAATACGGATACTCCGCCCCGCTGACAAAACACTTTTTTCTGCCATGATTCTTCTCCTTCACGAACGAAAGGACCGTTTTTGACTGTCCCCCTCCTGTTTGTGTTTTTAAAAAGTATCCGCCAAAAAAGAGGCCCCTTCCTCACAGAATATCCTGTATGGAAGAGGCTTTCTGACTGCCCGTATCTGCCGGATGCTGTTTACTTTCTGAATGGCAGGAATATTCCTTTTGCCATCCGTGCCGGGAAACATCCCCGGCTGCGCCGGACAGTCAGTACAGTCAGACGAAACTTCCGGGCAGGCTCCCAAATCCTGTGGATCGGTTTATCCCAGTCTGAACGTATGACACGGATGCTTCGGGAGCTGGCAGATCTGCAGTACGTTCGTGCTGTCTGTTTACCTGCAGCCGATCAATATCATGACAATTCCCTGTCCTTTCGGGAAATCAGGGTTCAGGGCAGATGAGAGTCCTCTGCACCATCGTATATCTTCCGAATCCGAACCGGGTATTCTTCCCTATGTGTGTGATCTCTCCTGCCAGCAGCAGGGCATAAAGGTCGTCCCCAATATTTTCCAGATCCATGGTGCCCTTGATTCCGCTTAAGGGAATTATCTCTTCATGTCGTCCCGAATATCTGGACGTGGAAATAGGCCTTGCCGACTGCCCGGTCATAAGAGGAAGACACACGGACGGGTCAAAAAGAGGAGCTTCAATGCCTTCAAAGCAGTCCATCATATAGATACGCCGGCAGAGAGCCTTCATGACCGCCTCCGGCTGAAATTCCGTGATCTGACTTTTCATGAATTTGATGCAGGCCGGTGTATGGAACTTCATTCTTGTCTCCTTCCCTCCGTTCCGGAGCCTGTAATCCACATACTCAGCCAGAGTCCGGATCTTATATCTTCGCATATCGATGTCATTCCCGTCGACCAGGAGCTGACGGTCTGTGGACGTGACCTTTCGGATCCTGAATCCGGCGCGTCCGCTGCCCAGCCCCTCCTGCCCCAGCATATCGAAGGCCTGCAGGATCTGATAGAAATATACGATGACAGGTCCGAACAAAGTCATCTCGAACCGCAGCAGATCCCCGGCGCAGTATTCTCTCCGAAAATCCTCACAGTCCATAACAAAGCCGATGCTCTCCCCTTCCGTCACAAAAGAGGGACGGATCTTAAAGGGAGAGTACATGATTCTCTGCACGATGCATTCCTGCCGGAACCGGCATTCACCGCATCTGCGGTCCTTATAGGCTGCTGCGGGTTCAACGACGCAGCTGCTGCGAAGCAGCATCTGTCCCATACCGCCCCGAAGAGCCGATGTCTTATTGACCGGCAGAAACGCATCCTCCTGAAGCTCCAGTTCAAAGTGCAGCTTTACATATGGAATATCCAGCATTTTTCTTATCTGCTCATTCATATTCAATCCCCTCTTCAGGGTAAGCATTTCCGATAAATGTCCAAAAAACTGATCCTCTCTGCCGCATTGCACTAATGCATGCAGCCGGCCTCTGCCTACTCTCTGAAATACTCCCGATAACCGGCAAAGCGAAAGACGGATTTTTTAACGATAACCCCGTTTTCTTCTGTGTCCTCTGTGATCCTTTCCGTAACCGCGCTGACTGCTCTGACGCCTGCCTTCTGCAGCATGGAAACGACCGAAAAGCAGAGGGTAAATTCTCCCTGGCACATGACTGCGTTCTCCTCCCGGCTCTCTTTCAGAAGGCTGAGGATCTTATCCGTTTCCTCAAGAGCCATGGCATGAATCTGGTCCGGCGTAAAAGATATATCTACATTCGGAAAAGGCAGGTCCGTAACAGGTCCGTACTTCTGCTGCGCCGCCTGCGTCTGTTCCCTGGACCAGCGGGCCGAGGGATGATTGCTGAAATTGATAAACATTGTGTATACCTTTCTTTTCTTATTGAACCTCTTCCGGCATCTTTTAATCCGCCCCGCAGTCCGAACACGAAAATCCGTCCCTGGGTAAAGATTTTCTTCCTGCCCCCGCGGGGATATGTCCTCTGTACTTCAGGCAGGGGCACTGCCCTTCGTCGGAGCCGCTTCTTCAATTTTCTGCAGACTCTCACTGACTTTTTTATAAAAATATCTCCTGTTGTTCTTGAGCCGCACCAGACCCTGGGTCTCTGCCAGAAAAGGATATTTTTCAAGAAACTCCGGGCCGGGGCTGACATTTCCCAGCCAGATGATATATTTCTTCTTTCCGGCCAGGGCGTCCAGTTCTTTTATGCAGTAATCACGTTTCAGATAGTTTTCGGACAAAAGTACGATGGCCATCTGACACTGGTTCATATGATCACGGAGTGTCTTTTCCCAGTAATCTCCCCATCCGATCCCTTCGTCATACCAGACCCGGTATCCCCAGTATTTCAGTTTCTGCAGGATGGCCTGGCAGGGACTGAAGTCAAGATGGGCGTAGCTGAGGAAAATGAACGGCTGATCCGACTTATCTGCAGGGATGTAATCCGGTCTTTTTTCCCTGTATTCCTTCAGGCCGTAGGCAACGCTCAAATCCCTGTTCTCGGCACTGACATGCTCCAGGTCGGGGTCATTCTGCTTGTCAAAGGCTATGACGCCGTTGATAAGCCTGTACTCATCCGTAATATCTCTGATGGCATTGGCCCTGTTGTTGATATCGCAGTAGACCACACAGCGCATAGTGTAGTTTTTGACCTCCAGCCATCTGCAGATCATCATGGCGATCAGAGAAGTGACCCTCGTCCCTCCGGTATAGTCCATATAGATATTGGCATCGTCCTCCGGGTCAGAGAGCTTTTGGAGCTCTTCCGACATCTGACTGATGTTCAGATCGTCCACGTCCAGGAAAATAAACATGTCATTATCAATGTTTTCCGTTTCCAGGCCGGTGCATACCTCCGCCTCGGCCTCGGCCTCTTCCGTCTCCAGTTTTCTCATATAGTGCGTGATCACATTCTTATAGTATTGCAGCGTTGTCATTTTAAGGAACGGCTCAGCCTTTTTCATATTCTCTATCAGATTACCGGAACTGTTCTTGTTTTCTTCAATAGCCTTCTCGAACATCTCTCCGATGGTATTATCTCTGCACTCCTTTGTTCCCAGAATGATCACTTTATCAAATAAGGTGTAGGTCTCTTCCCATTTTCTTCTCAATAAACCTAAATTCACGGGTATATTTTCTAACTACTTTTTGCCTCTGATGCCGATGGAAT
>CAMOGQ010000016.1 GCA_946614165.1 uncultured Lachnospiraceae bacterium
CCTTCAGTCTCCATGGTCACAGGGGGAAAACGACGGAACCCTGCCCCTCAGTTCCCCTGCATTTCAGGAAAACAAACAGGAGCCCACGGGGGCTCCTGCTCGGGATTGTCATTTTAAATTAATAGCGGTTGGCGATGATCTTGACGCCGGGGCCCATTGTAGTGGAAAGTGTAACGCTCTTCAGATACTGGCCCTTGACTGCTGCGGGCTTAGCCTTAACGATTGCATTCATAAGTGCATCATAGTTCTCCTTCAGCTGCTCTTCGGTAAAGGAAGCCTTGCCGAGCGGAACGTGGATGATGTTGGACTTGTCAAGTCTGTACTCGATCTTACCTGCTTTGATGTCCTTGATGGCGCCAGCGACATCCATGGTAACTGTACCGGCCTTGGGGTTGGGCATCAGGCCCTTAGGTCCAAGGATACGGCCCAGACGGCCGACGGTACCCATCATGTCGGGTGTTGCAACAACTACGTCAAAGTCAAGCCAGCCTTCATTCTGGATCCTGGGCAGAAGCTCTGCACCGCCGACATAGTCAGCGCCTGCAGCCTGTGCTTCGTCGATCTTTGCGCCCTTTGCGAAAACCAGAACTCTGACGGTCTTGCCGGTGCCGGCGGGCAGGACAACTGCGCCACGAATCTGCTGATCTGCATGACGGCCGTCGCAGCTTGTGCGGATGTGGCACTCAACAGTCTCATCAAACTTTGCGGATGCGGTCTTCTTTACCAGAGCGATTGCATCCATGGGCTCATACTGAGTAGTGCGGTCAACTAACTTTGCTACTTCCTGATATTTCTTTCCATGTTTCATACGTATTTCCTCCTAATCAGCAACGGACTTAGTCTACTACGGTGATGCCCATGCTTCTTGCTGTGCCGGCGATCATGCTCTCGGCTGCTTCGATGGAAGCTGCGTTCAGATCGGGCATCTTTGTCTCTGCGATTTCGCGGACCTGAGCCTTGGTAACGGAACCGGCCTTGACCTTGTTGGGAGTACCGGAAGCCTTATCCAGACCGGCTGCCTTCTTCAGCAGGACAGCTGCAGGGGGAGTCTTTGTAATGAAACTGAAACTTCTGTCAGAATAGACAGTGATGACAACGGGGATGATCAGATCGCCCTTGTCAGCGGTCTTTGCATTGAACTGCTTGGTGAACTCAACGATGTTGACACCGTGCTGGCCAAGTGCGGGACCTACCGGCGGAGCGGGTGTTGCCTTGCCGGCCTTAATCTGTAACTTGATGTAACCTGTAACTTTTTTAGCCATTTTTTCCTCCTTTGTGGTGACTGTGCAGCGGCCAAAAGCTGCTCCCACTTTTCTATACCAAGAGACGCTCTCTTAAGTATTTTTCATCAGTTTGCCCTGCGGATCTCCGCAAAGCTGATCTCAACGGATGTTTCACGTCCGAACAGATCCACGTTGATGGTTGCTGACTGCTTATTGTAGTTGATCTTCTGAACCAGACCGACCGTGTCTTTCCAAACACCTGCCACGACAGCGACCATGTCGCCGACCTCAAAGTCGACGGTGATGTTCTTGGGACGGATACCCAGAGACTTCATTTCTGTCTCGGTCAGCGGAACCGGCTTGCTTCCCGGTCCTACGAATCCCGTAACACCTCTTGTGTTTCGTACCACATACCAGGTGTCGTCGTTCATGATCATGTTGACCAGCACATAGCCGGGGAACATTTTCTTGGGAACGGCCTTCTTGACGCCGTTCTTTACTTCGACCACATCCTGCATGGGAACCCGTACTTCAAAGATCTGATTTTCCAGATGACGGTTCTCGATGGTCTTCAAAATATTGATCTTGACCTTGTTTTCGTATCCCGAGTAGGTATGGGCTACATACCACTTGGGTTCGTCCGTGATAGCGCTCTCATCGAGCTGCTCCTCTTCACCGCCAGCCGCCTGGGCTGCGAGTGATTCGACCACGGCCGCCTGATCGGCAGCATCCTCGTCAAAGACCTCACCCTGCTTCAGGACGCGTTCCGCTTCGGCTTTTTCGATATCGGCTGCCCTGCTGGAAAAATCAGGTCTCCTGATCTCGCGGACACCGGGAAGAACGCCTCTTTTAAGACGGGCTCTGCCGGTACCGTTTTCTAACTTATTTTCTGCCATTCATTTACCTCAACCGATTCTGTCTCAGGCGCCGATCGATGTCAGCAGATTGATCAGGTTCTGGAAACCATAGTCCATAACAGCAATAATGGTACCAGCGATCACTGTCACGACAACCACCGCGATCAGCTGCTTGATCAGTGCATCACGGTCCGGCCAGATGATCTTTCTGAACTCAGTCCTGACGCCCTTGAAGAAGCCAGCGATCACAGACCCGTTTTTCGCTTCCTTCTTATTGCTCATGCAGTGCTCCTTACTTAGTCTCTTTATGTACGGTATGCTTTCTGCAGAATCTGCAGTACTTTTTCATTTCAACACGTTCAGGATGAGCCTTCTTGTCCTTTGTCGTATTGTAGTTACGCTGCTTGCATTCGGTGCAGCTCAGTGTAATTCTTGTACGCATTTTTTACCTCCGCTTCAGTTTAGGGCAGGCCTTTTCTTCTTTTCACCTCCCTGAGACTGGGATTTTTGAGCATAAAAAAAAGACCTGTGACAATCTCGGACTTTAGAATAGCACACTGCCTTCCGTCCGTCAATCTATTTTTTACGGACTTTACGGGCAGCGGCCGGCTTCTGTTTATTATAGCAGTTCCTTATGACTCCGAAAAGCAGGCCTTCTCCCAGCCCGGGCAAAAGCCCCGGAACATTATGATAAATATACAGGACCGGGCGCCTTGGGCGCCCGGTCCCCTTCTGAAAGCTTTCCGCATTTCTTCCTATAATATTAATATGTAAGTCCCTGTAGTCCCGGCCTTTTTCTTATGCCAGCTCGGCGCCCGCGCAGTTCAGGGCCTGGCGGATGACCTTGTCCATGTCGAAGTAGCGGTAGAGGCCCAGTCTTCCTCCGAAGATCACGTTCTTCTTTTCGTCGGCCAGAGCTCTGTACTTTGCGTAGACGGCATCGTTCTTCTCATTGTTGACCGGATAGTAGGGCTCCATGCCGCTCTGCCAGGTCTGAGGATATTCCCTGGTGATGATGGTGCCGTGGATGGGCTCTCCGGTTTCGGAATCCCTGCCGAACTCGAACCACTTGTGCTCGATGATCCTGGTGAAGGGGATCTGGCGCTCGGTATAGTTGACCACGGCATTGCCCTGGAAGTTGTCTTCCTCGGGAAGGACCTCCGTCTCAAAGCGCAGGGACCTGTATTCCAGAGGACCGTAGCACTCGTCGAAATACTCGTCGATCAGGCCGGTGTAAAGGACCTTGCCAAAGGTGTCCCCGCCCATGCGGAAAATACCGTTTTCCTCCGTGACGGCCTTCTTGAAATCCGTGCCCAGCTTTACGGGGATATCCTCCAGCATCTTTTCCACCATGGCCGTGTAGCCGCCTGTGGGAATGCCCTGATAGGGATCGTTGAAATAGTTGTTGTCAAAGGTAAAGCGCATGGGAAGTCTTCTGATAATAAAAGCGGGAAGTTCTGTACAGTCCCTGCCCCACTGCTTCTCGGTGTAGCCCTTGACCAGCTTTTCATAGACGTCGCGGCCCGCCAGGGAAAGAGCCTGCTCTTCAAGATTCCTGGGCTCGTCCACCTTTGCCTCGGCCACCTGCCTGTCGATGATGGCTTTTGCCTCCGCAGGCGTCTGGATATTCCACATCCTGCTGAAGGTGTTCATATTAAAGGGAAGGTTGTAAAGTTCCTTTCCGTATCTGGCCACCGGGCAGTTGATGTAGTGATTGAACTCGGCGAACTGTCTGACATAATCCCAGACTTCTTTGTCGGAAGTATGGAAGATATGGGCCCCGTACCGGTGCACCTGAATGCCGTTCACCTTTTCTGTATAAATATTTCCGGCAATGTGGTCTCTTCTGTCGATCACGAGACTGGTCCTGCCGGCCTGCTTCATCTCTCTGGCAAATACGGCGCCGAAAAGTCCGGCCCCTACGATCAGATAATCATAATGCATACTGTCTCCATTCCGAAGCGTCCGGACACTGCTGTCCGCATCTGTTTAATTTTGACAGACTGACGGACGCTTCTTCCTGTGCACAGCCTGATTCCTGTCGGAAATATCAGATGAGATCTTCCTCATCCGGATCTTCCATTGTATAAGCAGGGATCTGGGCATAGTCATCCATAAATTCAAGGACCTTTCTCCGCCCCGCCCTGTTCAGCTTGTTATACTTCTCCATGACCCTCCGGGTAATGATCTGCCCGGACAGGCCGTCACTTTCTTCCAGAGGCGAAAAATCCACAGGATTCAGCTCCAGCACCTCACACATGCGGATCACGGTAGAATAGGCCATGCCTTCAATGCCGCGCTCCAGAGCCGTCACCAGAGTACTGTAGGGAATATCCATAACGCCCGCAAACTGCCGCACGCTCCTGTACCTCTGAAGAATGACACTCTTTAATACCTGTGTTTTGTTCTTTTCTGATTCCATTCCTGAAACCTCCTCCTATTGTCTGATGATTAGTTTATTTCAGTCTCAGGTGCCCCTGTCCCGAATTTGCTTTACATTATAGCACAAAATGTTCGGTTATGTTGCATATATAAACACTTTTTTCTGAAGTTTTATCTATATTCTGAACGTAAATTCAATTATGTCCTCTCCCGCATTACGTGCGGATAGTTCTGCGTGGTTGGCCCGGGCAATCGCCAGGGCTGCGGAGAGTCCGATTCCGTATCCTCCCTTCTTTCTGGACCTGTCTTCTCTGTAGAATCTCTCAAAAAGACGGGAAGGGTCCTCCGGCATCTGGTCCGGCAGGCAGGTATTGGACTGGCGCACCACAATGTACCGGCTGTCTTTTTCCAGACGGATGGCGACCCTGCCTCCTTCCGGGGTATATTTGAGCGCATTGTCAAAAAGGATCGAAAAAAGCTGGATCAGGGAATCCCTGCTGCCGGTGGCCACAGCCTCTTCTCCGGGATCGAACTCCACTTCCAGCTTCCGGTTTTCCGCCGGATCGGCGAAGGGCCTCCAGGCTTCCCGCAGGGCCTGGGAAAGATCGAACGGCTCCAGGACAAGCTGCAGTCCCGTTTCGTCCATTCTGGACAGGGTGAGAAGATTCTGCATAAGGCCGGAGAGCCTGACAGTCTGGGCCCGAATGTTCCTGGTCCACTTGCTCTCCCCCTGGAACAGCTCCAGGGCATCCGTATTGGCCTGGATGATGGCCAGAGGCGTCTTGATCTCGTGTCCCGCATTGGTGACAAATTCCTTCTGCCTCTGTATGTTCTCCGCAACGGGGCGGATCATATAGCGGGAAAGAAGGCGTACCGGCAGTATCATGACCGCCCAGCAGACAGCAGCGATCAGTACGGAGATCAGAAGAAAGGACATGGTGGAGTCGGCCAGATCCGAGACGTCCAGAAGCACCAGGATGGTCCCGGAGCTCTCCGCCATGGAAAGATCCGGCTTTTCCCTGTCCGGAAAAGGCCCCTGTTCCCGCATGAGGGAAAGGTCCTCCCTGCGGTAAAGGTAGCTGCCTATCTTTCCTTCCTCTTCTTCCATTTCCAGGACCTGCATGGCCAGGGCAGAGGCTTCTTCCTCCTCCAGCTCAAAGATATGAGACAGATCGGTACGGGAAATGTTCCCGCCCTCATCCAGATAGATCACGGCATAGGAGCTGCTTCGCTGCATGGTTCTTCTGTCAAAGAATTCACCGAAGTGTTTTTCCGTTTCCATGCCGTCTCCGCCATCTTCCTGCATGATCCTTCCCCGGTCCCTGCAGAGCATCTGCAGAAGCTGTCTGCGGCTGTTTTCCGTAACAAGGTAATTGAGGATATTGATCCCGGCGATCAGGACCGTCAGCAGGATGGTCACAGCCAGCATGGCCGTCAGTATGAATTTATTCTGAAGCTTTCTGACCATGGCGCATCTCCCGGCGGCGAATCTCTGCGGCGTCTACTCTTCCAGGCGGTATCCTATGTTTCTCTTGGCCCGTATGGTCACCCGGGACCCAAGTCCCGAAAGGCGTTTTCTCAGATAGGAAATATAGACCCACACAGAGCCTATGTCCGCCTCCGAATCATATCCCCATACCTTCTCCAGAAGCTCCTCCGAGGAAAGGTAAATGCCGCGGTTGATGATCAGGACTTCCATCATCCGGTACTCCAGCTTGGGGAGGACCACCGACCTGTCACCTGAAGACAGCTCATAGCTGTGGGGATTTAAAGATATGTCTCCGAAAGTCTTGATATCCGGCCTGAACTCGTCCCTTCTGCGCAGCATGGCCCTGACCCTGGCCAGAAGCTCGCCCATGGCAAAGGGCTTGGCCAGATAGTCGTCCGCTCCGAGGTCCAGTCCCTCGATCCGGTCTTCCACCTCGTTTCTGGCTGTCAGCAGAAGGACCGGCGTCGTGCATCCCTTCTTTCTGAGAGCGGAGAGCACTTCCAGACCGCTCATGCCGGGCATCATGATGTCCAGAATGATTCCGTCATAGGAGGCGGCCAGGGCATAGTCCAGGGCTTCGTCTCCTCTCGCCACCACGTCTACCTGATATTTGTGATACTCCAGAATGTCGGCCACCGCTTCGGCCATGGCTTCCTCATCCTCAGCATATAGCAGCTTCATCCAAGTCTTCTCCCTGCCGTGTTACTGATCTGCTCCGCTCTCTTCCGTTTCCTGCACGGAGGTATCCAGGGCATTCGCGATCCAGATATAGTTGTTCAGTTCCGCCGCGATGTCCGGGTTATATCCGGAATAGGAGGAATAGGACATTTCATAGACCGATTCCTTGCCGATCTCCGCCTCGGGATCCGTCAGGACCTCATAGGCCATCTCGGCACCGTTGGTGCCCTGTCTGTAATAGTCAACGGATACGCAGCCCAGGGTTCCTCCGATGCACATGTTGGCATCTGCCGCAATCGTGGGAGTCCCTGTCTCCAGCGTAAAGTTCCTGACCACATCCATCCTGCAGGCGATCCAGTTGTCCGCCGGGAAAAAGATGGGACCGCATTCGGCATCCGCCTGGTCCAGAACCGCTCTCAGATTGTCGTTCTCACCCACCGGGTAGACCTTCAGATAATCTTCGATGTCGAATTGTACTTCCGGCTCTTCCCCGTCCTCTGCATCCTTCTTATCATTTATGTCGTACCAGCCGCCTTTCTCCTCTTCTACATAGAGGCGGAGGACCTCGTACTGATAGAGGGAGGCTGTATCCCCTTCTGTAAGCACAACGCCTACGGTCTCATCGGAGGTGTTGACATATTTGATCATTTCCCATACGTCCTTCATGGAGACCATGCAGCAGGAACCGGAGGCATAGCCGCCGGGCTCCGAGTTGGACTTCACGATGCCTGCGGCAAGAAAATCCGTCACGCAGATGCCTACCACCGGTGTGCCGGTGGAAGCCTGGGCTGCGATCCTTGTGGGCATGGTCCCGGCTGTCAGGATCAGGTCCCAGTTTCCTGTCATGAACTGGGTCATAATGGCAGCGCAGGCATCCTCATCATTATCCACGCAGCGGACCTCAAAGCTCACGTTTCCGTCCAGCCGGGTGCTCAGTTCACTGCGGAAGCTCTCCACAGCATGCCTGATGGCGGGATGGTCCGCCTGTTCCACGATGCCGATATGATAGAGCATTTCATCCTGCAGCTCCACCACCGGTTCTACGGGATATTCCCACGCGTTCTCCGTGCTTTCCTCCGGTTCTGCTGTTTCCACGATCTCTTCTTCTGCCGGCTCCTCCTCCGGAGGCGCTGTCTCCTCCTTGGATGCGCAGGCCGTTCCCAGGACCATGATTCCGGACAGAAGCAGGGCTAGTAATCTCTTATACATATAGTTTTCCTCTGTGCAGTTAATACTTGAAAATTGCCTTTCTATCCCGTTTTCGGGCATTTGTCACGCACAATTATAACCGCTCTCCCTTACAAAGAACAAGTTATATTTAAGCAAGTGTTTTTTTTAAGGAACATTCCGGGCGGATTCTTGACATTCCCGCGGCAGGTGCTGTATTCTTGTCATGTCATCTGACAAGACAGATGCCCGTCAGCTGCAGGGGCATCCCGCCGTCAGCCCCCTTTTTAATAAGAAAGGAGCTTACCCATGAAAGAATTCCTGAAAAGAAAGAACATCGTAATTTCTGTCAAACGCTACGGGATCGACGCCCTCGGGGCCATGGCCCAGGGCCTGTTCGCTTCCCTTCTGATCGGCACCATCCTGAATACGCTGGGCAAACAGCTGGGGATTGAATTCCTGACCACCGCAGGAGGCTACGCCTCCTCCTGCAGCGGCGCCGCCATGGCCGCAGCCATCGGCTACGCCCTTCAGGCCCCGCCCCTGGTCCTCTTCTCCCTGGTCACCGTCGGCTACGCGGCCAATGCCCTGGGCAGCACCACTCTGTCGGGCGGCAGCGGGGCAGGCGGCCCCCTGGCTGTCCTTTTCATCGCCATCATAGCCGCGGAGTGCGGCAAGGCCGTCTCCAAGGAGACCCGGGTGGACATTCTGGTCACCCCCATCGTCACCGTTCTGGTGGGCGTAGGCCTTTCCGCCCTGGTGGCACCCGCCATCGGAACCGCTGCCTCCGCCGTGGGCGGCGTGATCATATGGGCCACCGTCCAGCAGCCTTTCCTGATGGGCATCGTGGTCTCCGTCGTCATCGGCATGGCCCTGACCCTGCCCATTTCCTCCGCAGCCATCTGCGCGGCCCTGGGCCTGACAGGCCTGGCCGGCGGCGCCGCCGTGGCAGGCTGCTGCGCCCAGATGGTTGGCTTTGCCTTCATGTCCTTTAAGGAGAACAAATGGGGCGGCCTGGTCTCTCAGGGCATAGGCACCTCCATGCTGCAGATGGGCAACATTGTCCGCAACCCCTGGATCTGGCTGCCGCCCACCCTTACAGCCGCCATTACAGGTCCCATTGCCACCTGCCTTTTCCGTCTGGAAATGAACGATCCCGCCAGTGCCGTGGCTTCGGGCATGGGCACCTGCGGTCTGGTAGGCCAGATCGGCGTCTACGCCGGCTGGGCCGCGGATGTGGCATCCGGCGCCAAAGCCGCCATTACTCCTTTTGACTGGATGGGCCTTGTGCTGATCAGCCTGGTCCTGCCCGCCCTTCTGACCCCCCTGATCGCCCTTCCCTTCCGCAGGGCCGGTCTGATCAAGGACGGCGATATGACCCTTGCCTGAAAAAACATATCTGTGACAGCTTCCTCAGGAAGCAGGAAAGACCGGCCCCACCGCGGGCCGGTCTTTCACTGTTTTCCTGCTTCTTCCTTTCCGGCCTCAGCTTCTTTCCGCTCCTCTGCCCGGGGATCAGATTCCGCTGAAAGTGACAGAAAAATGCATATGGCCCGATATGTCGGGAAGATATTCGTCATGGGTTCTGGCGCCCCAGGAGTCGTCTCCGCCCACCCCCATCTGCCCCAGGGAACAGCGCACGATGGTATTGTGAACAGGCGGCAGCTCATAGGGATGCTCTGCGTTTTCCAGTTCCGCAGGGGTATAGGGAATGGCCGAAAAATCCATTTCCTTCTCTGCCTCGAACAGGTACCCTCTGCCCAGTCTGTCCAGGACTCTGGCCCAGCGGACCCCCGTCCTGTTGCCCGTCTCCTGAGGGACCAGATAGGGCTCCGTATTGCCTGCGGCAGTTCCCGTATGGACGCCAAGCTTCGCGCCCCGGTTCCTGTCGCAGTAGTTTTCCTGCGGTCCCAGACCGTAGTAGGTAATCCGGTCATAATCCGCATTCAGGGTAAAAAGGAAGCCGAATTCCGGCATGACGGAAAGACCCGGGACAGGGTCGTAGTCCATGGAAAGGGTGATCCTGCCGTCTGCCCTGAATTCATAGGAGAGCTCCGCTTCGGCCGCGGGACTGGTGGGAAGCGCATAGGTCACCATGATTTTTACGCTTCCTTTTCCGGACCTGACCCGGATGCCCCTGGCGTCCGCATCCTCTGCCCTTACGGTCACAGGCTCTCCGTAGAGATCCGCGATCTTCCACTGGCCGTACCTGGCAGCCATGCGGTTTCCTCTGTCATTGGCGGTGGGGGCTCTCCAGAAACCGGGCCTGGGCGCTTTGCGGATCAGCTCCCTGCCGCCGCAGCGCAGGGATACCAGGGTCCCCGACTGGAGAGAGAAAAGCGCTTCGTACCGGTCTCCCCGGATCCCCAGGTTAAAATCGCCCTGTATGAGGCGGACAGGGCTTTCGGAGGTTTCCTGCCTCTTCCCGGCCCCTCCCTCTGCACTGAAGACGGCCTGGCTCCAGGCGATCTCATGTCCGGCCCCGGCCCAGAGGGTATCCTGCCTGAGATGGAAGGAAAGGGTCAGGACATACTCGCCCGGTCCGTCAAGATCCATGGAAGGAAATTCTCTTTCCTCCAGGGAGAGGGGCAGGGCTCCGGTCTCCAGGGAGATCTTTTCCAGAAGCCGTCCTTCCTTTTCCAGTGTCAGGAATGCCGCAAAGGCATCCGAGGAGGTAAAAAGGTTCCTGTTGACGATCCGGATCAGGCCGGAAACGCTCTTTCCGTCTCCGCTGACCCGGGGCGTGATGTGCCCCTGCAGGGTCTGATAATTGAAGCGGACCTCCTCCAGCTTGGCATAGGGCCTTCTATCGGCGGCCAGAAGACCGTCTCCGCTGAAGTCATAGTCCGTGGGCCGCTCCAGCATGTCTCCGCCATAGGCCAGATACTCTTTCCCATAGCGGTCGCGGCTCCTCACTGCCTGGTCCACGAAGTCCCAGATAAAGCCGCCCTGGTAGCGGGGCTCTTCCTCTGTCAGATCCGTATATTTATGCATGCCTCCCAGGGAATTGCCCATGGCATGGCTGTACTCACAGCAGATAAAGGGCTTGCCGGGGTTTTCTTCAAGGAACTTCCGGATGGCGTCTGCGGAAGGATACATCTGGCTTTCCATGTCGCTGGTCTCAGGGAAGCGCCTGTCATTGAAGATCCCCTCGTAATGGACCAGCCGGTCCGGATCCAGGGACCGGAAAAGGTCTGCCATATCCCGGATCACCGGGCCTCCGAAGGATTCGTTGCCCACAGACCAGATCAGGACAGCCGCATGGTTTTTGTCTCTCTGATAGCAGGAATTGACCCGGTCCAGCAGAAGGTCTCTCCACTCCTGCCTGTCTCCGGGAAGGGCATCCTCCGTCTTTTTCAGCCCTCCGGGGATCAGAGACCAGCTGCCGTGGGATTCCATGTTGTTTTCTGCGATCATGTAGAGCCCGTACTCGTCACAGAGCCGGTAGAGACATTCCACGTCGGGATAATGGCTGGTCCGGATGGCGTTGATGTTGTTTCTCTTCATGGTCACAACATCCTCCAGGGCCTCGGCCAGGCCTACCGCCCTGCCGCGGTCACAGGAAAAGTCATGACGGTTGACGCCTCTGAATACGATCCGCTTTCCGTTGAGCAGCATGAGGCCGTCCTTCATTTCGAACCGGCGAAAGCCCGTCTTTTCACAGACCGTCTCCGTAAGTCTTCCTTCCCCGTCCAGTACCCTGATCCGCAGATCGTAAAGGACAGGGGCTTCCGCGCTCCAGAGTCTGACCTTCTCAAGGCGCTCCCGGATCAGGGTCTCCTCCAGGGCCTCTGCGCTTCCCGAAAGGACCTGGCCTTCGGGACCTGTCAGGCTGTACTCCAGACTGCCGCCCGTGCCCCTGACCTTCAGGGCGATTTCCAGTTCCGCTCCCTGCAGGTCCGGATCCGGAAGGGCCCTGACTTTCAGGTCCTCCGCATGGACTTCGGGTACTGTATAAAGGTAAACGTCCCTGTAGATACCGGAAAAGCGGAAGAAGTCCTGGTCTTCCAGCCAGCTGGAGGAAGTCCACTTGAAGACCTGGCAGGCCAGCTTGTTCTCTCCGCTCCTTACATAGGGCGTCAGGTCGAATTCCGAGGGCGTGAAGCTGTCTTCGCTGTAGCCCACATAGCGGCCGTTGCACCAGAGGGCCAGACCGCTCTCCGCCCCCCTGAAGCAGATGCGGACTTTCCTTCCTTCCATAAATTCCGGCAGGCGGAAATAGCGCACGTAGCTGCCCACCGGATTTGTTCCCGAGGGCACCTGGCCGGGAGAGATCTTCTCTCTGCCGTCCCAGGGATACTGGACGTTGACATAGGCCGGTCTGTCCCAGGAACCCCGGACCGTATCCGTCCTGTCCAGGCTCTCCATCTGAATATGGGCCGGGACCCGGATGTCCTCCCAGTATCTGCAGTCAAAAGAGGTCTTCTCAAAGCCCTGAACGGCGCTCTGGGCGTTGGGCGCCCAGGAGAACTTCCAGATCCCGTTCAGGGAATATACAAAACCGGTGTCCTCCGGCTTTACAAAAGCCGCACGGTAGCAAGCTCCGGGTTCGAAGCCGGGAGCGAAAACCAGATGATCGGAGTGGGTCTCCAGACGGTTCTCCTCAAAAACAGCGGGGTTTTTCACGATCTGATAACGGAAGCTCCCTCCCGTCCGCAGTCCGGCCGCGAAAACGGCGAAGTCAAATCTGGACTCGCGGAAATAGGCGGCGGCAAAGGACGCAAGCTTTCCGGAAAGAGGGGCCAGGCAGTCCGCGATCAGGTCCACGCCCGAAAGATCCGCGTAATCGCTGCATCTGGAACGGAAGCGGGACAGAGTTCTGACGGACAGGGGCTGCTGGTTGGCGCTGGTGGTATGCAGGGCCATCTGGAAACGGATATCGAACATGACCGAAGAGACCAGCTCCTCATCCGTAAGGTCCATAAAGCCCTTCAGAAGCAGGGCGCCGATCAGGACATTGACAGGCACGTTGGGCCTGGGCGATCTGGAAGAAAAAAGAACGGCAAAGCCGCTTTCATCTATATAGGGAAAAATATCATCTGCAAAGGCACTGGCCCAGGACGTCTCCAGAGCCTTCCGCTCTCTGTCGGAGAGCGGAATCAGAGAATCCTTAAATCCCAGCTGCTCATACTTGTTGGAAACAAAAGACATGGTCATCCTCCCTGCCGTTACTTAACTGAACAAAGTCAGTATAACATGTATTTCCTCTTCTTTGGCACGCCATTTTGTTTTCCTTTGCCTGCACTAAGTTGTGCATATGTAAAAAAATACAGTATAATAAAAGACAAATCACCAAATACATAATGAACTGGGAGGAAACTGTCATGAATCCTGCTGCCGAACGTATCGTGTGCCTGCTGATCGGCTATCTGTGCGGCAACCTGGTCACCGGCGAGATCGTGACCAGAGCCTGTACCGGACGCCCCGCCTCCGAGCTGGGGACCAGCGGCAATCCGGGTATGGCCAACGTTATGGCTTCCATAGGCATGAAGGAAGGACTGCTCGTACTGGCGGGAGACATCGCCAAAGTCATTGCCGCCACTGCCCTGGCCCGGTATCTTTACGGAAAAGACCTGGGGAACCTGGCGGTCTGTTTTGCCGGACTTGGCGCCACCCTGGGCCACAACTTCCCCTTCTGGATGAAGTTCAAAGGCGGAAAAGGCGTCGCCACCACCTGCTCCACCGTGGTTCTATGCTCCCCCGTATGGGGCCTTGTGTCCATGCTGGTCGGACTTCTGACAGTCTTTGCCACACAGCTTCTTTCCATAGGAGGCGTGGTCATCCCTCTGGTCTATACCGTCCTTGCCTTCGTATTTCTGGGGCGGGAGGCCGGGATCCTGGGCGCTGTCCTGACCCTGCTCATGATCCTGCGGTTCTGGAAGGATCTTAAGCAGATCCCTTCCGGAGAAGCCGAAAAGACAGACGTACTGGACGGTCTTTTCAGGAAGCTGAAGGCCCTGATTGAAAAAATTAAGGAGCTCTACGGCGCATCGGGTTCTTCCGGAGACGGCTCCGCCATGCCCACCCTGGACACGTCGGACCTGGGAGGGGCCGGAAGCGGGAAAAAGATGAGGAGAAGCATCCGTTTCCACGGCCATGTCCAGGGCGTGGGCTTCCGCTATCAGGCCCAGAGCGCCGCCCGGCAGCTGGGACTGACCGGCTGGGTTCGCAACGAATTTGACGGCTCCGTCTCCATGGAGGTCCAGGGACAGGCGGAGGCCATCGACAGGCTTGTGGCATTTCTGGACTCCAACCGCTGGATCAATATCCGGGAGATGGACACGGAGTTCCTTCCCGTAGACGAAAAAGAAGAGACCTTCAAGGTGGAAGGCTATTGAAACAAAAGAGGTATGGCAATTTGAAACCGGAACTCAGCACACTCTGCTACATGGAAAAAGACGGACAGTATCTCATGCTGCACCGGGTCGTAAAGAAAAAGGACGTGAACAAAGACAAATGGATCGGCGTAGGCGGCCATTTTGAGACGGACGAAAGTCCAGAAGACTGCCTGCTGCGGGAAGTGCGGGAAGAGACGGGCTACCGTCTCCTGTCCTGGCGCTTCAGGGGCATCGTGACCTTTGTCTCCGGAAACGGCGTCACCGAATACATGCACCTCTTTACCTCGGACAGCTTCGAAGGAGAGCCTGCCCCCTGCGACGAGGGCGTGCTGGAATGGGTCGACATCGAAAAGGTCTGGAACCTCAATCTCTGGGAAGGGGACAAGATCTTCTTCCGCCTGATCGACGAGGACGCCCCCTTCTTCTCTCTCAAGCTGGTCTATAACGGAAGCGGGATCCTGGTAAACGCGGAGCTGAACGGCAGAAAGCTGGAGCTCTTCGACATCCTGAACGAGGACGGAACGAAGACCGGCATTGTCCGGGAGCGGGGCGTGGCCCACAGGGACGGTTCCCTCCACGGTACGGTCCACATGTGGTTCATCCGTCCCAATGAAAAAAGCGGCTTTGATCTTCTTCTGCAGAAGCGGAGCTCCACAAAGGACTCCAATCCCGGCTGCTACGATATCTCCTCGGCGGGCCACATGGAAGCCGGAAGCGAGCCTCTCCCTTCGGCCCTCCGGGAAATCCGGGAAGAACTGGGCCTTTCCCTTTCCGAAGAAGATCTGGAATATGTAGGCCTTCACCCCGCGGGCTTTACCGCCGTTTTCTACGGAAAGCCCTTCCGGGACCGGGAGCTCAGCCATGTCTATATATGCAGGAAAGAAATCCGGGAGGAGGACCTGCACCTGCAGGCGGAGGAAGTGGAGGAAGTCCGCTGGATGGACTTTGCCGAGTGCCTTGAGGGCGTCAGGACCTTTTCCCTGGACCACTGCATCTATGAGGACGAACTTCTGATGCTGGCTTCTTACCTTCATATCCCAGTGTGAACAGAAGATCCCTGCGGCAGCCGCCGCAGGGATCACTTATTTCAGGAATTATTGCAGTAATTATTCCTGTTTTTTTGAAAAAGGCTATTGACACAAAAGATCCTTGGTTATACAATACTAACTGTCAGATGGAAACCAATCCACGAAGAAAGCGGAACGCAGAGCGCTCCGTTTTAAAAAGCCCATGAGTTAGTATTTTCTAACTAAAAAGAGATTTTTCAGAGAGGTATTAAAATGAGCAAAGTAGCAGTTGTATACTGGAGCGGCACAGGCAATACAGAAGCAATGGCAAACGCCGTTGCAGAAGCGGCCAGAGCGGCCGGCGCAGATGTAGATATGATCCAGGCCGCGGATTTCCAGGATCCGGCCCCCTATGACGGCATCGCTTTCGGATGCCCCGCCATGGGAGCGGAAGTCCTGGAGGAAACCGAATTCCAGCCCATGTGGGATGCGGTCAAGGGCAGCCTTGCCGGCAAAAAGGTCGGCCTGTTCGGCTCCTACGGCTGGGGCGGCGGCGAATGGATGCAGTCCTGGGCAGACGACGCTGCAGAAAACGGCGTCTCTCTTGTCGCAGACGGTGTCATCGCCAATAACGCCCCCGATGATGACGCTCTTGCCCAGTGTGCAGAGCTTGGCAGCGCCATCGCATAATCAACTTTCGGCCCCTTTATAAATTTTCTCATATTCGTTTGTCTTTGGCAGGGATCTCCGCAGGCTTTGGCCGGCGGAGATTTCTGTTTTTCCGGCTCTTTTTCTTCTCTTCTCTCCGCCCCTTCTCTTTCCCTTCCGCTCTGTGCAGGGGGCCGCTTCTGTGGTATACTATGCTCGCCGAAAATATATTCGAACAGGGAGGCGTCTATGATCAACATCATCCACTGCGCAGACCTGCACCTGGATTCCCGTATGGAAACCGTGCTTTCGCCGGGGCAGGCAGCCGAAAGGCGGCAGGAGCTGCTGGCCAACTTCATAAGAATGACCCAGTTCGCCAGGCAGAACGATGTCTCTCTGATCCTGATCGCCGGAGACCTCTTTGATACGGATCAGGTATCCCCGGCGTCCGCCGCCGCCCTCTGCAGGGCCGTGCAGGACAATCCGGATGTTCTCTTTGCCTATCTTCAGGGCAATCACGACCGGGGATCCTTCCTGTCTCTCCTTGAGGAACAGCCGGCCAACCTTCTGCTCTTTGACGAGCACTGGACCTCCTGGCGGATCAGTCCCCAGGTCCGGCTCTGGGGCGCCGAGCTGAGCGCCTACGCGGGCCGTCCGGGAGACCGTGAGGCAAGCGCCGCTTTCTGGGACGCTCTCCGCCCGGATCCTGCCTGCATCAACCTGGTCATGCTGCACGGCACCGCCTCCTCTTCCCCGGAAGCTCTGCTGTCCAGAGAAGAGATCCCTCTGCCGCTTTTAGCGGACCGGGGCATCGACTACCTGGCCCTGGGCCATATCCACCGCCATCAGAGCGGCCGCCTGGACCAGAGAGGGGACTGGTGCTATGCAGGCTGCCTGGAAGGGCGGGGCTTTGACGAATGCGGCCCCCACGGCTTCGAACTGATCTCGGCAGACGAGGAGACCAGGACCCTCAGCCACCGCTTTGTCCCCTTTGCCGGCAGGATCTTTTATGAGCTTCCCGTAGATCTCACCGGCTGCAGGTCCTCGCTGGACGCTCTGGACCTGATCCGGATCCGTGCCTCCGAAGAGGGCTGCCGGCCCCAGGACATAGTCCATGTCGTTCTGGAAGGCGACCTTCCTCCGGAAACGGAACTTTCCCTTTCTCTTCTGGGCAGGGAACTGGAAGGAGCCTTTTATGCCCTGCGCTTCAGCGACTGCACCGGCATCCGGGTGGACTACGAAGCTTATGAAGACGACCTGTCCTTCCGGGGGACCTTTGTCCGCCTGGTCCGGGAAGATGCTTCCCTGGACCCCGATCTGAAAGCCGAAATCATCCGCTGCGGACTCCAGGCCCTTTCAGGCCGCGTTGATACTCTGAACTGATCACCTTACAGGTATGCAAGCATGAAACTTCTGACATGTCATATCGACAATTTCGGAAAACTCCATAATTTTGACTGCTGCTTTGACGAGCATCTCATGGTCATTGCCGAGGACAACGGATGGGGCAAGTCTACCTTTGCCGCCTTTCTCCGGGTCATGTTCTACGGTTTTTCCGGCAGCAGCCGGAAGGGCGCCGAGGACAATGAAAGGGCCCGCCTGCGTCCCTGGCAGGCCGGAATCTACGGGGGAACCCTGACCTTCGAAACCCAGGGCAGAGTGTACCGGATCGAGCGGACCTTCGGGGAAAGGCCCAGGGAGGACACCTTCCTGCTCTATGACGAGACCACCGGCCTGCTGTCGGAGGATTTCGGAGAAAAGATCGGAGAGGCCCTTTTTGGCATCGACCAGGAGTCCTTCTGCAGGACTCTGTACATAGGACAGCTGGACTGTCCCTCCTCGTCCACAGCAGGCATTCAGGCCATCATGGGCGGCAGGGAAGCCATGGACGATCTGGTCCGCTACGAATCCGTCCGGGGCCGCCTGCAGAGAGAAGCCGACAGGCTCTCTCCCGTCCGTCCTGCCGGCCGCATCAGCCGCAGGAGGGGCGACCTGGCCGCCCTCCGGTCCAGGCAGGCTTCTGTGGAGGATCTGGAGGAAGCCTGCAGAACGGCGGAAACAAGGCTGAAGCGGGAAGAGGATGCCCTTCTGCAGCTGGAGAACTCCGGAAAGGAGATCCAGGCCGCTCTGGAGAAAAAGGCCTCGGCCCATTCCCCCGGAGGCATCATGGACCAGTATTCCCTGCTGCTGGGCGCCCAGGAGGCCGCCGCGGCCGAAGAGGAACGCCTTCTTGCGTTTTTCCCGGAAAAGATCCCTTCCGCAGACGATCCTCTGCTGGATGAACTGATCCGGTCCCGTCCCGAAAAGGAAATGACCTCTGCCAGACTTACGGAGGTACGCAGCGCCCTGCACAAGAGGCAGGACGCCCTTAAGGAACTGGATTCTGCAGTGGATTCCCTGGAGAAAGCCTTCCCGGACCTTCTGCCCATGGAACAGGCCGGCACGGAAGAAGTCCCGGAAGGGACCTCCGGACCCGGGATCTGGCTTCTGGTGGCAGGCATGGCCATGCTGGCCGCCTCCTTTATCTTCCTGGGCCAGATCAAGCGCAATTACCTGATCGCCCTGGCCGTCGCGGGCCTTGTCACTTCCGGCATCGGGTCCCTTATGATGGTCCGCCTTCTGCAGATCCGCAGAAGGATCCGCAGGAGCGACGAAGAAATACAGGCAATGGAAAAGCACAGTATCCTGCTGGGCCGACGGGAGATCCTGGAAGAACACGTGCAGGATCTTCTCCTTCAGGAGGAGCGGCTGACCGACTACCTTGCCCAGTACGGCAGTAAGGCCGAGGCTTTCGTAAGGGGTCTGGGCATGGAGCCGGAAGACGATCTTTCCTCCCAGCTGATCCGGATCCGGTCTCAGGCCGGGGCTGCGGCCCGGGCCGGCGCCAGGACCTTAAAGTGCCAGGAAGAGCGGGAAGCTTTTGAAAAAGAAAAGGGCATGAGCGATGAGATGATCCGGAAAGCTCTTGCAGAGAGGCAGGGGCCTTCCCTTTCGGATCTGACCATGCAGCTGAGCCAGGTCACCGCAGATCTGGAAAAGACCAGGGCCGAGACCGAAAAGGACGCCCATTCCCTCCGGATCCTTCAGGGCAAGCTCTCCCAGGCCAGGGATGCCGCTGCCGAATATGAAAAGGGCTGCAGAGAACTGGAGTCTCTGCAGCACCGCTATCAGGTCCTGGACAGGACCCTCTTCTATCTGGAACAGGCCCGCAACGCCTTCCACGCCAGGCATAAGGATACCTTTCTGGAGGCTTTCCGGATCTATTATGAATATCTTTCGGGCGAGAAGGCCGACGCCTTCGAAACGGACGCAGGCCTGAACGTCCTGGTAAGGTCGCAGGGCCGCCTCAGGGAGCCTTCTCTTTTCAGTACCGGCTGTCAGGATCTGATCGGACTGTGCCGCCGCCTTGCCATGATCGATGCCATGTACCGGTCGGAAAAGCCCTTCCTGATCATGGACGACCCCTTCGCCAGTCTGGACGAAGAACGTCTTCAGGCCGGTCTCCGTCTGGTCAGGGGACTGTCAGCGGACCGACAGGTCATCTATTTTACCTGTCACGGGGGCAGAATCCCGTAGCAGGCCCGGAAGGGCGGCTGCCTGGTCCGCCAGATACCTGGCCAGGGCCGGCCGGTTGGTTATGATTCCTTCCACGCCCATCTGCAGAAGAAGCTTGATGTAGAGTTCTTCATCCACGGTCCATACCCTGGTGGCAAGCCCCAGGGCATGGGCCTTTTTTACATAGTCCATGTCCTGCATATGGTAAAGAGCCGGATGCAGGGCATCCGCTCCCACCACGTTCCTTGCGTAGGCGTGGACCCCGATGGCCTCGTCCGAATACAGAAGTCCGGTCTTTACGGAAGGATTCTTTTTCTTCAGCTCCACCAGGGTGTGATGGTTGAAGGAGGAATAGATCACTCTGTCCTCCATGCCCTCCGCCGCGGTCAGCTCCAGCACCCCGTCCACCATGCCGTCATAGTGGAAGATCCCTGTCTTGAGCTCCACGTTGACCTGCAGGCCGGTGGGCTTTACCAGGCGGTAGACCTCCTGCAGGGTAGGGATCCGGGCATGGGCATACTCGGGGTGGGTCTTATTGAATTCCAGGGCTTTCAGCTCTGCCAGGGTGTGGTCCTTCAGATTCCCGCTGCCGTTGCTGACCCGCTCCAGAGTCTCGTCGTGGGCTACCACGATCTGTCCGTCTCTGGTCATCTGGATATCCAGTTCAATGCCGTCCGCTCCCTGGTCCGCTGCCAGGGCAAATGCTTCCAGTGTATTTTCAGGGGCGCAGGATGCTGCTCCGCGGTGCCCCCAGATCAGTGTCTTCATAGGTCTTATCCCTTCTTTCTGTTTTTGGCGCCCCCGGGGCGCCTTATGGCATTATTATACTGCACAGGCATCATTTTTACACCCTGTCCATTTGACCCGGTATAGTGTAAAATGATTAGGAAATTGTAAAAAAATCTTATGCGCAGGGAGGAAATGCCTGATGCCTGCAACATACGCCCATCTCCGGTTCGGAAGGGAAGTATTCTCCCTTCTTCCGGACAAGTTCCAGTCTGTCATCCTTAAGGAGCCGTCGCTTTACGCCATAGGCCTTCACGGACCGGACATCTTCTTCTACTACATGCCCTTTAAGTCCAATCCGGTCAGCAGACTGGGGAGCGAACTGCACCATAAGAGAGGGCGCTTCTTCTTTGAGCGGGCGGGAAGAATCCTGGAGAGCCGGGGAGAAAAAGAGGAGGATCTCTCCTACGTCCTCGGATATCTGTGCCACTTTACCCTGGACGTTTACTGCCACGCCTATATCAATCAGCGTGTCGAAAAGACCGGGGCCAGCCACACGGCCATAGAGAGCGACTTCGACAGGGACCTGCTCCTGCGGGACGGCTATAAGCCCACGGCCAGGGACCTGACGGCCCATATTCATCCCCGGAAGGACTACGCCCGGGTCATCGCGGCCTATCATCCCGAGACAAAGCCTGCCACCGTCTACCGGAGCCTTAAGGATTTCGTCTTCTACAACGACCTGCTCCTGGCCCCGGACCCTGCCAAAAGAAAGCTTCTGACCTCTCTTTTCAGAGTCTTTGATCCAAAGGGAAAGCTTATGGAGCACATGATCATGGAGGAGGCGGATCCCAGATGCGAAGAAACACGGGCCGTTCTGCTTGAAAAATACACTGCGGCGGTGCCTGCCGCCGCGGACCTGATCGGCCGCTTTCACGATATGGCAGGAGGGATCCTTGAATGGGACGACCTCTTCGGCCTGACCTTTGATTCCGTAAAAATCTGATATAAATAAGGGGGATTTTATCATGGACAGCAAATTCAAACTCACGAAACTGGAGAGGAACTGGATCTTTTACGACGTGGCCAATTCCGCCTTCACCCTGATGGTCTCTACTCTGATTCCCATCTTCTTCAACTCCCTGGCGGAGTCGGAAGGCGTCTCCTCTGTGGATTACCTTGCCTACTGGGGCTATTCCATTTCTCTTTCCACTCTGGCCGTAGCCATCATGGGGCCCATCCTGGGCGGCATCTGCGACCGCAGGGGCCGGAAAAAGCCCGTTTTCATGGGCGTGATCGCTCTGGGCGCCGCCTGCTGCCTGGCCATGGGCCTTGCCAAAAACTGGATCGCCTTCCTTGTCATCTTCATGATCGCCCGCATCGGCTACCAGCTCAGCCTGGTCATCTACGACTCCATGCTGGGGGACGTCACCAGTGAAGAGCGGATGGATTCCGTCTCCTCCAGCGGCTATGCCTGGGGCTACATCGGCAGCTGCGCCCCCTTTATCGTCTGCCTGGTCCTGGTCCTTCAGGCCGGAAAGATCGGCATGACCCAGGGACAGGCCATGACCATCGCCTTCATTATCGTAGCCCTCTGGTGGGTCCTGATGAGCATGCCCCTGCTCCGGTCCTACAAGCAGGTCCATTTCCTGGAAGGCGCCGCCCATGAGGAAAATCTTTTTGCCACTCTGGGCCATACCCTGAAGGAAATGATCCGGGACAGACAGATCCTCTTCTTCCTTCTGGCCTTCTTTTTCTATATCGACGGCGTATATACCATCATCGACATGTCCACTGCCTACGGAACGGCCCTGGGCCTCAACTCCACGGACCTGCTTCTGGCCCTCCTGGTCACCCAGTTCGTAGCCTTCCCCAGCGCCCTGATCATGGGCCGCCTGTCCAGAAAACTGCCTTCCGAGAGGCTGATCACCGTCTGCATCACCGCCTACTTCTGCATCGCCTGCTTCGCCTTCTTCCTGGCTCACGAGTGGCAGTTCTGGGTCCTGGCCATCGGCGTAGGCATGTTCCAGGGCGGCATCCAGGCTCTGTCCAGATCCTATTTCACAAAGATCATTCCCGCCGAAAAGTCCGGCGAATACTTCGGTTTCCTGGACATCTGCGGCAAGGGCGCTTCCATCATGGGCACCACCGTCATGAGCCTGGTCTCCCAGCTGACCGGACATCTGAATTACGGCGTGGCCTCCATCGCCATCTTCTTCGTCTTCGGCATGCTCTTCTTCCGCATGTCGGTCTCTTCCGGGAAGAAATAAAAAGGCCGCAGGGCCCTGGGCAAAAATGCAGCTGCACTGAGAAGGAGATATGATCAGCAGGGTTCATACACTTATAAGAAAAGCGATGATTCATAAGCAAAGCGCCCCGGTCAGGAATCTCCTGTCCGGGGCGCTTTATTTCGGGTCTCTTTACTTGTCTCTTCTCAGATGCCGCCCGATCTATAATCATCCTATGATCAGATACATGGCCACGGCCACCACTGTGCTGGTAAGACCGATCACTGCTTCATAGGGGATCAGCTTCATTCTGTCGCCGATGGTAAGGTTCACCGCGCCGCCTGTGGCATGGAAGAAGGAGCCGTGGGGCAGGGAATCCAGAACGGTAGCGCCGGCATGGATCATGGCTGCGGATGCAAGACCGGATACGCCGCCCGAAAGAAGAGCGGGAGCAAAGGTCTGGCCCGCTACGGTGGCGCCGGCTGTGGTGGAAGCGGTGGCTGCCGCCATCAGGATGCCGGCCAGAGGAGCCAGTACGAAGGCAGGCATGTGCATGGCTTCCAGAAGAGTGGTAACGTCTGCCTGAAGGGCGGAAGCCTTGATGATGCCGGCGATGGTGCCGGTTCCGATCAGCAGAACGGAAACGCCGATGACCTTGCTGAGGCCGTATTCCATATATTCCACGCAGTTTCTGATCTTACCGGTGGCTGCCATGCTGACGAAGCCGCCCACAGGCAGAGCGATCAGGGGATCGATGGCGATGCCGGCGATGGGACGCAGGGCCAGCATGACGATGACCACTACGGGGCCCAGGACTGCGGCGCCGAAGGCAGGAAGCTTCTTCTCTCCCGCGGATTCCATATCTGCTTCTGAGATTTTATCCTTTCCCTTAGTGCAGAGACGGGAAGCCAGAAGGATGGTGACCGCCAGGGCAAAGAGGGCGGGAACGAAGTTGCGCATCATGACAGCGGTCAGGTCCTGGGAGAAGGACTCCGAAACCGAAATCGTGTTGGGGTTGGGGGAGATGATATTGCCGGCCTTGCCGCCGCCGATCATGGCTACCAGAATGCCGCTCTTGGAAAGGCCTGCTCTTCTGCCGATGGCCAGGGCGATGGGGGCTACCGTGATGACGGAAATGTCAATGAAAACGCCGACTGCGCAGATGATCATGGTGGCGATGGCTATGGCCGCTACGGCTCTTTTTTCACCCAGCTTTTCCACGATGGTCTCCGCGATCTTTTCCGCTGATCCAGTTCTGATCAGGGCGCCTGCCAGAATGCCGCTGGTCAGGATCCGCAGGATCGATGACATCATGGAGCCCGCTCCGCTCACCATGGTGGAAACTGTGACGTCCAGGCCGCCTCCGCCGATCAGACCGCCGATCAGGGCGCCCAGGATCAGGCTGTAAGCCGGCTGTACCTTCCTGATGATCAGTACGATCGCCACCGCAAGACCTGCCAGGGCTCCGATTGTAGTAAACTGTGCATCCATTCCTTTGTCCTCCTTTTTGTGTTCCTGAATGAATTAAATTTTTGTCTTTTTACAGTCCTAAGCCTTCATTTTTGCTGTTTTTTTCTTCTCTTCTCTGTTTCTAAGGCCATTATAGAGGACTCTTACATATTTCCACAGGTTGTAAGACAATAAAAAGAACACGAAATTTTGTGTTTATAGCACAAAACTCGTGTTCTGTTTCATCTTTTCTTTTTTACTGCCTCTGTCTGATCAGGTAATTGTAAAGGAGCTCCACAAATTTCCGGTCCTCGGGACTGGTCATGGGATCGATGCCCAGGATATCCTTCATCCGGTTGTATCGGTAGACCAGGGTGTTCTTATGAAGAAACAGCCTTGCGGATGCCTCCGTCAGGTTGTAGTTGGTATCCTCCAGGGCCCCGGCAATCTCCGCAAGCTGCTTTCTGTCGCTCTCGCCCAGCATGTCTTCATAGATATGGAAGATCCGCTGCAGCTCCTGGCGGGGGACCAGGATCCGGAAGTATTCCCGGATATGGTCCCGGAAAAAGACGATTTTTTCCGGCCTGTCCACATGGGATTCCAGCCATCTGCAGTGGCGGTAGGCATAGTAGTACTGGGAGAAGGAATCCTGCAGGGTCCCCACATAGAAGACCGCGTCGATCCCTTTCTGCTCTGTCCAGGACAGGATATATTCCAGGTAGTCCCGGATCTCCTCCCGGCATTCCATAAAGCTGCGTCTCTTATCCGTCTTGATCGTCTTGAAGACCAGGAGATGGGTCTCATCCATGACATAGGAGACGTCCTGGACCCAGTGGCCCCTGCCTCTGCGGAGGGCTTCCAGGGCCTCCTCTGCCGAAGGACCGCCGGCCTTTCCCCCGGCCCCCGCCTTCAGCCTGCAAAGCACCGGGACCCTGGCCAGGGACTCCTGCAGGTCCAGCTGCCTGGCTATGCCCCGGATCTCAGAGGGAGAAGCGAACTCCACCTGGGTCAGAAGGCCCAGGAAATGCTCCTTGCGGTTCCTGCGCAGGCGGATCTCTTCCTGCTGCTTCTCATACCGCAGCATGGCTTCCATAGCCATACGGGTGATCATGGCCACGTCCCGGATCCGGTCCGGATCCCCGGTCACGCCCACGACGCCTTCTTTGCGGCCGTCCAGCATGATGGCCATGTTGATGCCCGGCAGCACTCCGGGGTACATCCTGTCGTCCCGGATCACCTGCACCTCCTCCGAGCCGTGGATGATGCGGTCGGCCACTTCGTGATAGGTCCCGACTCTGGCCGGATCCCGGCTGGCAATGATCACGCCTCTCTGGTCCATGATGTTGATGTTGTATTCCGTATACTGAGTGACCTGTTCGATAAACCTCCTGGCCATTTCCGGTTCGATCATATCTGTTCTGCCTCCGATCTGTGTTTCCGGGATGTCTTTCCATAGGGCATCGTCAAAAAAGAAGGGGGCAGCTCCCCTTAAAAAGAGGATGCTGCCCCCGGCAGGACTCCCGGGGATCAGCCCTTGCGGAGCCTGTGAATGGTATTGTGAAGGACCCTGATATCCAGAGGCTTGGTGATATGGGCATTCATGCCGGCACTGAAGGATTTCTCCACGTCCTCCGCGAAGGTATTGGCCGTCATGGCCAGGATGGGAATGGACTTTGCGTCCTCCCTTGCCAGCGCCCTGAGCTGCCTGGTGGCCTCGTAGCCGTCCATGATGGGCATGGAAAGGTCCATGAGGATCATATCGTAATAGCCCTGTCTGGAATTCCGGAACATGGCCAGGGCGGCAAGGCCGTTGCCGGCGATCTCGCACTTGGCCCCTTCCATCTCCAGAAGTTCCTTGAGGATATCGGCATTGATGATGTTGTCTTCCGCGGCCAAAAAGCGCATGCCGGAGAGGGTGCTCTCTTCCTCCTGCTGGCCGTTCTCCTGGTCTCTGGTAAAGACCAGACCCGCATCCGTCACGGCCCTGCGCAGGCCCGAAATAAAGAAGGGCTTGGGCAGGATGGCCGCCACACCGGATTTTTCCGCCTCGACCCGGATCATGTCCGGATGCTCGCACATCAGAAGAATGGGCGGAATGGTGCCCCAGGAAATGTTCTTAAGGCTCTTTGCTGTTTCCAGACCGTTCATGCCTTCGATATTCATATCCATCAGGATCATATCGTAAGGCCTGTCGTCCACTCTGGACTGCTCGATCAGCTGCATGCCGCCGTAGCTGGAGCTGGCGCAGACCGTCTCCAGACCGCAGCTTTCCAGAAGATCCTGGATCCTGGCGTATTCGGCGGGATTGGAATCGATCAGGAGGATCCTGTGGAGGCCCTTTTCCTTCCAGAAGTCGTCGTTGCCGGGCTCCACCGCCTGCAGGCGCAGGGTCACGGTAAAGACCGTTCCCACACCGGGGGTGCTTTCCACGGAAATATGACCGTTCATCAGATCGATCAGCTTCTTGGTAATGGCAAGGCCCAGGCCGGCTCCCCTGGTATCCATGGTGCCTGCATGGACCATGTGGAAGGGCTCGTAAAGGTTGCTGATCAGCTGGGGCTCGATGCCTATGCCGTCATCGGATATCTCGAAGACCACGTCCATGAATTCCTGGTCCGAGGTCTCCACCGCAGAAACATTCATGCGGATATGGCCTTCGTCGGAAGTAAAGTTCACGGAATTGGTCAGAAGGTTCATCAGGACCTCGGCGATCCTCTCCTGGTCGCCCAGGAAGATATCGTGGGAGACCGCCGTCATATCCAGGACGAACTGCTGGTTCTTGCGTCTGGCCTGCTCGTCCACTGCGGCTGCCAGGCCCCTGCACATGATATCCAGGCTGAACTCTCCCACATCCAGGGAAGTGCCCCCGTTGCCGGCTCTGCTCATATCCACCACATGGTTGACCAGAGACAGAAGGGACTGGAGGGAAATGCTGATGTTGTTGGCGTATTCCTGAATCTTTTCGGGATTGGCGGCGTTCTTGCGCAGCAGTGTCACGTAGCCGGCGATGGAGTTCATGGGGGTCCGGAAGTCATGGGACATGTGGGCAAGGAAATCGCTCTTGGCCCGGTTGGAGCCTTCCACCACGTCCAAGATTTCCTGCACTCTGCGGTTCATATGGCTGCTGGTGGTGATGTCCTGCATGGTGATCACATACTTGGTGATCTCCTGAAAATCGCAGCGCCTGATCACGACCCGGTACCAGACTGTCTGGGTCCTGCCTCTGGGCTTGAACTCTGTGGTGAATTCCACACTGCCTCCGGGCTGGATCCGTGACAGATCATCCCTGGTGATGCTTCGGGTCGTCTGTTTGGCCAGGGCAAAGAGGCGGCGGTAATTCTCGCACATTTCCTCATGAGGGATGCCGAAAGCCTGTTCCACGTTGGAAGTAACAAAATCCGGCTGCTCCGACTCCGTTCCGATCACAATGATCACATCTCCCGATCCGGTGACCATGGTGTCAAACAGCGACAGCTGCAGACTGACCCTGTCCTCACTTTCAGCCAGTGCCTTCTTTAATTTCTGATTTTCATGAACTAAAGCTCTAACTTCCTGTTCTGAATACTTCATCCTGATCCTCTGCTCTTTCCAAAGCGCCATGAAAACCCACCGCTATCCCGGAAGGTTCCGGCATTATCAGCTGTGGGTTGCTCCTTCAGGCCCGTTTCCGGGCAGTCTGTAAATGCAGCAGTGATATATATTTTCCGCTGCCATGCCCTTATTATATTACCTTATATACGATTAGGCAAATACAAAGGCTGGCAGCGGGATGAGACAAAAGTGTCGAAATGTTACCCGCAGTCCTGTCATTTGTGGCCGGCAGCTGCCTTACACATTTTTTACGCGCAGGCAGCGGATGGCGTTGAGGACGCACAGGACCATAACCCCTACATCCGCAAAGATGGCTAGCCACATGTTGGCAATGCCCAGGGCTCCCAGGATCAGGCAGGCGGCCTTGACGCCGATGGCGAAATAAATGTTTTCATAGACGATCCGGATACATTTGCGGGCGATCCGGATGGCCTTGCCGATCTTTCTGGGATCGTCGTCCATAAGAACGATGTCCGCGGCTTCGATGGCCGCATCGGACCCCAGTGCTCCCATGGCAATGCCGATGTCCGCTCTGGAAAGGACCGGGGCGTCGTTGATACCGTCACCGGCAAAGGCCAGTTTTTCTCCGGGCGCCGCCTGGGAAAGCAGCTCCTCCACGATCCGGACCTTGTCCGCGGGCAGAAGCTCTGCACAGACCCTGTCGATGCCCACTTCCCGGGCTACCGCTTCGGCCGTTTCCTTTAGATCTCCTGTCAGCATGACGGTGGTATGGACGCCTGACTTCTTCAGTTCCTCTACCGCTTCCTTTGCCCCGTCCTTGATGCGGTCACTTATGACCATGTGTCCGGTATAGGTCCCGTCCACCGCTGTATGGATGATGGTGCCGGCAGTGTGGCACTCGATGCCCTCGATCCCCTGATGCTCCATCAGCTTCATGTTGCCCACAGCCACCTTTTTTCCGTCCACCAGGGCCGTGACGCCCCGGCCGCTGTGCTCTTCCACCTGGTCCACCCGGCCCAGGTCCACCTGGCCTTGATAAGCCCTCTGGATGCTCTGGCTGATGGGATGGGAGGAGTGGCCCTCCGCATGGGCCGCCATTTCCAGCAGTTCCTCTTCGGGGATAGTATTGTGGTGGACGCCCACCACTTCGAAGTCTCCTCTGGTGATGGTTCCGGTCTTGTCAAAGACCACCGTTCTTACTTTTGAGAGAGTCTCCATGTAGTTGGATCCCTTGATCAGGATGCCCTGGCTGCTGGCTCCTCCGATGCCTCCGAAAAAGCTTAAGGGAATGGAGACGACGATGGCACAGGGGCAGCTGATGACCAGGAAGGTCAGAGCCCTGTAGATCCAGTCTCCCCACAGGGGAGCCATGCCCAGGATCAGGCGGATAAAGGGCGGCACAAAGGCCAGGGCCAGAGCACCATAGCATACCGCCGGCGTATAGACTCTTGCAAACTTGGTAATGAACTGCTCGGACCTGGACTTTCGGGAGCTGGCATTCTCCACCAGGTCCAGAATTTTGGAAGCCGTGGATTCATCGAATTCCTTTGTAGTCTCGATCCTTAAAACGCCGGACATGTTGATGCAGCCACTGAGGACCTCATCTCCCGTATGTGTCGTTCTGGGTACGCTCTCTCCGGTCAGGGCCGAGGTGTTGAGCACCGACTCCCCTTCTCTTACGATGCCGTCCAGAGGGATCTTCTCGCCGGGATTAACCACAATGATGCTGCCCACTTCCACGTCGTCGGGATCTACCCTTTCGATCTGCCCGTCTTCTTCAATATTGGCATAGTCAGGCCGGATATCCATAAGATCCGTTATGCTCTTCCGGCTCTTTCCCACGGCAATGCCCTGGAAGAGCTCTCCGATCTGATAGAACCACATGACGGCCACGCCTTCGGTATATTCCCCCAGGGCCATGGCTCCTATGGTCGCCACCGCCATCAGGAAGCACTCGTCGAAGACCTGCCTGTTCTTCACGCCTTTGAAGGCCTTTCGCAGGATGTCATGGCCCACGGTCAGATAGGGCGCCATAAAAAGGACAAAGCGCAGGACCGGATAATTCTTCAAGGGAAGAAGAGCAAGGACCAGCATCATAAGGCCTGCCGCGATCACTCTCGTTAATAGGTTTTTCTGTTTCTTAGTCATATCAGTTACCACCGGACGGATCCAATATCTTACTTAAGTAAAACTGCCGCCGGAGCCGTCTTAAGAGACACCCGGCGGCAGAAGTAAATTACGAAGAAAATCTTATTTCAGGAAGATCTCGCAGTCGTCTTCCACGACTTTGCAGTTCTTTATGACTTCCTGCATAACGGCGTCTGTGTCCGCTCCGTCTTCGAATTCCACCTTCATCTTCAGGGCCATGAAATTCACAACGGCATCCTTTACGCCCGGGGTCTTCTTCGTCGCTTCCTCCATCTTTGCCGCACAGTTGGCACAGTCCACTTCGATCTTATAAGTCTTTTTCATAGCTTTTCCCTTTCGTATATGAAATTGATTTTCATTTTCAAACATATGAATAAATGTTCATATGTTATTTACTATTTTACGCCTCTCTGCCACTGTGTCAAGCGGCAGGAGGCGTTTTTCAGATTATTCGGACAGGTGCTCGAAGCCCTGGCCGATGATGGTCCTGACGTGGTCGTCCGCCAGGAAATAGATCACGGATTTTCCTTCTCTTCTGCTCCTTACCAGTCTGGCCTGCTTGAGGATCTTCAGCTGGTGGGATACCGCGGACTGGGTCATATTCAGGGTCTCTGCCAGATCGCAGACACAGATCTCCGCCTCAAAAAGAGCGAAGAGGATCCGGATCCTGGTGGAATCCCCGAAGACCTTGAAGAGCTCCGCAAGATCATAGAGCTGGTCTTCCGAGGGCATCTGATGAAGAATATTTTCTACCCTGTCCTTATGAACTTCCATGCATTCGCAGACGTCTACATCGCCGATCGCCATGTTTCCCGTGCCTCTCAAAATCTTCTTATAAACATATGAATGATTGTTCATATGTTTAAACTACCACTTCTGCCGGGATTATGCAAGCCCTTTTTCAGACTTTTTTCTCTTCCGCCTTTTACCTGAGGATCCTGTAGCCCCGGGAAGAGAGCAGATCCAGGGCGCTTTCAAAGTCCCCTTCCTTTACCAGAATATAGTCGGTCTGGTAGGTGGAAAGGGCAAAGATGCTGATGCCGGCCTCCGAAAGAAGGCCGGAGATCCGGGCCAGAATGCCGATCAGGGAAAAGTCCAGGATCCCCCGGATGCGGAAGCCCCTCCAGCCGTCCTCCCTCTCCAGAGTGCCTTTGGGAACATCCTCCGTCCTGCAGACCAGGGATATCTCTTTGTCCGTTCTGCCCAGAAAAAAGAAATCCTTTGCAGGGTCAAAGTCCTCTGCAGAGGCCAGAGTGCATACCGTCAGATCCATGTTCAGTACTTCCAGTTCCATCCTTATTCCTCCCTCAGGCTGTTTACGGAAAAAGGTCCCGTTCCGGAAATCCGGAACGGGACCTTCGAAATTCCATCATACGGCTTATTCAGCTTTTCTGTCTTCAGGCTTCTTTTGCAGGAGCCTTTCTGACGCGCTCATAGCGCTGTGTGATGATGTGGGCAGGGCACTTCTGTGCGCACAGTCCGCAGCTCTTGCACTTGTCGTAGTCGATCTGTGCAATGTTGTTTGTCACGGTGATGGCTTCAAAGTGGCACTGGCGTGTGCAGAGACCGCAGCCGAGGCAGCCGGCGTCGCACATCTGCTTGACCAGAACGCCCTTTTCTGTGTTGCGGCACTGGACCGCATACATGGACTTGTCGGGAATGATCTCGATCAGGTGCTGAGGGCAGGCCTTTGCGCACTTGCCGCAGCCGACGCACTTCTCACGGTCTACGACGGCGATGCCGTTTACGATGTGGATGGCGTCGAAGTCACACTGGGCAACGCATTCGCCAAAGCCAAGGCAGCCCTGCTGGCAGGCCTTGCCGCCGTTGCCGGGGACGGCCTGAGCGCCGGAGCAGGTCTCGATGCCTACATAGTTTCCGGTCCTCTTTGCCAGATCGCAGGTACCTGCGCAGCGGACAAAGGCCACCTTCTTGTCTGAGGCAGAGCCGGCTTCCACGCCCATGATGGCGGAGATCTTCTCAGCCACAGGAGCGCCGCCTACAGGGCAGGCGTTTGTGGGAGCTTCTCCCTTGGTGATGGCAGCAGCGCAGCCGTCACATCCGGGATAACCGCAGGCGCCGCAGTTGTTGCCGGGAAGGGCTTCCCTGACTTCGGCTTCTCTGGGGTCAACTTCAACTTTAAACTTGTTTCCGGCAAATACCAGCATGATACCGATCAGGATACCGACGATTGCCAGAAGGACGATGGTGATGATTACTATTGTCATATTCGTTCCCCTCCTGCTTTAGCCCAGTGTCAGGGTTGAGAATCCAAAGAAGGCCATACCCATCAGAGCAGCCGCGAACAGTACCAGGGGCGCTCCCTGTACAGGTCCGGGCACGTCATTGTCGACCATGGACTCACGGATGCCGGCCAGAAGGACGATGGCGATCGTATAACCCACTGCGGTACCGAAACCGTTGATGACGGACTCGATGAAATTGTAACCGTCCGTTACGTTGTTCAGGGCAACGCCCAGAACAGCGCAGTTGGTGGTGATCAGGGGCAGGAAGATACCCAGGGCCTGATAAAGGGCAGGGGATGTCTTCTTCAGGAACATTTCCACCAGCTGGACCAGTGCGGCGATGACCAGGATGAATACGATGGTCTGCAGATAGCCCAGGCTGAAGGGTTCCAGAATAAAGGTATAGATCAGGTTCGCTACCGCGGAGGCGATGGTCAGGACGAAGATAACAGCCATACCAAGGCTGAAAGACGTCTTGATCTTGTTGGAAACGCCTACGAAGGAGCAGATACCGAGGAACTGACTCAGGACTACGTTGTTGACCAGAGCAGCCGTAATGATGATCATAAAAAGACTCATGCCTTAACCTCCTCCTTCTTATCACAGTTTTCCGTACCGGGTGTGCCGCAGCCTGCGCAGGATGCGCATCCTTCTTCCACCATCTTGTTGGCTCTGGTGGAGATGCCCCATGCGTTCATGACCATGATGATGCAGCCCAGGACCAGGAAAGCGCCGGGCGCCTTTACGAGGACCGCGATGGGCTCGTAGAAGGAAGGAGCGATCTGAATGCCGAATACGGTGCCGGCACCCAGCAGCTCACGGAAGGCACCCAGAAGGAAGAGTCCCAGCGTGAAGCCAAGGCCCATGCCCAGACCATCGAAGATGGAAGGAACGGGATCGTTCTTGGAAGCATAGGCTTCCGCACGGCCCAGGATGATGCAGTTAACGACGATCAGGGGGATATATACGCCGAGGGACTTGTTGATCTCAACGAAATATGCCTGCATGATCAGCTGAACTACGGTAACGAAAGATGCAACGATAACGATGTAAGCGGGAAGTCTGACCTCATCGGGGATCAGCTTCCGGAACAGAGAGATAACAAAGTTCGAAATAATCAGGACGACCATGGTAGACAGTCCCATACCGATCGCATTGGTTGCGGATGTGGTGACAGCCAGCGTAGGACACATACCCAGCATCAGAATGAAGGTGGGATTTTCCTTGACTATGCCGTTATAAAGACGCTCTACATTTTTATTCACGACCTATCCCCTCCTTTACTGAATATAGTTGTGATAGAAATCAAGACCTGTGTTGACCGCGTTGACGACCGCGCCGGATGTAATGGATGCTCCGGATACGGAATCGATCTCGTTGTCAGCCGTGGAGCCGCCGGACTTGTTGAGGGTGAAGGAATCCACCTTTACACCTTCGAACTGGGCCTTCCACTCAGGCTCGTCGGCCTTCATGCCCATGCCGGCCGTCTCGTTGATCACGGTAAAGGAGATGCCGTTGACTGTGCCGTCTGCAGCAATACCAAGCGCCAGTGTGATCTCGCCGTCAAAGCCTTCCATGGAAGTAACGGAGAGGCCGTAGCCAACGATATTTCCGGAAGCATCGGTACCGGCCACGACTTCGTTGACCCTGGTCTTGCCGTAAGCGCCGTCAGCATAATAGTCGCCGGCCATGGCTTCCTCCAGAGATGCGGAAATGGCTTCGTCATAGGCGAAGTTCTCGGCACCGGGGACCACTGCCTGATAGGCCGCCAGGTTGGCTGCCATCTGGTTGGCTTCGATGGTATCCTTGGTCAGAGAGTAGACACCGCCCAGGGCTACGCCGGCGATGGCTGTGATCAGGCAGAGGACCAGAGCGGACCTGGGAATGGCAATGCCGGGCTTCTTATTGGCCATTTCTTCCTCGGAAGGAAGGACCTGGCCGGGCTTTCCGACGCCCCAGGGCTCTTCGATGATGTACTTGTCAAGGAGCGGAACAATCAGGTTGGCGGTGATGATGGCATAGGACATGCCGTCTGCCATACCGGATTTCAGTCTGAACAGGGCTGCCAGGCCGCCGATCAGACCGCCGTAGATCAGCTGTCCGAGGCCGGTCATGGGGCTGGTAACGGGATCGGTCGCCATAAAGAAGGCGCCCAGGATCAGGCCGCCGCCTGCCAGCTCGGCCCCGATGTAAAGGGGAGCAAAGTGGCCGGGGCCTGCGATGCCCATGATGATCACGAAGACCACCAGGGTGGCTGCGGGGACCTTCCACTTAATGGTATCGGTATAGATCAGATAAGCCGCGCCTACGCACAGGGCCGCGACGCTGACGCCGATGTGGCCGCTGGCAAAGCCCAGGAACATTTTCAGAACGCTGACGGTCCCGCCTTCGTTCAGGGTCGCCAGAGGAGTCGCACCGGAAACGCCGTCATAGGAATAGTCGATCATGGCAGTGCCGAAGGAGATCAGCAGGAATACACGGCCTGCCAGAGCGGGGTTCATGAAGTTCTGGCCCAGTCCGCCGAAGAAGCACTTGGTGAAGAGGATCGCGAACAGAGCGCCCGCGAAGGGGATATAAAGCGGTACCGACGGAGGCAGGCACAGGGCCAGCAGAAGGCCGGTGACTACCGCGGACAGATCCCAGAGGGTATTGGGACGGCGGGCAATGTAGTCAAACACATACTCTGTTCCGCAGGCTGTGACAACGCTCATCAGGATGACCAGCAGAGCGTGCAGGCCGAAATGGAACACACCGAAGACCGTTGCCGGAAGCAGGGCAAGTACCACATTGTACATCTCCCTGCTGGTGTTATGAGGGCTCCTGAGATGAGGAGATGAAGAAACATTCAGCATACTCATTTATTTGCCTCCCTTCTCAGCTGCCTGTTTTGCACGGTTGTAAGCCATGGCGCGGGGCTTGAACAGCTTGAACGTGGGTACCAGAGGCTGACGTGCGGGACATGTATAGGTGCAGCATCCGCACTGGATGCAGTCCAGGCCGTGGAGAGCGATGAATCTGTCCAGATCGCCCCTCTTTGCCGCCAGCATCATCTGCTGGGGAGCAAGGCCCATAGGGCAGGAACGGATGCAGCGGCCGCAGCGGATGCAGTTGGTCTGCTCTGCCTCAGCCTGCTCGACCTCGTCTTCCGTCATCAGATAGAGGGCGTTGTTGGCCTTCACCAGAGGCACATTGGTATTCGGAATGGCAAGTCCCATCATGGGGCCGCCCAGAAGAGCCTTTTTCGTCTCTTCCTTCATGCCGCCTGCCGCTTCCAGGACTTCCGCCACGGAAGTGCCGATGCGGATCAGGAAGTTGCCGGGGGCATTGGCGCCTTCGCCGGTCACGGTAAAGCCCTTCTCGAAGAGAGGGGTATTCTCGCACACGGCCTTGTAGATGGATGCCAGTGTCCATACGTTGTCAACGATACATCCCAGACTTGCAGGGAGCGCTCCGCTTCCCATGTACATGCCCGTCACGGCATGGACCAGATTGCGCTCACCGCCCTGAGGATACCTGACTGCCAGGCGGAGGACGGAGATCCTGTCATCGCCTTCCACAGCCTTCTCGATGGCCGCGATGGCTTCGGGCTTGTTCTCCTCGATGGCGATCACGCCCTTGGCGTTGTCGAACAGCTGCAGAACGATCCTGACGCCGTCGACGACCCATTCGGGATGCTCCTGCATCAGCCTGTCATCGCAGGTAATGCCGGGTTCGCATTCGGCACCGTTGGCAACGATCCAGCGGATCTCGGAAGGATCCTTGGGAGCAAGCTTGACATGTGTCGGGAAGCCTGCGCCGCCCAGACCCACGATGCCGGCCCATTTGACCTTGTCGAGGATCTCTGCCTTGGTCAGGGTACGGTAATCGGTCCTCTCGCCAAGACCTTCCACAGGCGTATAGAGCCCGTCATTGGTCACGACGATACATTCTGCGGGTACAGAAGCACCGGTCATGCGGCGGTCAATGGCCTTTACCTTGCCGGAGACTGAAGCATAGACATTTGCCGAGACAAAACCGTCTGCCTCAGCAATCAGCTGACCCACTTTGACCTCGTCGTTCTTCTTGACGACGGGCCTGGAGGGCTTGCCGATGTGCATGTTCAGAGGATAGACCATTTCACCCTTGGGAAGCAGGGTTACAAAGGGCTTATCCTTGGACAGCTCCTTGTTTGGATTGGGATGTACACCACCCCTGAATTTGTAGCTCATATAAGTTCCCCTTTTTTCATCAGATGAAACTCATCTGGTTTTAGCAATGCTGTGCTGACTGCAGTTCCGCCGCATCCTGCGGCGGTAGAACAACGGCGCCCTCCCCCGGGACCTGCCCTCAGGCCCTGCCGGCGGCGGGCTTTGTCAAACGCGGTAGATAGAAGTGTTCTTTATCCTCCCCCTCACGGGATAAGACTGCTCTCTCTCCTTATGTCTCCTCCCCGTCCTTCTTCTTTTCGAAGAGGGCACAGAGGGCGATGCTGATCTGGTAAAGTCCGATCATCGGAATCGCCACCATGACCTGGGAGACAACGTCCGGAGGCGTGATCACTGCCGCGATGAAGAAGATCACAACGATCATGACCTTGCGGGCAGCTTTCAGCCACCTTGCTTTCAGGAGACCGAGTCTGGTCAGAAGAACCGTAACAACAGGCATTTCGAATACAATGCCGAAAATAATGAAAACAGTAATCAGGAAGTTCAGATACTCCCCGATGCTGATGGAATCCGTTACATTGACCTCCGACGTGAACTGGATCAGAAAACGGAGCATGAACGGAACCGTAATGAAGTATGCGAACAGGACACCTGCCAGAAAACAGACCGCCCCGAAGATCATGGCCATGAGAAAGGAAGTCTTCTCTCTCCCGCTCAGGCCGGGGCCGGCAAAGGCATAGGCTTCGTAGGCCAGGACAGGCACTGTAAAGACAATGCCTCCGATCAGCGCTATGTTCAGGTAGGACATAAGCAGTTCCTGGGGAGCCAGATATACGAAGGTATATTTATAGGCTTCTCCCATATCCGTCAGAAGAGTGATCAGCCTGGCGGCGAAATTGAGACAGACCAGAAAGGCTGCCGCAAAGACTGCCAGGCAGACAGCCACACGGTTGCGCATCTCTCTCAGATGCCCTGTAAGCGGCATGCTGCCGTCTTCCGCCTTCTCCCCGGCTTTCTCTCCGCCTTTTTTTGTACTGTCCGCTTTTTTCCTATTCTTCATCGGAAGGCTTTACGGAAGTTTTTTCCTCGTCTTCTTCCATGCCTTCTTTGAATGCCTTGGCACTCTTTCCGAACATTTTTGTCAGCTTCGGAATCTGTGTGGGTCCGAAGACGATTACCACGATGGCCAGTATGACCAGAAGTTCCTGCATTCCTAATCTCATTTTCCGTAAATCCTCATTTCTTTATTACAGCTGCTCAGATACGGCTGCTTCCGTTACCGGTTCGGTCAGCTGCAGCTCATCTGCTTCGGATGTATCTTCAGAAACGGCGGCAGCGCTTTCTTTGTCGGCCGGCGCCGCCTCTTTATCTCCCTTGTTTTCAGTGACCGGCTTTTTCTTCATCTTTCCCAGATCCTTAAAGGATCTGTCCACGTCACTGACACTGGAGCGGATCTCCCTGTCCATCTCTTCCAGAGGTTCCATGGCCTCCCTCAGGGGTTCCTGCGCCTTTTCAAGGGGCTCCACCACATTTTCCTTCAGTTCCTTTGTCATATCCTGCGTGGCATTGCGGAATTCCCGAAGCGCCTTTCCCAGCATCTGGGCGTACCGGGGCAGTTTATCCGGTCCAATCACCAGAAGCGCAACCACAAAGACCACTATCAGTTCCCACAAGCCTATTTTCATTCCCTGCTCCGATCAATTCCGAAAGAGGTACATACCTGTCTTCAGGAAAAACTTTTCACCTGCCGGCCATTCTTAAAATGGAAAAAAACATCGGGCTTTTTTGTAACAAACTTCCAAAAACGCCCTCGAAAATTCTGTACAAAGTGCACAACTCAGCGATGAAAGACATACCTCTCCTGTATACTTTACAAATAGAATAACACCATAAAGCAAGTTAGTCACGACTTACCTTTGTCCATAATCAAGTCCAATCCGCCGTCATTCCCTCCTGCATTCTTGAAATCAGTTCCGGGCCGTTTTTCTTAAGCCAGAGAAGCCTCCGCCGATAGTCAGGAAGGACCTTTTCCACCTCTTTCCAGAAGCGGGGCGAATGATTCATTTCCTTCCGGTGGGCCAGTTCGTGGACTACCACATAATCCCGGACCTCCGGCGGGGCAAGCATAAGCAGGCAGTTGAAATTCAGATTTCCTCTGGAGGAACAGGACCCCCATCTGGTCTTCTGATTGCGGATGGTGATCCGTCCGTAGCTTACTCCCATGATCCCCGCAAAGTATCTGCAGCGTTCCGGAAGGACCCTGAGGGCCACGTCCGCCAGCTCCCTGATCTGGTCGGGAGACAGGGGATCGGCAGCGGCGTCCGCCTCCCTTTCCATTCTCTGCCTGCGGTGGATCCGGATCCATTCTTCCTTTTCCCGTATAAAGGCCCATATTTCCCGTTCCGGCATCCTCTGGGGCGCCCGGGCCAGGAGATTTCCGTCCGGCAGGATCTCCAGGGAAAGGCTCTTTCTGGCACTCCTTTTGATAAAGACCCGGAAGTCCGCGCCGCCCCTTATCATAAAAGTCCCAGAAGTCTGTCGAACTTCTGCTCCGTTTCCTTAAAAGCCTGCCCCAGCTCCAGAACATTTTTCATGGCTTCCCGGATGGCGGCTGCGTCTTCTTTGCCTTCTCCTTCGAAGCCGGCTCTGAGGACCGCCTCCTCTGTCATGTCGTCCCCGGCCTTTACGGCCGCTTTCTGCAGGGCGGAAAGAATAATACGGATGGTCTGCGTGTCCGCCTCTCTTTCCTTCTTTCTCCGGGAAACGAAGTCCTGAAGCTGGCAGAGGATCCTGACGGCAGAGAGCCTTCCCTCGGGACTGCCCGTATCATAGGATTCGATCATCTGGAAAAGATTGCCCAACAGAGCGTCCCGGCCAGGATCCGTGCAGTAAACGACGATCCTCTCCGGAAGCCCTTCCTCTTCCCCGCAGGCCTCAAGGACCCGGTCCGTCCAGGCTTTCAGCTCCTCCGTACCGATCATATCCGGCATCCGCATGGACAGAGCCGCAAAGGACATCTGCCTGGGAACCTCCAGGGAAAGGACGCCGGCGTTGTCTCCGGCAGACTTCAGAAGCAGGATCAGGGCCGCTGCGGCCGCAAGGTCGCTGACATCCGTATTCTTTTCGGCGAACTCATGCAGGTAGGAAACGATCTCTACGCCGGGCAGGCCGGAGGCGGCTTGGCCCTCGCCCCGTTCCTGGTCCAGCAGATCCGAAACGGTATCCGTCACAGCCTGCTGTGCACGGGATATCTTCCGTGCCAGTTCCTCTTTTTTCGCGGACAGAACATAAAGCTCCGAAAGCAGCTCCTCCCTGTCCATTTCCATTTCTCTGGCGTCAATAATCATGTTTCCTCCAGCGGCCTTCCGCAGTCTATCCATTCTCCAGTCTGTGCCTTTGTATCCATTCCCTGCCGCAGCAGCGTATATAGGTCCTGCCGCTTCCGCAGGGGCAGGGATCCG